>JAZSRY010000039.1:0-12827 GCA_045538735.1 Oscillospiraceae bacterium
GCGGGGGGGGGGGGGGGGTAGGGGGGGGGGGGGGGGGGGGGGTGTTGGGGGGGGTGGCGGGGGCGGGGTCGGAGTGGGACTTGCACTGGGCTCAGCCGTGGGTGCAGTACTTAGCTCCGGCTCTTCCGATTCTTCGGGCAAAGCCTCGGGGCTGCTTTGGGGCAGCGGGATAAAGACTGAGGGTGCAGGAGTGGAGCTAGCCTCCGGCGCAGGAGTTTCAACAACTGCAGCGTCACCGCAGGCACAGAAAAGCAGTATGCAAATAAGCAGCAATGCAGCAAAAAGTGTTCTCTTCACTTCAATCCCTCCCTTTTTCGAATCGCAGTATTATTATCCCATCGGAAGCATTGTGTGTCAACAGTAGCAATTGCTCCATTTTCTGCCATAGTAACATATATTTGCATAAAAAAAGCACAGAAAACTGGCATATGTTTTCTGTGCTTTTTACGCGTTTTATATAAGAGGATTTGCAATGTTGTTGGGATCAAGACTTGCCTTGATTTTGCGCAGCCAGACATTTGCATCGCAGTAGAGCGGACCTATCTGTTCCATACCCGCATTGAGGCTTCCCGGGGTCTCGGCATGGAAGCGCTTTTCAATGTCGTTATTGCGGGATCTCATGCGGTATTCACCTACTCCCCTGCCTGCTGCGGGGTTTGTTCTGTCCCACATAATGAGGACCTCTATATGAGCAAAATGACCGTATTCCATGGGGATTATCTGATAATTTTCCGGAGCATCGAAAAGCTTTCCGCTCTCGGTAAACTCGCTCAAAAGCTCATTTACGCTCTCTCCAACCTCACAAATATGGGAAACAGAGTCAGATGCAAGCTTATTTGGCATCCATCCGCCCCCAAGGCGGAGCACACTCTGGAGTCTTCCCACGATCATAAAGAAATCCATATGCTCATCCCACCACTGCTCAATTTCTCTGGGGATGCGCTTTCCGCCGGTCTCCTCAATAATTTCAAAGAGGATTTTTTCCTCATAAGCCATCTCCGCTTCGCTCCGGGTGGCAAGATGAACGACAAGAGGCATACTAAGCGCCTCCTTATATCCTCCCTCCCATTTTTCCCAGAATTCATTGGCGGAATTTGTCATCATCAATGTGGCGGGAAGATAGAAATATTTCAGCACGGTAGCGGCAATTTCCGCCTCGCCTATCTTCAGCATCGCATCGCGGACATTGTAAATATGCTCATAGTTAAACACATAAACTTTGGAGCAAGGGCTGTTCATCCGAACCTTATGGTAAGGACTTATTCCCTCCTGCTCAATTTCCGCAGGACCGCTGCAAGGCAGAAGAGCGATGGCAATTCGGGTTATTATGCCGAACTGTCCGTGGTTGCCGAAATAGCCCTTCATAAGAGCTCTCAGTCCGGGACCGGGGCCATCGGGACAAAACCATCCGGCTCCCGATGCGAGAGAGCCTGTGCGGACAATCTCACCCTCGGGAGTTACAAACTCAGCGCCCAAGAGATAGCGGTTGGAACGGGATGCGCTGTGCTGATTATGGTGGTCACCCGAGGATGATGTGAAGTTGGCAAGAACGCTGCCTCCCGGGCCTACGGCTGCTGCGGTGTAGCTGAAGCCGCGGCGGCGAAGCTCGGGATAAAGCTGCACATGGCGCACACCGGGCTCTATAACGGCGTAGCGGTCAGTCTCGTTTATCTCCACTATTCTGTTCATACGGCTCATCTGTATGAGAACCGTTCCAGGGCGGTTTGCAAAAGCCTCGGCGCTGACACCTGACACAAGAGGAACAAAGCAGACTCCGTACTTATTGCAAATACGGACAATCTCCTGAACCTGCTCCGTAGTTTCAGGCAGAACAATGGCATCGGCGCTATGATAAGTGAAGGGCACTTCAGGGGTCTTGACGCGGTTGCCCGCAAGGACAAATTCGTCCTCGCTTATCCATCTCTTGCCTACAACGGCTTCGAGAGCTTCATAAACTTCTCTTGCAAGACTCATTTTGCCCCTCCTTCCTCCAGCTGTGCTGCCAAAAGGGCACAAAGGTCGATTGCCTTGCCTTCCTTGCCCAACGAATCAATGCAGTGGCTGCAGCAGCTGACGAGAGCTTCCGCGCCCACGGATGCAGCCTCACGCATACGCTCAGCAGCGGTATCGGCGCTCATATCGGGATCTGTTTCCCTTGATGCGTAGCCGCAGCAAAGAGCATTTTCATAGTTTCGGGGCATCTCGCAAAGCTCAATGCCGGGGACAGCCTTCAGCGCCGCTCTCGGCTCATGATAAACACCCTCAAAGCCCCGTCTCCACTTTTTCTCAGGGACATGGCGACCAAAGGGCTTAATCTCTCCTTCCCATTTCTGCCAGGGCTCAGAAAGTCTGCCCAGCATACATGGGTCGTGATATGTTACCTTCATGGGCTCCGCCAAAGGAGCAAAGCGCAGCTTACCCTCCTCTGTCAGAGCGGCAATAACCTGGCTCATGTGGAGAACTTCCACATCCATATCAACAAAGCGGGGATATATTGCGCGGAAGGCGCCGAAGCATTCTGCACAGGGGGTAATTATGCGCTTTATGCCTCTTTCGCGAAACTTTTCCCCATTTGTCTTTATAACTTTTTCCGCTTTGTCGGCATATCCGCTGCGCCAAAGCGCGGCGCCGCAGCAGCTTTCATCTTTGAAAATTCTAAAGCTTACGCCGCCTGCCTTGAGAAGCTTTATTGCAGCAAGAGCAATTTCGGGGTGGGTATAGACGTTGCAGCCCAGAAACAGGAGAGTTTCGCTCTGTTCATCCTCATCGAAATCCCCGGGCATGAAATCAAAGCGCTTTTCGGCATCAAGTCCGTAGATGTTGCCTTTTTCCTCAATATTGGCGCAGAGAGACCTTACGCTTTCGGGTACGCTGCCCTCCCGGGCGCAGACTTCACGAAGGCTCTGTATGGTCTCAAGCACTTCTATATCCCTGACATTTTTGCAGTTCACATCGCAGGCGCCGCACATGGTGCAGGAATAAAGCACTTTTTCAAGTCCCTCGCCTATTTTCAGCCTACCGGTGAGAACTTCTTTGGAGATATTAAGAATTCCCTGACCCGAATAGGCATCAAAGCGATGATAGCGGTGGATGGGGCATATTTCCGCAAAGTCCCAGCCGCTCATTTTGGGCGGCAGTATCCACTTGCACTGTCCGCAATGATTGCAGGAGTCCATCGAGTACTCAAATTTTTTCAGTTTTTCCACTCAGACTCCTCCTTAAAAGCAAAGTTTTCCCGGATTGAATATGCCCTCGGGGTCAAAAAGCTTCTTCATTTTCCACATTATGTCAACCTCTGCGGTGCCCTCGGGATACACAAGCTCACCGAGTTTTCCATAGGGTCTATCAAAAAATGCTCCTGCGGCAAATAGGTTCTTTTCAGCCTCCCAAACTCTGTCGGCAACAGCTTCATCCCCACTATGCATAAGTTCAAACTCAATGCGGAAAGCCCGCCCCTGAACCTGAGGCTGGATAATTACACCGAGGTCTTCTTTCTTATGCTCGCCGAGAGCTTCAAGGGCCAGTTTCGTGAGAGAAGGAGTCTTGCTTGGCGGTGCAAGGAAGAGAATTTCCTCCACCGCTCCCCTGCGCATCTTCCAATAGGTCTCGCGGCTGTCGCACCCGCCAAGCATGGAATCTATTTTCTTCGCAAAAGCCGCTCCGGGTGTGGGGGCGCTTTTGCACTCCAGGTCAAACTCACCGCAGCAATCCCGGAGGTAGCCTTCATAGATATTAAGGCGCTCCTCACCGTAGCGTTCATATCCGCAGACGCGGCAGACAAGAGTCCACTTTGCCGCCGCGGCAGCGGCAACACTCTCTTCCTCCCCGCCCTCGGTGAAGGCGGCGGCAAGGCTCACATTATTCAGGATGATGCAGTCATCGGGGATGCGTCTGAAGAGAAGCTCTGCTGCAAGTGCAGTGAGAGTTTCAAGCTCATCGGATTCAACAAAGAAAATTCGGCTTACGGAGGGCGCAAGCTCAGCCTTCAGCGTTGCCCAGCCCACAAGCCCCATCGTGCCCTGGGCGCCCATGAGAAAGCGCACATAGTCCACCGTGCCGGGTCCCCAGGGAGAGACCATATCGGCGCGGCTTTCCTCCATAGCTACGGGACCTGCCGCAGAGCCTGTTCTCATCTCCTCGCCGCCGCCATAGATGACACCTGCGTTGAGAAGAGGGTCGGTATAGTCAAACTGATACTTTGGCAGCAAAACGCCTTCCCGCTCCAAAGCGGAGGCAACAACGCTTTTGCCGCTTCTGGGCAGGAAGGGCATATTCAGCCTCAGCCCCGCAGCCTTCACTTCAGGCAGCAGCTGACCGAAGCTTACGCCCGCTTCAACGCGGACATAGCGGTCATGGCGGTTTATGGCCATGATTTTATTCATTTTCTCAAAGGAGACCGTCTCCGCCCTCTCGTTCACGCTGCCGCCGTGGATGTGGGGCGGCGCGGAGCTGACGGGTACAAGGCAGGCACCCCGCTCACGGGCAGAGGAGACTATCTCCTTCAGCTCATTCAAATTTTCAGGATAATGCACAAAGCACATCCCCCTTTCGGAAGACTGGAATAAAATGCAGCCCCTTATGAGATGAAATATTTCATAAGGGGCGTTGATTATCGAGGTTTGATTTTATTCGGGGAGAATTGCTCCGCCCTCAAGGAGCTTTGCCTTCAGCTCGGCATAGGGAACATCTCTCACATTAATGCCCTTTTCCACAGCGATTGCAGCGGCTGCGCCTGCGGCCTGACCGAAGCAGATGCAGTGGGGGATCAGGTTGAAATAGGTGTTTGCAACATCGTCGGAGGAGAAAGCGCGGCAGGCAACCAGAAGACCGTCAACATCCTTGGGGACGAGGGCGCGGTAAGGCACATAAATTCTGTTGAATTCATGGCTCTCGGCGCCGCGGTCATTATTGGGGAAGATTGCGATGGTGTCCTCGAAGGGCTCAGCTCTGCGCAAATCAGCCTCGCGGAGGGAGTATTCGCCTATAAGTCTGCGTCCGCCGGTGGTACCAAGCTGAGGACCGGTGAGCATAATGTAGCTCTTCTCAAAGCCGGGGGCGCGGTCGCGGAGCATCTCCCATGTACGGACAGCCTTTTCGCGGCCAGCAACATCCATACGGGTCATCTCTTCAACATCGGTCTGGCACTTGGTCTTGAAGTGGGGATGGAGCCATGCAACATTCTCCTGATTTTTCAGCATGCCCCGGAAGAAGCTTACATAGAGACCGTTATCATAGAGGTCATTCTGGAGCTGAACATAGTCATTGGGCTTAGCGGACATAAACTTATCAAAAGCTCTGAACTCAACGCCGCCGATCCAGAAGCCGAAGCAGAGATGGCTGATACGGAAATCGGGGTCGATATAATCCTCGGACTTTGCTCCGGAAATATTGATAAGGTCACCGTCACCGGTGGAGTCGATGACTACCTTGCCAAGCACAGCCTGACGGCCGGACTTACTCTGGAAGATGATGCCCTTAACGGTGCCGTCCTCAACTATGGTATCGGTTACCCAGGAATGGAGAAGAAGCTTTACGCCCGCTTCAGCGCACATGCGGTTGAGCTCATTCTTGCCGATTTCGGGGTCCAGAATTGCGGAATAAACAAGAGCATCCTTGCCCTCTGCATTTTTGCGGACAAAGAAATGATGGAAGCTTGCGTCCTTATAATACTTCAGGCAGCCTTCATCGGTGGTGCCCCACTGTGCCTCATCGGGAGCGAAGGCTGCATCCTGAGCCTTCAGGCGCTGGACAAACTCATGGCAGATGCCGCCTATGTAGTGGTCGCCCTTGATATCGCTCATATGAGGAATTATGTTAACCATACCGCCGGTTGCCATACCGCCGAGATGGCCATAGCGCTCCAGAAGTATGGTTCTTGCGCCGTTTCTTGCAGCGGAAAGGGCTGCAGCAAATCCGCCGGGGCCGCCGCCGACAACGATAACATCAGCCTCGCTGAGGACATTTACCTCGCGCTGGGCTTCGGTAATGGTCTTTATACCTGGGCGAAACTTCTTGTCGCTTTCGGGTGCCTCAGGAATATCGTAGCGTGCCATTCCGCGGGGGCCATGATAACCGAGTTTCTTTTCTTCTTTGCTCATATATGCCGCCTCCATAAGGTTTATAATTAATTGAATCAAGTCTAACACAAATATGGGCTTTTCGCAATATTTCCCTACACATTTTGCAATTTTTGCATTGTATATTTCCGCCGCCGTGCTATACTGTAGCTATCTAAATCAGAAAAGAAAGGTGCAGATATGGGTTTTTCAAAGTTTCTCTCTTCACGAATTGATGCCCTTCAGGAATTGGTGGGCATTCTCAGTCGGGATTTTGAATATGTCAGTATTCTCGGCGCCGACACTAAAAGCCTTAGCATAAGAGCGGACAAAAGCAGCAGCTCCATCAGCGAAGGCAACGATTATGACAGCGGCTTTGTTGTCAAGCTCAGCAGAAACGGTATTTTTTACGAATACTCCATGGACGATGTCTCCCCCTGCATCCCCGCCCTTGCTGAGTTTATAAGCAGCTGCTTCCCCTCCGAAGCCTTTGAGGGAATGTCCGTCATTTCCCGACAGGCTCTCAGCGATGATCCCCTTGAGGAAAATTTCCTGCGGGAAAGCGATATTGACAGCATAAGCGAAGAGGATATGTTGAACTTCTGCCGCAGCCTTTCCGCAGAGCTTCTTGCCGGCAGCAACAAGCTTCTCAACGCCTTCACCGCTCTCAGCTACATAGACACCCACAAACTTTTTATCTCTAAAAACCGCACCCTCACCCAGCACTACACCTGGTGCAACGGTGTTATTATGGGCGTTTATAAGGATAATGACAAAATAGTTCAGCCCAGAGAGATAGCCTACGGCCCTGTTATGGGCAGCGTTATGGAGCAGCTCCCCCTGCTGAAGGACGCTCTCATCAAAAAGGGAGATATCCTTTCCCGCGCAAAGCCCATTGAACCCGGTGTTTACGATGTTATAACGGATCCTTCCATAACCGGTCTTATCGCTCACGAAGCCTTTGGGCACGGCGTTGAAATGGACCAGTTCGTGAAAGACCGCGCTCTTGCAAAGGAATTTGTAGGCAAGTATGTTGCCTCCCCCATCTGCAACATGCGCGACGGTGCAGCATCCGCCCTCAGCGCCGCCTCCTATTTCTTTGATGACGACGGTGTTCTCGCCGGCGATACACAGATTATCAAGGACGGAATACTTGTAACGGGCATCTCCGACCTCTCCTCCGCAACTCAGCTGGGCACCGCCCCCACCGGAAACGGCAGACGCGAGAGCATACGCCGCAAGGCCTATGCCAGAATGACCAACACCTTCTTTGAGCCCGGCAAGGACAAGCTTGAGGACATGATAGCCTCCATAGACCACGGCTATATGCTTTTCGAGACCAACAACGGTATGGAAGATCCCAAGAACTGGGCCATCCAGTGTGTTGCGGAATACGGCATTGAAATTATTGACGGAAAGCTTAGCGAAAACTATGTTTCTCCCGTTGTAATGAGCGGCTATGTCCCAGATCTGCTGGGGAGCATATCCATGGTTTCCGATGACTTCAAGGTTATCGGTGCCGGTGCCTGCGGCAAGGGCTACAAAGAATGGGTGCGCGTCAGCGATGGCGGAAGCGCTCTGAAAGTGAAGGTGAAGCTGGGATGATAAAAGTTATTGAGTTGCTTAAGGCAGACAGCCGCATAGCCGACTGGAAAATTAATACGCACCGCAGACAGAGCCATGAGCTTTTCTTCGTGAAGGAAAAGCTGGACTGTGTCCGCCGCACCGACACCACCAATAACCGCGTTACCGTCTATGTGGACAGCGAGGGTTTCCGCGGCGACGCAATGTTCTATGTATATCCCGCCTCCACCGATGAGGAGATAAAAGACCTTATAACCAAGGCCGTCAGCCGCGCCCGTCTTGTTAAAAACGCTCCTTACGTCCTTCCCTCCGGCGCAGAGGAGGAATACATCATCGAAAGCAATTTTACCGAATATGATCCAATTGCGCTTGCAAAGACCATTGCAAGGGAGGTTTTCGCCTCCAATAAAATTGAAAATGCAGCCATAAACGCCCTTGAGGTGTTTGTTACCGAACATCACGAGGAAGTCATCAACAGTGCGGGCATCAGCAAAAGACAGGTTCATTATGATGCCATGGTGGAAGCCATCCCCACTTTCAACGGCGAGAGTCAGAGCGTTGAACTCTATGAGCAGTATAACTTCTCCACTCTCGATATACCCGCGCTGAGAGAAGAGATTGCCGGAAAAATGGCCGAAGTAAAAGCCCGCTCTGAGGCTGTCACTCCCGAGGCTACCCCCATCTGCCCCGTTATACTCAATATGCCCGAGCTTTCCCAGCTCTTCCGCACAATGGTCTCTGACCTTGACTATGCTCAGGTTTATTACTCCGCAAACCTTCATAAGAAAGGCGAGAGAATTCAGCCCGAGGGTAGCGGAGACCCCATAGGCATCACCCTCAAGGGCGAAATTCCCGGAAGCTTCCGCTCCTCCCGCTTTGATATGGACGGCACCTCTTTGGGTGCCCTGCGCGTCATTGACAAGGGCAAGGTTACCGCCTACCACGGCAGCAGTAAATTCGGTCAGTATATCAGTGAAGAGCCCAGCGGAGCACTTCCCTGCACCGATGTTGACGCGGGCAGCGCTTCCCCCGAGCTTTTCGAAAAGGGACCTTATCTTGAGATAATCTCCATGTCCGGTCTTCAGGTTGATTTCTACAATGATTATATCGGCGGAGAAATCCGTCTCGCCTATTATAATGACGGCACGGCAGTCACTCCTCTCACCGGAATATCTGTCTCCGGAAAGCTCAGCGAGGTTCTTGCGGAAATCACACTTTCCTCCGAGAGATCTCTTCATAGCGGCTATTTCGGTCCTGAAAAGGCACTCATCAAAAATATGAAAATATTCTGAAAATTAAAGAACGGCAGTCAAATGACTGCCGTTCTTTAACTATTTATTCACTTTTTGCTTTTATAAGGCTTTTGTCCTTCTCAAATATTGCTTTGAGCTTAGCGCCCCATGCGCGGGAATAAACTCCCACCATTGTTCCGAGCATGATGGATATTATCACGGTGCCTATACCCACGCTGCCGAGAGAGCGGATAAATATCAGGCAGCAGGTGCCGGCGATAATGACGCTTGTTACGTCAAAAAAAATCTTGATTACATGGAAGGGCTTGCCCAGTTTTTGCGCGATGACCACAACTATACCTTCGCTGGGCATATTGATGACATCGGAGCTGGAATAAAGCCAGACTCCAAAGCCTCCCACCACGAAGCCGATGCAGGTAAACACAAGACGCATAACAATACTTTCCGGAGCGGGGAAAAGACTGAATATCCATCCGGCAAAGGTGTTGCAGTAGCCAAAAAGGAAGCCGGTAATGAGCTGAAGCAAAATCCATGGCTTGAAATCCCTGCGCAAAATCAGGAACTGGAGCAGCACAAGAAAGCTCTGCCACATAATGGTTGCCAGCCCCATTTCAAGTCCGGTGGTGAGGTTGAACATAAAGGGCACGGAGGCAACGGGAGATGAGCCAAGGTCTGAGCGCATGGAGGCGGCAATACCCAAGGCAAGAAGCATCAATCCTGCAACATATGCCGCAAGACGGCTGGGTTTAAGTCTTTCTCTCATACTCTGCACCTCTCTTTCGGAATTCTATATCGAATAATAGCCCTCCTTACAAATAAAGTCAACAGCTCCCTTCCGCCGCGCTTTTGTTCTTTCTTCCAATTGCGGCAAAATCTCTCTCAATAACAAATAATTATAGCCGTTATAAACTATTCCCGTATTGACTTTGGTATAGTTCCAAGGTTTATATTTAACGATGAACTATAATGTCTTATAAGTATGTCAAGGAGATAGCAATGGAAGACAGCAACAAGCGTCCCGAGCGGGAGGAAAAAATCGAAATCGGCCCTCTCGGCAAGGACGGCGAAAAGATGATGAAATCCGTTGAGGCAGGCAACATGGTTGCCGTTCTCTCCGGAACAGAAATAATGTACTGCTTCGAGTACAGAGGAAAGTATCAGTGCTTTATCCACCCCATCGGCGAGGAAGAAGGCCGTTACCGTTCCTGGGACAAGAATGCAAAAAACCGCGCAATGCTGAAAAATCTGGACAGTACTGCCGACCAGCTTTTTGAAATCAAGTATGACAAAAAGCTCAACTACATGGGTGTTATGGTCACCGCCGAGCGGGGAATCTATAACTTCCTGTGCACCATCGGCCAGAAGCCCGGTGAGGATGTTGACTTCATGGACGCTATTGAAGAAAGCCCCACCAAAGGTCAGGCCAACTGATTACCTTGTTAGCAAAATCTCTCTACCCGGAGAGAGGACCCCTTTTCAAATATATTTTTTCCTAAAAGGAGGAACAGCATGAAATATCTCGTCCATGTCCCCGAGGGGAACCTGTTTCTTACCAAAGAGGAGATCTTCGAAAAGGTCGCAGAAGTTCTGAAAAAGTGCCCCAGCGAGTTCACCTGTGTGTATCGCGTGTGGTACGAAGGCTTCGAAGGCTGCGGAAGACCCTCCACTGAGGTCAAGAACATCATGAATGAAGCCATCGCAGCTGCCGGTTGGGAAGACATCGGTGCAATGCGTTGGGAGAAGTTTGGCCCCATCAAGCCCAGCTTCAAGAACCCCAACTACGCCGAAGCTGTCAAGGAACGCGGCGGCAAGCCCATGGTTCTTCACAAATTCCATCAGGGCAAGCACTATCAGGGTCCCGACGGAAAGATCTACTGGCTCCCCGTTATCGAAGTTTTCGATATGCGCGGTTTCGAGTGGCAGGATGGCAAGTATGTCGGCCACATGGTAGAAATCGACCCCAACTCTGAGTACGCTGCTCAGATGGTCGAAGTGAACGTTTGAGGAGGTACCCAAATGGCTAAGGAAAGAATAACTCATTCCGTCTCCGTTGCCGGCCCCATGGCTGTGCACACCGTTGACGGTGTTATCCGCCGTGTACGCCCCATCGTCCTCACCGAGGAAGATACCAAGGGCTGGGTCATCAAGGCTCGCGGCAAAGAGTATACCCCCCAGAGAAAGACCACCATGTCCCTCCTGGGCTACACTGAGAAGGACAAGACCTACTCCTATGACCGTATCAAGTATCCCATGATCCGTGAGGACTTCGTGGAGACTGCTGACGGTCAGAACCGCAACACTCAGAACCGTGGTAAGAGCGGCTATCGCCGTGCTTCCTGGGACGAGGCTCTCAGCCTGGTCGTTCGTGAGATCAAGCGTCTCCACGAGACCTACGGCAAGGAGACCATCTTCGCCTGCACTTCCTCCCACCACACCTGGGGTCTCGCAGGCTACAAAATCTCCCTGTTCAAGCGCTTCTTCAACATGATGGGCTACACCAGAGTCATCGATAACCCCGACTCTTGGGAAGGCTTCCACTGGGGCGCTCCCCACACCTATGGCTACTACTGGCGTCTCGGCGGTCCCGAACCCTTCGATATGCTGGAAGAGGCTATGCAGAATGTTGAGACCATGATCATGTGGTCCACCGACCCCGACACCACCCGCGGCGGCTACTCTGCTCAGGAGTCTGCTCTCTGGCGTTGGTGGATGAAGGAGATGGGCATTCAGTTCATCTATGTTGACCCCTTCAACAACTTCTCCTCTGTCAAGCACGCTGACAAGTGGATCGGCCCCCGCATGGGCACCGACTCCGCCATCCTCGAAGCTATCGCTTACGTCTGGATCACTGAAGGCACCTATGACAAGGAATACATAGCAAAGCACGGTCACCGCTTCGACGAGTGGGCACAGCACATCCTGGGCCTGGGCGTTGACGGCACCGCAAAGACCCCCAAGTGGGCAGAAGAAATCTCCGGCATCAAGGCTGCTGACATTAAGGCCATCGCTCGTCGTTGGGCTTCCACTGTCACCACCGGCGGCTCCGGTATGCGCGGCGGCTTCGGCGGCGCCTGCCGTACCATCGGCGGCTGCGACTACGCACGTCTTATCGTCTCCCTCCTTGCTATGCAGGGCATGGGCAAGACCGGTTACAACATGTGGACCGGCGCATGCGGCGCTCCCATGAACTACAACTTCTGGTTCGGCGGCTACTCCGATCCTCTGAGCTCTATCGCAAACTTCCCCATCTGCGATAAGCCCGCTCTCAACGATGTACAGCAGGTTCTCTATCGTCCCAACCTCCCCGATGCTATCCTTGACGGCCACTATGAGTGGTACGGCGAAGGCTTCTGCGGCGGCGGTCTGGACTTCGAGTTCACCCGTCACATCTATCCCGCTCCCGGATGCTCCAAGTGCCACTGCTTCTGGCGTTACGGCGGCTCCTTCATCGGAACCATGCTGGACACCAACAAGTGGGTTGCTATGTACCAGAGCCCCGAGCTGGAGTTCGTTATCAACCAGGATATCTTCTTCACTCCCGAAACCCGTCATGCTGACGTTATTCTTCCCGCTTGCTCTCAGCTCGAGCGTGTTGATATCGGTGAAGTTGGTAACTCCGGTAACGGCGGTTACTGCTCTCACTCTCAGACCGGTAACAGCTGGCAGGTAATCGTATTCCAGGATAAGGCTATCGGGCCTCTGTGGGATTCCCGCTCTGACTTCTGGGTCTTCTCCCAGGTTGCAGCTCGTCTGGGCTGGGGCGAAGCATTCACCGAAGGCCGCAGCGAAGAAGACTGGGCAAAGCGTTTCTGGCAGTTCTCCGATCTCCCCAAGCACATGAGCTGGGAAGACTTCAAGAAGAAGGGCTACTATATCATTCCTGTTTCAATGAATCAGAAAGACAAGGATCCGAAGACAGGTCTGTTCCAGAACT
>JAZSRY010000009.1:0-14992 GCA_045538735.1 Oscillospiraceae bacterium
GCGGGGGGGAGAGAGGGGGGGGGGGGGTGTATTTGCCCCGGGGGGGGGGGGGTAAAAAAAATGTCCCCCCGGCACTTTTTCTTGACCCCCCCACGTTTTCCGCTCGGGACGCTGCTGCCTCGAGGCGCCTGGTCGGCGCCACGGGGAATGGTGCCTCGTACTATTTTCGCTGCGGTCAAAACCGTTCCCTACAAAAGATGGCGCAAACCCCGTAGGGCGCGAGCCCGTGGCCGTGGGCGCGCCGCCTTTGCTGCGGTTTTTTCAGTACCTCGGCATCGATAAGTCCCTCTGTATGGTGGGGGGGCTTTACAAAATCCCCGCCCTTGGGTAAAATATTAAAAAACCCCACGGGCGGTGAGGAAAATGGATATGGAAAAATATATGCGGGAGGCTCTCGCTCTGGCTGCTGAAGCGGCGGGTGAGGGTGAAATTCCCGTTGGCTGCGTTGTGGTTGATGCCGCCGGACGCATAATAGGCAGAGGACGCAACCGCCGGGAAGAGCGCCGCAGCGTCACCGGACACGCGGAGATAGAGGCTCTTGAGGCAGCCGCCGCTGTCCGCGGAGACTGGAGAATGGATGACTGCAGCCTTTATGTGACGCTGGAGCCCTGCCCCATGTGCGCGGGAGCAATGATAATGAGCCGTCTCGGCACTTTGGTTTACGGCGCAAGGGAGGAGCAGACAGGCTCCGCCGCCAGCGTGCTGAATCTTTTCGAGGAAGCATACCCCGGACATACCGCCATTTACGGGGGAGTGCTCGGGTCGGAAAGCAGCGCCCTTCTGAGGGAATTCTTTGATAAAATGAGAAAGAGAGATGCCTGAGCATCTCTCTTTTTGCTTTTAAAGCCTCCCTTGTCGGGGCGTTAAGAAAATGTGCCGGTGGCACATTTTTAGCCACCGACCGCAGCGGCTATGCCGCGAGGAGGGAAGTTGTTTGGAGTGATAACTATATAATTCCCGCAGGCAAATGACGGATGAGGTGTTTTGCGGAACGGTCAAGACCGTTCCCCACATAGCACCGCGCGTAATAACGCTCGTAGGGCGCGAGCCCATGGCCGTCGGCGCGCCCTTAAAGCCTCCCTTGTGTAAAGGGAGGTGCCCCACAGGGGCGGAGGGATTGTTGTCTCCGACGGCCATATTCTTTTCGCGTGGCCGAAAAGAATATGGAAAGAAAAGTCCAACAAAGAGGGGGTTTAAAACCCCTCTTTGGAAACGCCCCAAGTGCGGAAAGAAGAAAAACATCGTGCCACAGAAATCCGCACCTAAACCTTAGAGTGCCTGCCTCGTTTTCCGCTCAGGACGCTGCTGCGTAGAGCTGCCTGTTCGGCAGCACGGGGATTTCACCTCGTAGTGTTCCGCGCCTTTGCCTTCCCCTTGGGGAAGGTGGCACGGCGAAGCCGTGACGGATGAGGTGTTTTTCAGGCTGCGGTCAAGACCGTTCCTTACAAACCTGCGGGACTTTGAGGACGCCGTCCCCTACGGAAATCGCACACCCGTAGGGCGGGATGCCCACATCCCGCCGCAAAACGCAAAAAGCAGGTGGTTTTTCCACCTGCTTTTTATTTTCATTCTGCCTTTTTCCTTGCTTCGAAGCGCGCTTTCAAAAGCTCCACCCAAGCCAAAAGGGCACCGTGATCCATGCTGCCCATAGCCCGAAGATGGATCTCCGCGGCCTCGGGGTCGGATTTTGCCATTTTGCTCATAGTTTTCTTGGGGCTGAGGAAGGGCATGCCGCAGACATCGGAATAGACCTCAACGCTGTCGGTGAGAAGCCAATGGCGGCAGAAAAGACCTTCCGCATCCTCGGTTTCGGCGCGCTCAGCCATGGAGGAGCACCAGTGGAGGGCATCGCTGACAGCCTCGTCGCTTTTGAGAGGGATGGAGGCGATCTGCTGGGCAATCATGCGCTTGAGCCAGGTGCCCATTCCGTCCTCGTCCAGAACAACAAGACCCTCGTGAGCCTGCTCGAATTCGTCAAGGCTAATCTCGCCGTAAAAAATCTCGCGGGGGTAAATGAGAACATCAAGCTTCACTCCCTCGATTTCCGCGGTTTCGTGGGCATAGGGGCTTGTGGCGCCCATGGCGATGGCCTCAAAAACGCTTCCGCTTCGGATGTTGTCCTCGGCATAGTCGCCGCTGACTATCATGGAGCTGAGGCGGTATTTTTCTTTGAGATATTTTATTATCTTTTCCATTGTTGGCTGCCTTTCTAAATCAGGCCTCTTTGCCGGAGGCAGGAATGGATAGTGTTCAAAACCCGCTTTTTGTCTCCGCTCCAAAGGGGCGCGATCAGTATTTTTTTAGCTCCGTCTCCGGTGAGGCGGTGAATAACGGTGCTTTTTGGAATAATTTCCACGCAATCTGCCACAAGAGAGGCATATTCTTCCAGGCTCATGCAGGAAAACCTGCCCGCGCGGTAATCCTTCGCAAGGTCTGTGCCCTCCAGAACGTGGAGCAGCTGCAGCTTTATTCCGTGGGCGCCTTTCTCCGTGACATAGCGGAGGGAGGCCAGCATATCCTCCTTTGTCTCGCCGGGAAGACCCAGTATCAGATGAACAATGCTGTGAATGCCGAGATTTTTCAGCGCTTCCAGTGCGCGGTCAAACTCCTCGAGAGGATATCCGCGGCGGATATATTCCGCGCTTGCGGGGTGGATTGTCTGAAGCCCAAGCTCCACCCAAACGGGCTTTACCTTGTTCAGTCTGCCCAGAAGCTCCAAAACCTCCCCTCCAAGACAGTCGGGGCGGGTGGCGATGCTCAGCGCGGCAATGTCGCTTCGCTCCGCAACATGCATAAAGAGCGCTTCCAGCTCCCTGGCGGGGGCATAGGTGTTGGTGAAGGCCTGAAAATAGGCTATGTAGCGGCTGCCGCGGTATTTGGCAGCCACACGGCTCTTTTCCTTTTCAATCTGCTCATCTATGCTCAGCGCCCGGTCTCCGGCGAAATCTCCGCTGCCTCCCGCGGAGCAGAAAATGCAGCCACGGGTATCCAGCTTTCCGTCCCGGTTGGGGCAGGTGAAGCCTGCATCCAGACTGAGCTTATAGAGCTTCTCTCCGAAAAGCTCCAGGCAGTAGTCGGAGGTTGTCTTCATGTTTATCAAAGCACCTCGGCCTTGATAAGGTTGGTGCTGCCGGTGCGGCCCACGGGAACGCCGCTGGTGATAACAACGGTGTCGCCCTCTCTTACTATGCCCTTGTCCAGCGCCATATCACCGCAGCGGATAAAAATTTCGTCGGTGCTGGTGAACTCCCGTGAGCGGAAGGCCTGAACGCCCCAGACAATATTGAGCTGGCGGCACACGGTGGGGTCGGGGCTGAGAGCCATAATGGGGCAGGCGGGGTGGAAGCGGCTGATAAGACGGGCGGTGTAGCCGCTCTGGGTGGCGGTGAGGATGGCGGCGGCGCCCAGATCTGCGGCCATAAGGCAGCAGGTGCGGGTGACGGCGTCGGATATGCCGGAGTTGGAGCTGGCGGCCAGACCCTTCTGGAACTTTTTCCAGTAGTCCATGCCTTCCTCGGCCTCGCAGACTATGTCCACCATAGTCTTGAGACTGTCGAAGGGATATTTGCCGCTGGCAGTCTCGCCGGAGAGCATAACGCAGCAGGTTCCGTCATAAACGGCGTTGGCAACATCGCTGACCTCGGCGCGGGTGGGGCGGGGGTTATGGATCATGGAGTCCAGCATCTGGGTTGCAACGATGACGGTTTTGCCCATCTCGCGGCATTTTTTGATCATCTTTTTCTGTATATAGGGCACCTTTGCGGCGGGGATTTCCACGCCAAGGTCTCCTCGGGCAACCATAACGCCGTCGGCGGCACGGGCGATTTCCTCAAGATTATCCACGCCCTGCTGATTTTCTATCTTGGCAATAATGCGGATGTGCTCTCCTCCGCAGCTGTCAAGGCAGGAGCGGATTTCCGCCATATCGGAGGCGGAGCGGACAAAGGAGGCGGCGATGTAATCGAAACCGTTTTCCACGGCGAAGCGCAGGTCGGACTTGTCCTTCTCGGTGAGAGCAGGAAGGCTGATGGAGGCGCCGGGGATGTTGATGGACTTGTTGTTGGAAAGTCTGCCTCCGTTTTCCACCCGGCAGCAAATGGAGGGGGCGTCTATGCTTTCCACCTTAAGGGAGATAAGCCCGTCATCCACAAGTATGGTGCTGCCCAGGTCAATATCATCGGCAAGACCGGGGTAGGTGACGGAAACCTGCTGAGCGCTGCCCTCAACGGAGTCGGTGCGGAGAGTGAACATCTCGCCCTCTTTCAGCTCAACGCTTCCTTCGGCAAAGGTTTTCACTCTTATTTCCGGACCCTTGGTGTCCAGAATGAGGGCGGCGGAGAGCCCGGTTTCGTTCATAGCGGAGCGCAGGCGACGGAGGGTGGCAAGCTGGCTTTCGTGGCTGCCGTGGGAGAAATTGAAGCGGGCGCCGTTCATGCCCAGACGCAGCAGCTGGGATATGGCCTCCACAGAGTCAACTGCGGGGCCGAGAGTGCAGATAACTTTTGTTTTTCTCATATGTTTTCACCTTTTTTCGTGAATATGGTATATCTTGCCCTTTGGGGGAGATTTAATCCTTTTCCAGATGAATATACCATAAGACGGCAGTAATTGGAATAAGTATTTACCGGTCTTTGATAAAAAACGCCCGAAGCACTGGGCATCGGGCGTTTGTGCATACTATTTGTTTTCGGGTGTGCCGCTTCCCTTCAGGCGGAGACGGTTGGTGGCTCTTATAAGGCTTGCCTCTGCTATGCGGTATTCCATCATACTGTTGTGGTGCCTGAGCTGAGCCTCTGCCTCCTCTGCCGCTCTTTTGGCGCGGATAAGGTCGATGTCCTCGGGAGTTTCGGCGCTCTCTATCAGAACCAAAACATCGTTGTTTTCAACTTTCACAAGGCCGTTGGAAACAGCGGCACGTATGGTGCTGCCGTCGGCCATGGTGCAGCTGAGCAGTCCCGGCTCAACGGTGCTTATCATATTGCTGTGGTGAGCCTGAATGCCGTAGAGACCGTCATAAACGGGAAGAGTCATTGAAATACAGTCGCCGCGGGCGACAACATGGTCTTCGGCGAGAATGTGGATATAAAAGCTGTCCATTTATATCTCACCCCGCTCAATGGCTGCGGCCTTGGCGTAAACATCGTCCAAAGTGCCCACATTGAAGAAGGCTGCCTCGGGGAGGTGGTCAAGTTCACCTGCGATGATCGCGTCAAATCCGCGGAGAGTTTCGCGGAGAGGGACATATACGCCGGGAACGCCTGTAAATTTCTCTGCAACATGGGTGGGCTGAGAAAGGAAGCGCTGGATGCGGCGTGCGCGGTTAACGGTGGCACGGTCCTCCTCGCTGAGCTCTTCAATGCCGAGAATGGCTATAATATCCTGCAGCTCGCTGTATTTCTGGAGCATTTCCTGAACCTGACGGGCGATGCGGTAGTGATCTTCACCAACGATATCCGCCTCCAGAATGCGGGAGGTGGATTCCAGCGGATCAACTGCGGGGTAAAGTCCCTGTTCGGCGATACTGCGGCTGAGAACGGTGGTTGCATCAAGGTGGGAGAAAGTGGTTGCGGGGGCGGGGTCAGTCAGGTCGTCGGCGGGGACATAAACTGCCTGAACGGAGGTGACAGAGCCGCTCTTGGTTGAGGTGATGCGCTCCTGCAGCTCGCCCATCTCGGAAGCCAGAGTGGGCTGGTAGCCTACTGCAGAGGGCATGCGTCCCAGAAGGGTGGAAACCTCGCTGCCGGCCTGAACGAAGCGGAAAATGTTATCGATAAAAAGGAGAACGTCCTTGTGTTCCCTGTCGCGGAAATATTCTGCCATAGTCAGACCGGTCAGACCTACGCGCATACGGACACCGGGAGATTCATTCATCTGACCGAAGACGAGGGCGGTCTTTTCGATAACGCCGCTTTCCTGCATCTCGGTCCAGAGGTCGTTGCCCTCGCGGCTGCGCTCGCCGACACCGGTGAATATGGAGTAGCCGCCGTGCTGGGTTGCCACGTTGTGGATAAGCTCCTGAATAAGCACGGTCTTGCCGACGCCTGCGCCTCCGAAAAGACCGATTTTTCCGCCCTTGGGATAAGGGTCAAGAAGGTCGATGACCTTGATGCCTGTTTCCAGAATTTCAACTGCGGGGCTTTGCTGGTCAAAAGCGGGAGGCTTGCGGTGGATCTCCCAGCGCTCTGCCTCGGGAGCGGTTCCGCCGTCGATGGGATTGCCGAGAACGTTGAACATTCTGCCGAGAGTGGGAGTTCCCACGGGAACCATTATTCCGTGGCCGGGGGCGGCGACCTCCATACCGCGGGAAAGACCCTCGCTGTCGGAGAGCATAATGCAGCGAACGGTGGTGGAGTCCACGTGCTGTGCAACCTCCATAACACGGTCATGACCGTCTATGCTCAGACGAAGCTCTTCTCTTATGGAGGGAAGAGTTGCGTGATCGAATTGGACATCAACAACGGGGCCGGAAATCTGGACTATCTTGCCTGTGGTCACAGCTGCGGCACCTCCTTTGCTTCTTTGTGTTTCTGGGCTCGTGCGCCGGCGGAAATTTCGGTGATCTCCTGAGTAATGGCGCTTTGCCGCTGGTGGTTATACTGAAGAGAAAGCTCGTCAAGAATTTTGTCGGCGTTTCTGGTGGCGGAATCCATAGCTCTCATGCGTTCGCTTTGCTCGCAGCAGAAGCTGTCAACAAGGGCGCTGTATATAAAGCCGGAAAGATAGCTGTGGATAACGCGGGAGAGAACTTCTTCCTCGGAGGGGATGAACTCAAAGGGCTCGGCAACTTCCTTTTCAAAGTCGGGAGCGGAGAAATGGTCCTTGTGGAGGGGCAACAGGCGGGTGGTGCGGCTTTCCACATCAAGACCTTTGGAAAGGTTGGAATATACGATGTATATTTTTTTCAGCTCTTTTCTGTCATAGAGACGGAGAAGACTGTGGGCTATATGCCTGGCGCGTTCAATGGTGGGACTTTGGGCGCTGAAGAGGAAGCCGGACTCGGTGGCTATGCCTTTGCGTTTGAAAAACTGTCGGCCATATTCGCCTACAACAAAAAGTCGGGTATCGCTATGGCGGCGGAGAAAAGCCTCCGCGGCCTTCAGAGCGTTCTGGTTATAGGTTCCGGCCAGTCCCTTGTCGGCGGTTATAACAAGCAGACCCCAGCAGCCGCTGGTATCGGCGCTTTCCTGTTCGGAGGCCAGATAGGGACTGTTAGTGCCTTCAACGCTGCGGAATATGCGTTTTACCTCACCGCGAAGGGCGCTGAAATAGGGCAGGGTTTTGTCCAGCTCCTCCTTGGCCTTGCGGAGCTTTGTGGAGGCTATCAGCTGCATAGCCTTGGTGATCTTTCTTGTGTCCTGAACGCTGGCTATGTGATTTTTAATCTGTTTGGTGCTTGCCATAGCTAAACATCACCTTTTGGAAAGATATACAGAATTCACATATTTTCGTGCGGCGGAAATTATGGAGTCTTTAAGCTCGGGAGTGAGGCTGCGGTTTTCGCTGATGGAGTCGCATATTTCCGAATGGGCAGCGCGCATATAATCCAGAAGCGCATCGCAGCAGCTGTTGATCTGATTGAGGGGAACATTAATCATGACCTTGTTCAGCATGGTGACCAGGAGGATGACCTGCTCATACTGCTGCAAAGGCTTGTGCTGTTTCTGGCGGAGCAGACGCATAAGGCTCTGGCCGTAGGCAAGCTGGCGGAGAGTGCCTGCGTCAAGGTCGCTGGAGAACTGGGTGAAAACCTCCATCTCTCTGAACTGGGCAAGATCAATGCGTATGGTGCCGGCAGCCTTCTTCATTGCGTGGGTCTGGGCTGCACCGCCTACACGGGAAACAGAAAGACCAACGTTAACGGCGGGGCGCTGACCGGCGTGGAAGAACTTGCTTTCGAGGAAAATTTGTCCATCGGTGATGGAGATGATATTAGTGGGTATATAGGCGGAAACATCGCCGGCCTGAGTCTCGACTATGGGCAGAGCAGTCATGCTGCCGCCGCCCCGTTCGTCGCTGAGCTGGGCAGCACGCTCCAGCAGACGGGAGTGGAGATAGAAAACATCGCCGGGATAGGCCTCGCGTCCGGGAGAGCGTTCCAGAAGGAGGCTCAAAGTGCGGTAAGCAATGGCGTGCTTGCTCAAATCGTCATAGACAATGAGCACGTCCTTGCCCTTATTCATAAAATATTCACCAAGAGCGCAGCCTGCGTAGGGGGCGATGTACTGGAGAGAAACGCTGTCGCTGGCGGAGGCATTGATAACGATGCTGTATTCAAGGCTGCCGTGGCGGCGGAGGGTTTCCACAAGCTGAGCAACGGAGGATGCCTTCTGACCGATGGCAACATAGATGCAGACAGCATCCTTGCCCTTCTGGTTGAGAATGGTGTCCAGAGCTATGGTGGTCTTGCCGGTCTGGCGGTCGCCGATTATAAGCTCACGCTGACCGCGGCCTATGGGGAACATGGAGTCAATTGAAATAATACCGGTCTCCATGGGTCTGGAAACACTTTTGCGGTCAATAATTCCGGGAGCGGGGGACTCTACGGGGCGATATCCTACGGAGTGGATGGGGCCTTTACCGTCAACGGGAGTTCCCAGAGCGTCAACAACGCGGCCAAGAAAGCCCTCGCCAACGGGCAAACCTGCGGTGCGGCCGCTGCGGCGGGCGGTGGTGCCTGCGCGGACAAGCTCGGTGTCGCCGAAAAGCACACAGCCCACATTGTCGCGCTTGAGGTTCTGAGCCATACCTCTTACGCCGTTTTCGAAGAGAACTATTTCGCCGTAGGCAACATTTTCAAGGCCGCTGACATTGGCAATGCCGTCGTTGACGCTGATAACGGTGCCCACCTCCTGAGGCATAGCCTCGCTTTCCCACTGCTCAAGGGTGTCTCTCAGCAGGGGCAGAAGCTTTTCGCTGCTGCGGTCCAGACCGCGGATGGTCTCACCAAGCTGAGCCATGCGGCCCTCGGCGGTCCAGTCGTAGAGCTGGCTGCCTACTTTCAGGCGGAAACCGCCGGCAATGGAAGTGTCGCAAACCCATTCGAGGCAGACCTCTCCGCCGTATTTACGGCGCAGCCACAGTTCAAAGCGGCCTTTCTGCGCCTCGGAAGGTGCCTCGGGAGAATAGAGAATTGCCCGGACGGGGCGCTTTTCAAAGCTGCTCATCCACGGCGCTCCTTTCCGCGGCATCGAGGAAATCGTCATAGGATTCGGAAACGGACTCGCTTACCAGCTTTTTGACAGCGGCAATAGCCATTTCGGAAACCTCCTCGCGGGCAGATACCATAAGGGCATCCCGCTCCCTAAGAGCGTTCTCACGGGCATCGAGAAGAATCTTCCTTGCCTGCTCTTCGGCCTCGGCAACACGGCGGGCGGAAATGGCCTCGGTTTCGCTGAGAGAGAGGCGGCGCTTTTCGGCCATCTCCTCGTCAAGCTGTTCAAAGCGCTTGGCGGAGAGAGCCTCCTGCTCCTTGGCGCGTTCAAGGCAGGCGTCAGCCTCGTCCTTCATAGCCTGATACCGGGCGGTGCGTTCGTCCATAAACTTCTTCACGGGCTTATAGAGAAGGAAGTAAAGGCCGAAGCCCAGAATGGCGAAGTTGAAAAGATGCAGCAGAATCTGCTGAAAATCAATATTAAGAGGGACGTTCATGTGTTTTCCTCCCTTACAGGACGAAGATTATAAGAATTGCAACAATAAGGGCATAGATGATGGCGGTTTCAATGAAAACAAGACCCAGCATAAGGGTGGTGCGGATCTTGCCTTCTGCTTCGGGCTGGCGGGCAATACCCTCGGCGCTCTTGGAAATTGCAAGTGCCATACCTATAGCACCGGCTCCGGCTGCAACGGCAACTGCAATTGCTGCAGCATAGGCCTTGTTGCCAAGGAGTTTGCTTTCGCTTGCAGCCTCAGCTGCCTCGGCACCATCAGCTGCGAATGCGCTGACGGAAAGGGCAAAGAAAACTGCGATCATGAGAACGATAGTGATAATTCTGCGGGTCTTGGTAGTCATATTCTTATCCTCCGTTAAATAAAGTAGAGTTTATATGTTGATAAATCAGGCAGCTGCCTTTTTTGCTTTGGTTTTCTTGGGCTTGGGCGGGTGGCGCTCGGAAACCTCGCCATAGAACAGTGCGGTAAGCATTGTGAGAACATAGGCCTGGATGAGAGCGTGGAGCAATGTGAAGAGCACGCCCACTATAACGGGAAGCACAAAGCTGAGGGAGATATAGTGGTAGACAAGCTCGGTTACCAGAAGTCCGCTGAGCAGTGCGCCGAAAAGACGGAAGCTCATGGATATGGGAAGGGAGAAATCCTTCAGTGTGAGACCCACGCCCTTGAGGCCGTTTCCTGCAATACCTCCGGAGAGGATGATGCAGTAGGAAAGGCAGCCCATTGCAATTGCTGCATTGATATCGGAAAGGGGAGCGGGCAGGGCTATGGAGTGGCCTCCAACGGTGACAGCCTGAAAACCGAAAAGCTCAAAGAGGGTGCCGATGAAGATATAAGCGCCGGCGGCAAAGATGTATGCACCCAGAAAATGATTTCTGTGAGGGCTGTTGCTTTTTGCCATTCCGTCAAAAAGTCCCACCGCGGTTTCCAGAAGCATCTGGAACTTGCCGGGAAGCATTTTAAAGCGGGGAATCACGAAAATTCGGACAATTGCACAGAACACCAGCAGCACCGCCGTCACCGTGAAGGCGGAAATCAAGGCCGGGTTCACATCCATAAGTCCGAAAAGGCTTATCCGCCCTTCCTCGTGGAGCACCGCATCCCGCATAAGAGCCTGAATGTCACCGTGGCCTTCTCCGTGACCCGTGAGGATTATACCCACAAGCAGAATCACAAGAATCCCGACGAACAGACACAGGCTGATTGTCTTGGTTTTTTTGCTCATATGCATACCACCTTTTTTGCCGCTCAGATAGACAGAGCGCTGTTTTGGTAAAGTGAATATTTATAATAAAGAGTAATCCTTTAACCTAAATAGCATAGTCCTTTAATTTCCCGGTGTCAAGGCTTTGGGGGGAATATTGACGTATCCTTAACATAAAAAAGCGGCTCAAAAGAGCCGCTTTTTTATTAATTTCAGAGATTATAAAGTTCGCCGAACTTCTCTTCCAGATAGTCGCAGAAAACATTGGGGTCGAATTTTTCCTCGGTTGCGGCCTCGAAAAGCTCGGTGGGCTTGCGGAGGCAGCCGAAGCGCCAGATGTGCTCTTTATTCCAGCTGTTGACGGGGGCGAAATCCCCCTTCGATATGCACTCGTCAACATCCACGCTCTCTTTCATCTTGCGGAGGAACTGTGCGCCGTAAGCGCTGCCCAGTGCGTAGGAGGGGAAGTAGCCTATTGCGCCGAAGGACCAGTGGCTGTCCTGCAAAACGCCTTCGCTGTCGCAGGGGACGTCTATTCCAAGATATTCCTTGTAAAAAGCGTTCCAGGTGGCGGGGAAGTCGGCAACTGCCAGCTCGCCTGCAAAGTAGCGCTTTTCGATCTCGTAGCGGATCATAATGTGGAGGGCGTAGGTAAGCTCGTCGGCCTGAATGCGGATGAGGCTGGGGCGCACGCAGTTGACGGCCTTATAGAGGTCATCAACGGTGTAGCCTTCCATCTGCTCAGGGAAGAGTTCCTGCAGTTTGGGGAAGAGGATGCTGCAGAAGGCCTTGGAGCGGCCGAGAATATTTTCATAGAAACGGCTCTGGCTTTCGTGGATGCCCATGCTTACGCCGCCGTCAAGGGCGGTATAGGCCAGATCATCGGCGGAGCCGGTGTCATAGAGGGCGTGTCCGCCTTCGTGGATAACGGCGAAGAGGGAGAAGCCCATATCGCTTTCGTTGTAGCGGGTGGTGATGCGCTCGTCAAAATGGGAGCCCAGAGAGGTGGTGAAGGGGTGCTCGGTGGTGGCAAGACCAACGTGGTCAAGATCAAGACCGATAGTCTTCATCAGCCAGTAGGAAAGCTCCTCCTGCTTTTCGGCGGGGAAATGGCCGGTGAGCATGTCTCTGTTGTGGGCGGGAGATTTCATCACCTTGTCCAGCAAAGGCACGATGCGGCTGCGGAGAGTGGCGAAGAATTCGTTGCAGCGCTCTTTGGTAAGACCTTCCTCAAACTCGTTAAGCCAGTAGTCATAGGGATCCATTTCAGGCTCAACCCATGCGGCAATGCGCTTGTGGAAGTCGAAAACCTTTTCAAGATAGGGGCGGTAGGATTCCCAATCGTTGTTCTCCTTGGCAACATGCCATGCGTGGTCGGATTCAACCAGCAGCTTCTGCAGCTCGATATACTGATCCATAGGGATTTTCTTCAGCTGGCGGATACCCTTGAGGAGCAGCTCCACACAGCGGACTTCTTTCTCGCTGAGCTCAGCCTTGTTTTCATTCAGATACTCAAGAAGCTCCACGGTCTCTTCGCCGGTGGAGAGGCGGTAGTTCTCGGCGCTGAGGATGCTCATAGTCTGAGCCCGGTTGGCGGCAGTGCCCTTGGGGGCGGTGGTGGAGCCGTCATAGTTTATAAGAGCCAGTGCGTGGCCATAGGCGGCCTGCTTAGCCTGAAGCTCTGCCAGAGCGGTTTTTGCACTTTCAATGGTCATGAGGGGGCGTTCTCCTTTAATTTTTCACTTGATGATTCTGTAGTAATTCTCCTTGCGGGGAGGAGCGACGGGCAGCTCGGTATCAGCATAGCCCAGAGCGATGCTGCCGACGCCCTTCATACCCTCGGGGATGCCCCATTTTGCCAGCATGGCCTTGCCCTCTTCGGTGGCGAACATCTGGTCGGGACGGTGGATCCAGCAAGAGCCCAGTCCTGCGGCATAGGCTGCGTTTACCATATTGGTGAGCACGGCGGAGGAGTTTATAGTGCCGAAAAGGTCATCGGGAGCCACAACAATGATGATGGTGGGAGCGCCGTAATAGGGGTCAATGGGAGCGCCCATAATCTGAGCGTTGAGCTTGCTTACAGCGTCGCGCTCTTCCTTGTTCTGGACGGCGATTATCCAGGGAGTCTGCATGTTGCGTCCGGTGGGGGCATAGGTGCCTGCGTCAAGAACGGTGAGCAGCTCGGCCTCGGTGATCTGATCGGGCTTGAACTTTCTCACGCTGCGGCGGTTCATCAAAACTTCAAGGGCTTCTTTTTTCATTATGATATTCCTCCTTATATTATTTCCTCTTTATTTTCGTCCATCCACGCTTTCAGATCTTCTTTCATCATGGCAAAGCAGCGGCGGCCGTTAAACTCTCCCGCAAAAGCATTGTGGGGAGTTAAAATTACATTTTGCATATCCCAAAGGGGATGGTTTTCGGGGAGAGGCTCCTCCTCGAAAACATCCAGCACCGCGCCGGAAATCTGCCCGCTCTCCAGTGCAGAGATGATAGCGGCGGTGTCGGCAAGAGCGCCTCGGGCAATATTTACGAAGCAGCTGCCCTTTTTCATAAGGGCGAAGCGCTCGGCGTTCATAATGTGGCGGGTCTCCTCCGTCAGGGGGGCGGCGAGGATGAGTATGTCCGTTTCGGGGAGAAGGGCGTTCAGCTCATTAACGCTTTTCACGGCGAAAAAGTCCGGATCGGGCTTAGGGTGGCGGCAAAGGGAGGTTGCGGTGCATCCCATGGCGGTGAAGCGTTTGCTTATCTCGGCGGCAATGCTGCCTGCACCCAGAATGGTGACGGTTTTTCCGCCCATTTCACGGAGCTGACCCAGCTGCTTCCAGCGCCGCTCCGCTCTTCGGGCGCGGAAATATTCCGCCTCCTTGTAGAGGGAGAGCACGCCCCAGAGCACAAATTCGGCAATGGCCACGGAGTAAAGTCCTCTTGCGTTATAAAGAGTAATGCCTTTTTCCTTTATGTAATCGAGGGGCATATGGTCATAGCCCGCGCTGGTGAGATGAATGAGCTTAAGATTGGGAAATTCACGGATATCGTTGTGCTTGAAAAATTGGTAGCAGATAACTGCTTCAACCCGGCTTTTATCCCCTTCGTAGGGAAGATAGTCCCGGCCATCCTCCATTATGCTGAAGCCCAGTTTTCCCAGTTCGGCTATCTCCTCGCTGTTCATTCCGTTGCGCTTGGCAATTAAAAGATTCATTTCTGCCTCCCGATGCACCGATTTAATTCATCATATCATTTCTGTATTAATAATGCAATTTAATTGTTCGCGCCGCCATTGCCTTCCCCTTGAGGGGAAGGTGGCATTTGCGGAGCAAATGACGGATGAGGTGTATATGTCTCCGTCACGGCTTCGCCGTGCCACCTCCCTTTACACAAGGGAGGCTTTAAAGGCGCGCCGAGGTCGTCGCGCCCTACGGGAGGGTACGGAAACGGCGGCGGGCCGGCCGGGTGTCCGGCCCCTACAATATATTATCGGTGCTCAGCAGGGCGATGTGGTCATCGCGGTGCTACAAGGTTATTCAACCAATTTCGTAGGGGTCGGCGTCCCCGACGACCCGATAAGAACGAGGCGAAATCCCTGTCACGCCGAGTGTTCATCGCCACGGGGACTGCACCTCGTTATGTACGTAGGGGGCGATGCCCACATCGCCCCGCCATTGCCTTCCCCTTGAGGGGAAGGCAATGGCGGGGCAAATGACGGATGAGGTGTTTATACGGGTCGTCGGGACGCCTACCCTCTGCGAAACTTTTTGGAAAAAATTGCGTCTTAGTAAATATATATGATACAATATAATTGTATACTGAGATAAACCCGCACCCGTGAAAGGAGCGTAAATATTTTGACGAAAAGATTTATGTGCCTGATGTTGGCGCTTTTGCTGTGCATCTCTCTTCTGGCGGCCTGCGGAGAGACCCCCGCATCTCCCGCCCAGCCAAGTCCCGAGGCAAGCACAGAGCCTACAATTGCCCCTACGCCCGAGAGCGAGCCGGAGATTGAAGGCACACCCTTCGTCTTCACCCGGGATAATATGCCCCGAATGGACGGCTCCACCTCCCTTGTGCCTCTGGCTCAGGCTGCGGCAAGTGTGCTCCTTGGCGAAAGCCGGGAGAGCA
>JAZSRY010000046.1:0-16189 GCA_045538735.1 Oscillospiraceae bacterium
GCCCTGCCGCCTGTACGGGGGTTATACGGCACTTTTGTAGGCTTTCCGTCCCTGTCCTCATACTTCCAAACACACCACAGAGCGCACTCTATGAGCTTGTCCGGGAGTGTGTCAAACTGCATCTTCATCCATTCCACCCGCTTCCTGTTCTATCAGCCATTGCTCATATTCTGCCCGGTGTTCCTTGATATAGGCTTTCACATCCGCAAAGATTGATAGTGCAAAATGTTTTGCCTGTTCCTCACCCAAAACCGCCACGCCGGAAGTTTTAATAGTGAGGGTATCAGACATTCTTATCTTCCTTTTCCTGCTGTTCCTTGACACGCTTTTCCCAATACCGCAAATTGTATTCCTTTACTTTTTCACGGTTCGCAGCACGCCACGCCTTGTAATACTCTTTCTTTGCAGCCTTTACAGCAGCATCGATTTCAACTTTATCCATAAAAGTATCCTTTCATTAGTTATATTTCTCTTTATCTTGACAATTTCACATCGATGTGTTATACTAAAGTGAAAGTTGATTATCGCTTTCACTTTTGTATGTGCTTATTGTATAGCATTTTCAAGATAAAGTAAAAAATAGTCACTAACGCAAATTTCGGTGAATATTACATCGTCTTTTCACTTTAATGAAGGAGTATTTGATAATGGGTGGACGGAAGAAAGTTTATACAATCGAAAATAGAGATATTGACGCTACAGCGATTAACAGAGATAGTGCTGTTTTTGCAAAAGTCTTTAATAAACTGCTTGAGGAAAAGGGCATTACTGCCACGCAGATACAGACTGATTTACAAATATCCGCTGGTTCTATCTCAGCATATCGCAATGGAACAAAGCAGCCCACACTAAGCAACATTATTGCTATCGCTAATTATTTGGAAGTTGACTGCAACTATCTTATGACTGGGATTAAAAGCAGAAACGATACTGCAAGCAGAGCTACGGGGCTTTCTGATATTGCCATTCAAAAGCTCCACCAGTTAAAACTGTCCAATAGAATGGACTGGGGAATGGATGTCCTAAATTGCCTTATTGAAAGCGAAGATTTTGAGGTAATGCTGGGCTTTTTGGTACAATGTGCCACGCAAGAGAATCAAACATTTGACTATTCCTATTACAGAATCAATACAAGGGACATAGCCGAATCTAAGGCTGTATCTACTTTTCAAGAAATACTGCACGAGATAGAATCGAAGTTTATTGACAAAAAGTCCTCAGATGACCGGGTTTTGTATAGATTAGTCTATTCCATGTATAACAAGGGAAAGCTCACAAAGGAGCAATGCATTAAAACTATTCGTGAGTTTGACCGTGGGAATTATAACTACGATCCGTTAGCAGACAAGGATAATAATAGTGAGGTACAAGCATGAACGCTGTAATATATGCCCGCTTTTCATCCCACAATCAGACAGAGCAATCTATTGAGGGACAGCTTAAAACCTGTTATGAGTTCGCACAGAAAAACGGCTATACTATTGTAGGCGAATACATTGACCGGGCGATCTCCGGCACTACAGACGCACGCCCGGACTTTCTGCGAATGATTGAGGACAGCGCAAAAAAGGGCTTCCAGTATGTACTTGTCTATCAGCTTGACCGCTTCGCCCGTAACCGCTATGACAGCGCAACATACAAGGCAAAGCTCAAGAAAAACGGCGTCCGGGTACTGTCTGCCCGTGAGAATATCACAGATGACGCAAGCGGTATTCTTGTAGAGGGTCTGCTTGAATCTATGGCAGAATACTACAGCGCAGAGCTTGCCCAAAAAATCCGGCGGGGTATGGCGATCAATGCGGAAAAGTGCCTTGCAAATGGTAGCAATCCCGGTTTGGGCTTTAAGGTTGCGCCGGACAAGCACTATATCATAGATGAAGAAACCGCCCCGATAGTGGTTAGGATTTTTGAGGAATACGCAGCGGGTAAAACCGTTACGGAAATATGCGAAAGCCTAAACAATCAAGGGGTACGGACTTCACGGGGCGCAATGTTCAATAAAAACAGCTTGCGGAAAATGCTCCAAAACAAGCGGTATATCGGTTACTATCTGTACAAGGATATAGAAACGCCTGGGGGTATGCCCCGGATTATCTCGGACGATCTCTTTTACAAGGTGCAAGAGATTATGACCAAAAATAGAAAAGCTCCTGCACGCACAAAGGCGAAACAGGAGTATCTACTGACTACAAAGCTATTTTGCGGTAAATGCCGGGACATGATGACGGGCGTTAAGGGTACATCCCACACGGGCGCAGCATACTATTATTACAAGTGCAACAATGCAAAGAAAAAGCAATGTGATAAGAAAGCTGTACAAAAGGACTACATAGAGGATCTTGTTATAGCCGAATGCCGCAAGCAGCTTACCCCGGCAAACATTGACAAGATAGCCCATGAGGTTGTAGCCCTCTGTGAGCGTGAAAAGGACAATACCAATCTCAAGCGCATTGAAAAGCTCATGCGGGAAAATGAACGCAGGCAGCGCAATCTCATGACCGCCGTTGCTGAGTGTGATATAGACAGCGTTAGAAAGTCCCTGTATGTGGAAATTGCAAGGCTTACAACAGAGCTTGACACACTCAAGAACGAATACGCCATAGAGCAAGCCGGGGCTGTGTCCCTGACCATTACTGAGGTTAAATTCTTCTTGACACAGTTACGCAAAGGCAGAGCGGACGATATTTCCTACAGAAAGACGCTGATCAATGTCTTTGTAAACGCAATCTATTTGTATGACGATAAGTTAGTAATTTTCTTTAATTCCGGGGATAAGCCCGTAACTATTGACGATGAATTGTTAGATCAGATAGAGAATAGTGCCGGGTTTGTTTTTGGCGCACTCGGCTCCACCATAATTCCAGCCCAACTCTATTGATGTTGGGCTGGAATTTTTATGCCCAAAACACAAAAATTCACACTTTTTACTTATAAAAAGGATATCTTTCCCTCTCATTTTTGTGGCCACACAACTTTACCGTTAATTATCGTAGTGCATATCGAGGATAAGATGTCCAGTGGATTTCCGTCAAATATCACAAGATCCGCATCCTTCCCCTCCCTCAGACTTCCCAATCGATGATCGACCCGGCAGATTTTTGCCGCATCAATGGTGATTGAACGAAGAGCTGCCTGTTTATCTAAGCCTTCTTTTGCAGCCATTGCCGCGCACAGCGGAAGATACTGAATACGGGAAACCGGATGATCCGTAGTCAAGGCTACTGTCACACCTTTTTTGTTTAGAATTCCCGGTGTTTTGAAGTCCGAATATGCTACTTCTTCTTTTGTCCGCGAGGCCAGCGACGGACCTACAATGGCCGGAAATCCATTTGCTGCGATTTCCTCTGCAATCAGATGTCCTTCGGTGCAATGATCCAGAGTAAGTCCCAGGCCAAACTCCTTAGCTATTCGTATTGCTGTTAAAATATCATCCGTACGATGAACATGGGCTTTCAACGGAATCTTGCCTTCAAACAATTCCCTGAAACATTCCATCCGATAATCATTTTGCTTGTCATTATTTTGAAAATATTGCTGTGCCTTGAACAGTTGCTCCCGAATCACGGAGGCAATCCCCATCCTGGTAGAAGGCATAGCGTCCTTGGATCCGTAGGTGTACATTGGATTTTCACCCAATGCAATTTTTATAGCTGCCGGTGCCAGTACAATCATATCGTCCACACAACGCCCAAATGTTTTTATAAACGCAAACTGTCCGCCTATTGGGTTTGAGCTTCCCGGTCCAACCATTACCCCTGTAATACCTGCAGCCAACGCATTATGGAAGGCGCTATCCATGGGGTTGAGTCCGTCGATTGCACGAATATAAGGTGTCACCGGACTTGTGTCCTCATTTGATGCATCTGACTGATCAGACGTTTTTTCCTGTGCGATTCCGATATGACTGTGGGCATCAATGAAACCCGGATAGATATGCAGACCTTCGGCATTAAGGATTTGAGTATCATTCACCGGGGATATTTTCGGGGCGATTTTTACTATTTTCCCATCCCGTATCAGCATATCTGCCTTGATAGGATCATCCGTTTCCATTGTATGGAGAATTCCATGTTGAATTAGCAGCATATTTTGTCTCCTTGTCAGAAAGCCCGGAGCTACAGCTCCGGGCATCTCGCATTAGTTTGTAAATTTTGTTGGGGTTACGTTGTTGCCTGCAAAGGCATTGGGGCCCGGATCGGACAATGAGAAGTACATCTTTGCCGCTTTGGTTGTTCCAAAATCCTGATTGGAGCCCGAGTTCTGAACCTCATTAAAGGCATCCCGAAACATCTGATTATGAGCTTCCTCTCTGTTCAACAGAAAATCAATTGTCTCACGAACCTTCTTGTCATTGATCTGGCGGTACAGGTATTCGTAGACCACCTTTGCCCTTTGCTCCGAAGCAATGTTACTAAGCAGATCTGCACACAGATCTCCTGTTACAGTCACATAATCCCCCGTCCATGAATAGCCGGAAGCGTTGATAAGTCCCGGATTCAAACCTAAAATCACATGACTTTGTATCTCACCGCCGGGTACTTGAGCAGCATTAACATCGTGACCATTGAGAAGGTTGATAGTCTGGGCAACCATCTCCATATGCCCCAGTTCCTCTGCGGCAATATCAAGAAACAAATCCTTGATTTTTTGATCTTTAATGCGGAAACTCTGGGACATATACTGCATAGCTGCTTTCAGTTCACCATTGCCTCCACCAAGCTGTTCCTGAAGCAGAGCAGCATATTGAGGGTTAGGCCGTTCCACCGCTACCGGATGAAATAATTGTTTTTCGTGCTTGAACAAAGCACATCACTCCCTTCCGTTTTCTGGCGTTATTTTGGCATCATACGGAATAAAATATGCACGAATAAATTTCGACATTAAAGTGTCCTATTAATTTCAAAACATCGGATTTAACACTTGATTATGTTTTTCATTGTGCTACTATTGTTGTATTCAATTCTGAAGAGGTAAATATAAATGACCAAATATGTTACGCTGCCTCCTGACAGAGACAGCAAATTCCTTGGAATGTTTACAAAAGACAGAGAGTTTTATAAAACCTTTTTCCGTCTTCTGATTATAATCAGTCTCCAGCAGCTTGCCGCTCTTGCGGTTAATATGGTTGACAATATTATGCTTGGAAGATACACAGAGCTTGCCCTTTCCGGTGCTACTCTTGTAAACCAGATTCAATTCACTCTTCAGCAGGTTTCGGCGGGCGTAGGTCTCGGTATAGTAGTCCTTGCATCTCAGTATTGGGGACAAAAACGCGTTGATCCTATAAAGAAAATCATAAATGTCGGGATGAAGATCGGTCTGCTTATTGGACTTATTTTCTTCCTTCTCTCTGCCCTTTTTCCACATTTTGTTCTTTCGCTCTTCACAAACGATGAGTCTGTGATCGAAGAAGGACTTAAGTATCTAAATATCATCTGTTGGACATATCTCATATTTGCAATTTCCAATTCCCTGATGTACTCTCTTCAGAGCGTTGAGACCGCAGGTGTCGGAACAGTAATGTCCATAAGCACAATTATCATCAATATGAGCCTGAACTATTGCTTTATTTACGGCAACCTCGGAGCTCCGGAAATGGGAATTTGCGGCGCTGCGCTTGCAACCTTGACAAGCCGCATCGTGGAATTACTTATCATTCTCTTTTACATATTCTTCTTCGATAAAAAGCTAAAAATTAAACTTCTTGACCTTATATCCTTTGATTTCACATATCTTGCCGACTATATCAAGGTTGCAGCACCGGTTGTTATCAGCGGCGCCCTTTGGGGAATTGCTCAGGCGGCACAGACCGCTGTACTTGGACACATAAGCGCAGGAGTAATTGCTGCAAACTCAATTGCAGTAATAATATTCCAGATTTTTGCAGTCGTCGGTATGTCCTGCGCCAACGTTGCCTCTGTTGTTACAGGCAAAACTGTCGGCGAAGGAAAACTCAGCCTTGTACGCTCTTACTCAAAGACAATGCAGGCAATCTTCATTATTCTCGGTGTTATTTCCGCTGTATTGCTCTTCTCCTTCAAGGATATAATCGTCAGCTTTTATTCAATATCCGATGAGACCAAAAAACTCGCAATTGCGTTTATAACCGTACTCTCCGTCAGCACTATCGGCACTTGCTATGAATATCCCGTTGAGAGTGGAATTATAGCAGGTGGAGGACACACAAAATATCAGGCCTATGCCGACAACATATTTATGTGGCTCTGGACAATCCCAACCGCATGCTTGAGCGCATTTGTCTTCCACTTCCCCCCTGTCGTAACTTTCTGTTTCCTCAAATCCGATCAGCTTCTTAAGTGTATACCCAACTCAATAACCTGCAACCGTTTCCGCTGGGTCAGGATTCTTACACGAGAAGAGCAGTAAACATTTGGAAAACACAAAAATCACCTCTTATGCTATAATTACTCTTGAATTAAGCAAAAAGAGGTGATTTTTTATCAAAATTATTAGGAAATTTATAATAGCAATTTTAGTATGCTCAGCGGTATTTTCTTCTCAGCTTAATGTATTTGCTGCATCGCAAAGCCCCTCCGCGGGGCGTGTAAACACAAGCTCAGGAAGCCTTAATATTCGCTCTGCACCAAATTCCGCTTCGTCAATAGTGTCGAAAGCGGATAAAGACAGCTACCTAACCCTTCTCTCCCGCAGTGGAGAATGGTGGTATGTAGAATATGATAATAATAAATTTGGATATTGCCACAGCGCGTATGTGCTGGAGTCGGGTGGAAAAGCGCGAAAGATTTACACAAATTCAGGCACATTGAATGTTCGAAGCGGTGCGGGCACAAATCACGCAGTTATCGGAAGGCTTAATAAAGGAGAAATAATTGTACTCCTATCCTCCGATACTTACTGGGCGAAAATTTTATATGACGGAAGCAAGACAGGCTATGTTTATAATACATATCTAGGCCCCGCCGACAGCACGACCGCTTCCCAGTCATCTGTAAGCCTAGCTGTACCTTCATTCAAGCAATATGACAGTAGATGGGCAAATGTCAAAATAGGAACACAAGGCAAAACTATGGCTCAGATTGGTTGCGCAACCACCGCTATTTCCATGATGGAGTCTTATAGACTTGGGAAAACGGTAACCCCCGCAGAAATGAAAAACCGACTTTCCTATACTTCAAGCGGAAATGTTTACTGGCCATCTAATTATACCGCCGTCACAGATAAAACGAATTATCTAAGCAATATAAGGTTACTTATAAATGCAGGAAAACCCGTTCTGATAGGTCTTAAAAACTCTTACGGCTCACAGCATTGGGTAGTCATTACGGGATACATCAACGGAGGCACAAAAGCCTCTGACTTCAAAATCAACGACCCAGGCTCGGAAAACAGAACTACTCTTCAGCAGCTGCTTAATACTCATCCTAATTTTTATAAATATTTCTATTATTGATACAATTAGGTTTCATATTTATCCCTCTTTGATTGACATATCATGTTGAATAATTTATAATTTAATCAGCTAAAGAATTAGCAAATATCAGAGAGGAGAATTCATATGAAATTTTTTGGTCCTTATATCGCAATGCTTAAGAACTATGTAAATTTCACCGACCGTACTACCAGACGCGGATACTGGATGGCTATCCTTGTCAACGCCATTATTGCCGCCGTGCTTGGAGTCATTGGCGTTGAGGCTCTGACCGTTCTCTACGGCCTTGCCGTTGCAGTTCCCGGTGTTGCAATTTCTATTCGTCGCCTGCGTGATGCCGGCTTCCCCTGGCAGAACATTTTTTATGGATTTATTCCTATAGCAGGAACTATTATTCTTATACTTAAGTGGGTCAAACCCTCTGCCGCTGATAACGGCACACCTGTTGTTTAACAAAAAATCAGCTGTTCAGTTCATTCCTGAACAGCTGATTTTTTATTTGATCATAGCTTCAAAAGCAGCTTTGGATTTATATCCAATGCTTGTTCCGCAAAGCTTGCCATCTTTGAAAAGCAATACAGTAGGAATGCTCATTATTCCAAACTGAGCTGCAAGAGCGGGACATTCATCCACATTGACCTTGCCGACTTTAAGCTTACCCTCATATTCTTCAGCTATTTCCGCGAGAATGGGGGCGAGCATCATGCAGGGACCGCACCAGATAGCCCAGAAATCAAGCAGCACGGGTACATCGCTTCCGAGAACCTCGGTTTCAAAATTATTTTCGTTAATAACAACCTCTGCCATAACTATATCCTTTCTTATTTAGATTTATAATAGAGCATACAGTGACAATAGCCCTCAAACTCCGGGTCATCTATCTGCGCACGGAACTCTTTGCATATGCATTTGTTTTCCTCCGTCATTTCTAGCCTGCAGGGACAGTAACCTCCGCGAAGCTCAAGCCCCTTTTTTACAGCATTAACAACGTCGGTATTTGTGTTAAGACTAATTTTCATTGATTCCTCCGCCGGAAATATATATCCCAATTGTAAATCTGCATGTAAGGAAAGTAAAGTATTAATTTTTTGACAGATATATTGGCAATATTGAAAATCAACCGAAAATATAATATAATTTGGTGTGTAATCGAATAAATTAATTTAAGCAAACAATACTAGAATTGACTAATAAACAAATAAGGAGGAAGTTCAATGTCAGTCTATGAAATAAGCAAAGAAGAACTTATAGGCCTTGACAAATGGTGGAATGCATCCAACTATCTCACTGCCTGCCAGCTTTATCTTCTTGATAATCCCCTGCTGGAAAAACCGCTGACAAGGGAAATGATTAAACACAAAATCGTCGGTCATTGGGGTACCTGTCCCGGACAGAACTTTATATACACCCACCTGAACCGCATGATTAATAAATACGATATTGATATGATATATCTCTCCGGTCCCGGCCATGGCGGAAACGCAATGGTGGCTCAGGACTGGATGGACGGAAGCTATAGCGAGGTATATCCCAATATTGCGCAGGATAAGGAAGGTATGCAGAAGCTTTTCAAACAGTTCTCCTTCCCCGGCGGAATATCCAGCCATGTTGCTCCCGAAACTCCCGGCTCCATACACGAGGGCGGTGAACTTGGTTACTCTATGTTCCATGCCTTTGGCGCTGTATTCGATAATCCCAGCCTTATTGCAGCATGCGTAGTCGGTGACGGTGAGGCGGAAACAGGACCTCTTGCCGCATCCTGGCAGAGCAACAAATTCCTTAATCCCGCAGTTGACGGCGCTGTTCTTCCCATTCTCCACCTGAATGGCTATAAAATTGCAAATCCCACCGTTCTTGCCCGCACATCTGATGAAGACCTCAGAAAATTCTTCGAAGGCATGGGATGGGAGCCCAGATTTGTTATCGGCAGCGATCCTATGCCTATGCATAAGGCTATGGCAGAAGTGCTCGAAGAATGCTATGCTGATATTCTTGCAATTCAGGCAGCTGCGAAAGCAGGCAAAAAGGCTAATATCAAGTGGCCTATGATAGTTCTTCGCACTCCCAAGGGCTGGACAGGACCCAAAGAGGTTGACGGTAAGGTTATTGAAAACACCTTCCGGGCACATCAGGTGCCCATTGATATGTCGGGCAAAGACCATATTGAGCGCCTTGAAGCGTGGCTGCGCAGCTATAAGCCCGAGGAGCTTTTCACTCCCGAAGGAAAGCTTGTTCCCGAAGTTGCGGCTCTTGCTCCGAAGGGTAAACGCCGTATGGGTGCAAACCCACATGCAAACGGCGGTTTGCTTCTCCGTGACCTTAAGCTCCCCGACTTCCGCGACTACGAGCTGAATGTAGCCTCACCCGGCTGCGTTGATGCGCAGGATATGCTTGAGCTGGGCGCTTTCGTCCGCGATGTTGTCAAAATGAACCCGGTAAACTTCCGTGTATTCGGCCCTGATGAAACCATGTCCAACCGTCTCGGCAAGGTCTTTGAAGTTACCACAAGAAACTGGAACTCTGAAATGATCGATGGAGATGAGTATCTGGGCAATGACGGCCGCATTATGGATTCTATGCTTTCTGAGCACGCCTGCGAAGGATGGCTCGAAGGATATCTTCTCACCGGCAGACACGGTTTCTTTAACAGCTACGAGGCTTTTATTCGCATCGTAGACTCTATGGCATCTCAGCATGCAAAATGGCTCAAGGTTACAAGTGAACTGCCCTGGAGAGCTAAAATTGCCTCTCTGAACTATATCCTGTCCTCCAACGTATGGCAGCAGGACCACAACGGTTATACCCATCAGGACCCCGGCTTTATAGATCATCTTGTAAATAAAAAAGCCGATGTTACCAGAGTTTATCTTCCCCCTGATACCAACTGTCTTCTCAGCTGCTTTGACCACTGCATACGCTCCCGCAACTATATCAATGTTATGGTCACATCCAAGCACCCCAGACCTCAGTGGCTCACAATGGATCAGGCCATTAAGCACTGCACTCAGGGTATTGGCATCTGGCAGTGGGCTTCCAATGACGCAGGTGAAGAACCTGACATCGTTATGGCATGCTGCGGCGATGCCCCCACCCTTGAAACTCTTGCAGCCGTTAGCATTATCAGAGATAAAATGCCTAATGTGAAAATCCGCGTTATCAATATTGTAGATCTCATGCGACTCCAGGATGCAACACAGCATCCTCATGGTCTCAGCGCTGCCGACTATGACACTCTCTTTACAAAAGATAAGCCTGTTCTCTTCGCTTATCATGGATATCCCTCCCTTATTCACGAGCTCACCTATCGCAGACACAATAAAAATCTGCATGTCCGCGGCTATATGGAGGAAGGTACGATTACTACACCTTTCGATATGCGCGTGCAGAACAACATCGACAGATATCATCTTGTCAAGGATGCACTGCAGCTTATTCCTTCTCTCGGAAACACTGCGGCTGCAGTCATTCAGGAGATGAATGATAAGCTTGTTGAGCACAGAGAATATATCCGCGAATACGGCGTTGATATGCCTGAGGTTGTCAACTGGAAGTGGAGCAAGCATGATTAAAATAACTGCATAAACAGCCTGATTAATGCCGCATTGGATTTTTATCAATCCAATGCGGCATTAATTATACTTTGGTAAAATTTAAACTATTTTATTTATTATTTTTAACCTCTTTTATTGTTGACAAGCCTTGAAAAATACCTTAAAATGCTAAAATGAACGGGTTCGTGTGTATTTGTATCTAAATTTGATATTTAGAGCCAAAATTCATGTGAATTCTTCGTTTTCGCAGACTAAACCCCTGCACATTACATAGTAAGTTAAAATTTTTTTAATTGGAGGAATATCAATGATTCTCACTGAAAAACATGAGATGATGCGCAAGTTCTTCCGTCAGTTCGCAGAGACTGAGTTCACTCCCGAACTGCTGGACGAGCTTGACGAGACCGGCGAATTCAACTGGGACATCTTCAACAAGATCGCTGCTGCTGGCCTGACCGGCTGCAAGATTCCTGTTGAGTACGGTGGACAGGGTGGCGACACTCTGGCTTACTGCATCATGATCGAAGAGCTCGCACGCCGCAGCGTCGTTCTCTCCATCTATGCAAACACCTCTAACTCCCTGGGCGGCGGCCCTCTCTATCAGTTCGGTAACGAAGAGCAGAAGCAGAAGTATCTCGTTCCCTGCGCAAAGGGCGAGAAGATCATCGTTTTCGCTCTGACTGAGCCCGGCGCCGGTTCCGACGCAGGCGGCACTCAGACCACCGCTGATTACGTTAAGGACGAGTCCGGCGAGTACTTCGTTCTCAACGGCCGTAAGACCTTCATCTCCGGCGCTCCCTTCGCTGACTATGCTATCGTCTATGCTAAGACCGATAAGAGCCAGAGAGGTTCCAAGGGCATCTCCATGTTCATTGTTGACATGAAGCTCCCCGGCGTTTCCTGCGGTAAGCACGAAGCCAAGATGGGTATCAAGGGCTATCCCACTTCCGACCTCATTCTCGAGAACGTTCGCGTTGAGAAGGCTGACCTCGTTGGTCCTCTCCACAAGGGCTTCATCGCTGCTATGAAGACTCTTGACACCGGCCGTGTCGGCATGGCTGCACAGGCTGTCGGCGTTGCACAGCACGCCCTCGAGGAAGCTGTCTCCTACTCCAAGGAGCGCAAGCAGTTCGGCAAGCCCATCTGCAAGAACCAGGGCATCAGCTTCATGCTGGCTGATATGGCTACCGAAATCGAAGCTGCCCGTCAGCTGGTTTACCACGCTGCAGTTTGCAAGGATGCCAACTCCGCTGATGCATCCACTCTCTGCGCAATGAGCAAGCTCTATGCTGCTGAGATGGCAAACCGCGTTTGCTACAAGGCAGTTCAGATCCACGGCGGTTACGGCTACATCAAGGAGTATGTCGTTGAGCGCCTCTACCGCGACGCCCGTATCATCTCCATCTACGAAGGCACCTCTCAGGTCCAGCAGATGGTCATTTCCGGCGCACTGCTGAAGTAAGGAGGAACAAGACTAATGAAAATTTTTGTTTGCGTAAAGCAGGTTCCCGATACCACCGGTAAGGTTGCTGTCGACGAGAACGGTACCCTCGTTCGCGCTTCCATGGCTACCATCACCAATCCCGACGACATGAACGGCATCGAGGCTGCTCTTGCTCTTAAGGATCAGGATCCCAGCATCAAGGTTGTTGCTGTTTCCATGGGACCCTTCATGGCTGAGTCCATGCTCCACGAAGTTCTCGCTATGGGCGTTGATGAGGCAGTTCTCATTTCCGGCCGCGAGTTCGGTGGCAGCGACACCTTCGCTACCTCTCAGATCATCGCCGCAGGTCTCAAGACCTACGGTCTCACCGATGAGGACATCGTTATCTGCGGCCGTCAGGCTATCGACGGTGACACCGCTCAGGTTGGTCCCCAGATCGCTGAGAAGCTTGGTCTCCCCCAGATCTCCTATGTTGGCGAGATTAAGAAGGAAGGCAATGAGCTCATCTGCAAGCGTATGCTTGAGGATGGCTATATGACCCTGAAGGTTCAGGTTCCCTGCCTGCTCACCTGCATCAAGGAACTGAACACCCCCCGTTACATGAGCGTTAAGGGTATCAACGAGTTCGACACCAAGCCCTATACCGTTCTTGACTACAACGCACTGAAGGATGATCCCCTGATCGAGGCTGACACCATCGGTATCAAGGGCTCCCCCACCAACGTCTACAAGTCTTTCACTCCTCCCCAGAAGGGCGCTTGCGTTATGCTTGAAGGCGACGGTCAGGAAACTGTTGACCAGCTCTTCGGTATCCTCACCAAGAAGCACATTGTCTAATGAAAGGAGAGCTTAATACTATGTCTTATGATTTCAAAGATATCGCTGCTTTCCACGGCGTAATGGTCTTCTGCGAGCAGCGCCAGGGCGTTCTCATGCCCACCGATTTCGAACTTATCTCCGAGGCACGCAAGCTTGCTGACGAGCTTGGCACCGAGGTCTATGCTCTCGTTATTGGCAGCCAGTGCCAGCACATGATCAAGGAAGTTGCCGGCTACGGCGCTGACAAGGTCATCGTTTGCGAGAACCCCCTCCTCAAGGATTACACCACCGAGGCTTACACCGAGGTTATCGAGCAGGTCGTTAAGGCCTACAAGCCCGAGATCTTCCTCTTCGGTGCTACCAACATCGGCCGCGATCTGGCTCCCCGTTGCGCAGCTCGTCTGCACACCGGTCTGACCGCAGACTGCACCAACCTCTCCATCGACGTCGCTAAGTACATCGAGTTCCTCCGCGAGAACTCCACCATGGACGTTGACAAGATGAAGTGGAACTACAATGACAAGGGCCTCAAGATGACCCGTCCCGCATTCGGCGGCCACCTGATGGCTACCATCATCTGCCCCCGTTTCCGTCCCCAGATGTCCACCGTTCGTCCCGGCGTTATGAAGAAGGCCGAGTTCGACACTGTTCGTGCTGAGAACGTTGCAGTTGACAACTTCCCCGTTGAACTGAGCGAAGACGTCATCAAGGTTCAGGTTCTCGAGATCGTTAAGTCTTCCAAGAAGATGGTTGACCTCATCGGCGCTGATGTTATCGTTTCCGTCGGTTACGGTATCAGCTCTGATGTAGAGACCGGTCTCAAGCTCGGCCAGGATCTGGCTGATGCTCTGGGCGGAGTTCTCGGTTCCTCCCGTGCTGTTGTTGACGCTGGTTGGCTCCCCGCCATGCACCAGGTTGGCCAGACCGGTAAGACCGTCCACCCCACTCTCTATGTAGCTCTCGGTATCTCCGGCGCTATCCAGCACAAGGCCGGTATGCAGGACTCTGAGAACATCATTGCCATCAACAAGAACCCTGATGCTCCTATCTTCGAGGTTGCTTCCTATGGTATCGTTGGCGACCTGTTCAAGGTTGTTCCCATGATGATCGAAGCTGCAAAGCAGGCTAAGGGCCAGTAATTTAACTCATTCATTAAAACACACCGTTCTTTTGAACGGTGTGTTTTTTTTATACAAAAAACTCCCGGAATTAATCCGGGAGCTTTTAAGTTATATTTACTTGGACTGAATATACTGGTGGATGCTTGCAGCAGCTTTTTTACCTGCGCCCATAGCCTTAATAACTGTGGCTGCACCGGTAACAGCGTCACCGCCGGCATAAACACCCTCGCGGCTTGTTGCACCCTCATCATCTGCTCCAATACCGCCCTTGCGGTTAGCAGCAAGATTCTCGGTGGTATCAAGAATGAGAGTATTAAGCTTGGTGCCGATGGACATTATGACCATCTCAACGGGAATGATGAAATTACTACCCTCAACGGCGACAGGTCTGCGTCTGCCGTTCTCATCGGGCTCACCAAGTTCCATCTTCACACACTCGATGCCGGTGACATGACCGGTCTCGTCTGCATGAATCTCAACGGGATTGGTGAGAAGACGGAACTCAACGCCCTCTTCCTTAGCATGGTGAACTTCTTCAGCACGGGCGGGAACTTCCTCTGCACCGCGGCGATAAATAATATAAACTTCCTTTGCGCCCATACGCTTTGCGCAGCGGGAAGCATCCATTGCAACGTTACCTGCACCGACGACTGCGATGCGGTCAGCCTTGGCAATGGGGGTGTCATACTCAGGAAGATATGCCTTCATCAGATTGATACGAGTGAGATATTCATTTGCTGAGCAAACGCCGAGATAATTCTCGCCGGGAATATTCATGAAGGAAGGAAGACCTGCGCCAGTGCCGATAAATACAGCCTCAAAGCCCTCTTCTTCAATAAGCTCATCAATGGTGATAGCGCGTCCGATAATGGCATTGGTGACGAATTTAACGCCCTTTGCTTCAAGTGCGGCAACTTCTGCAGCAACGATTTCCTTGGGAAGACGGAACTGAGGAATGCCGTAAACAAGAACGCCGCCAACCTTATGGAGGGATTCAAAAACGGTTACTTCATATCCGAGATTTACAAGGTCACCTGCGCAGGTAAGACCTGCGGGACCTGCACCGATAACGGCAACCTTATGACCGTTGGACTCAACTTTCTTGATATCCTCAATGCTGCTGTGTGCTGCGTGCCAGTCGGCAACGAAGCGCTCCAGGCGGCCAATTCCGACGCTCTCGCCCTTCTTAGCGTGTACGCACTTTCCTTCACACTGGGTTTCCTGAGGGCATACACGGCCGCAAATTGCGGGCAGAGAGCTGGTCTGGCTGATAATCTGATAAGCCTCTTCAAACTCGCCCTGAGCAACCTTGGCTATAAACTCGGGAATGCGAATCATAACCGGGCAGCCGCTCATGCAGGGCTTTTTGCGGCAGTTCAGGCAACGCATAGCCTCACGAATAGCCATTTCCTCGGTATAGCCGGTTGCGACCTCAAGGAAATTTTTATTTCTTATGTCCGGAGCCTGTTCGGGCATAGGATTTTTTTCTTTGACAAGATTAATCATAGTAACGAACACCTCCGGTCAGTCTGCAGACATGCTTAAAGTCTTCTTTTTCCTGTTCGGCATAGTAGGAGTTTCTCTTGATGAGGAGATCCCAGTCAACCAGTGCACCATCGAACTCAGGGCCATCCACGCAGACGAACTTGTCCTCATCGCCGATACGGCAGCGGCAGCCACCGCACATTCCGGTACCGTCGATCATGTATGCGCAGAGGGATGCGACGGAGGGAATGCCTCGCTCTTTTGCAACAGCGCAGACAAACTTCATCATGATGGGAGGACCAACGGTGATGATCCCGTCATAAACATTGCCTTCGTCGAGAAGCTGTGCCAGCTTTTC
>JAZSRY010000049.1:0-18186 GCA_045538735.1 Oscillospiraceae bacterium
AATATCCTTATTCTTGGCGGCTTCTATATCGTTGTAATGGCGGTATATGTGCTATTTGAAATGATTGTTGTAAATTACAGACCTGTGTTGATTAGTGGGATTTTGGAAGCCTCTTATCCATCATCAACAACTATGCTCGTAATGTGTGTTATGCCGACTGCTATCATACAATTTAATGCCCGTATCAAAAACAATGTTCTCAAACGATTTGTTGCTTCAGCAATTATCGCTTTTATTGTTTTCATGGTAATTGGCAGACTTGTTTCGGGTATACATTGGTTTACCGATATCATCGGCGGTGCTTTGCTCAGTGCAGGACTTGTGCTGATGTATCGTGCTATTATCAGTTGGGAAGTTAAATAAATTCCAATTTGACAAACTGATTAGCATAGTTTCAGTCCAAAAAGAGAGTTTCACCTCCCGGTTAACAGTTTCATTTTTTGGAGTGAACCCAAAAGGAACCATTTGAAACCGTATCATTATTGTCAAAACACTTCAGCAGAAAAGCCGCTTTCGAATGAAAGCGGCTTTTTATTTCATCCATACATACGCAAAAACGGGGACTGTTCTTCAGTCCCCGTTTTCCCATACCGATATGTAGGTTCTCTCAAATGGCGTATTCATATATTCTTCAAGCTCATCGGCGCTGAGCTTTATTTTGCCGCCAACAGGCTTTGGCATAGGATCTATAGCATCGAAAACCCCGTCATGCTCGCCATAGAGCAATATCCAGTGCATAACCTTGTCGTGCTCGGGGTCATCTCCGGGAATAAAGACCTGAGTTATCACAAGTCCTCCCTTTTCAAGTTCCGCTTTGAGCTCATCGCAGCCAAAATGATGACCGGCTATGCACACGAAGGACTCCTCGGGCAGTTTTTTTAGAGTTTTGACATTACCAGCCGCCTTAAGCCACATTTTATGCTCATCGAGAATGCGGGCGTATTTTTCTTCTTCAAAATAGCCGCCGTGGTTTTCAAGCAGCTTTTCCGATGCGTGGACTATTTTGACGCAAAGCCCTTTAATGAAACCCTTGCTGTACAGCACATAGGCTATTGCGGAGCCGAGAGTTCCGGGGGTAGACTTGGCGCCGTAGTCTTCATAGTATCTATGCTGTCTGTTTACGGTGGCATATTCCACTCCGAATGCGTCCAACGCCATAAGAAGGCAGGCTATTCCGCATGTCTCCATTGTCTGCTGTCTATGGTATTCCGGTTTTCTCATACCTCTCCCCCCTATCTATTTGATTTTACCTCTTTTGATTTCCCGTGTCAAAATCTTCTGCCATTATTTACATTTGATTTCACTTTATCTTTTTGCTAACATAGCTTCAGGCAGTCAGGAGACATACATATCCCGCGTATTTCCTTTCATCCGTCACTCCTCCAGCCTGACCGACATAGTCCGAATACGTTTTTGAGGGCATATCCGTTGCCATTGCTGCGTTGTCGGCTTTTGACAGGCACAAAGCCTATCTGCAAGCCGCCGCCTAGCACTGTCTTAGTATATGACCTCAAAAATCTTCGACTCCCCGAGTGAGGATTTTTGTGTCAGGCAAAATTGAATGATGCAGGTGGGTGGTGACCCACCAAAGAATGAAATGAAGTCTGGCGCTAAAATCCGCCTCGCGGAGCGTATTCGGATTATATCGGTCAGGCTCTTGGGCAAAGACTGTCTTTATCATGCTTGCAGAAAAACTTAGCGGAGGCTTTTAGAAAAGCCTCCGCGCTTTTTATTCAAAATATAAAGCCCGCCAGCAGGGCAGCTGCAGAAGCAGCCAAAGCAACGACGATAAGAGGCAGTTTGAAATAGGCAAGCACCACAGCTACCATGGCACCTATAACAGAAGTGAGCACATTGCCCGTTGCATAGAAAATTGCGGGTATGGTCATTGCAGCAAGCACCGCGTAGGGTATGTAATAGAGGAAGGATCTTATAAAGCGGGAGTTTATCTTTTTGCGGAAAAGGGTGAATGGCAGCATACGGATAAGGTAGGTCACCACCGCCATTACCGCTATGTAAATTGCTATGCTCATGCCTTTTCCACCTCCTCATCGGGTATGGGGAAAAGCCAGGCTCCCAACAAAGCCGCACCCACAGCGCTTATGATTATGGCAAAGCCGCTGGACACGAAGGTGAACACATAATAGAAGAGAACGCTGATGACCGCGGCCACCGCTACAACGAAAAGAACGCTTTTGCTCTCTCTTGCGGGAGGAATGATGATTGCAAGGAACATTCCGTAGAGCAGAAGTCCCATAGCATCCGTTATCATCTGAGGTAATATATTGCCTGCCGCCGCACCAAGGAAGGTGCCAAGCGTCCAGCCCACTGCAGAAATGAGAATAAGGCCGTACATATAAATCGGCTGTATCTTCCCTTTCTGTACCGAGGATACGGCAAATATCTCATCGGTGATACCGAAGGCCACTATCATTCGGCGGGGTGTATTGAATTTTTCGTCCAGCTTTTGTGACAGTGACAAGGCCATGAGGGCATAGCGGAGGTTGATAACAAGCTGGGTCATTATCATCTCTATCAATCCGCCGCCTGCGGCAATTATGCCCACGCCTGCCGCCTGACCCGCGCTGGTCAGGTTGGTCAGAGATATGATCACCGTGTCAAGCACACCCAGCCCCAGACGGACAGACATAATTCCAAAGCCGAAGGACACCGAAAGGTAGCCAAGGGCAATGGGTATGCCGTGATATAATCCTTTTCTGAAAAGTGAATTCAAGACTAAACTTACCTTTCCGAGTAATCGCAATAATTGGCTTCATTTTAGCACGATTGAGAAAAAAATCCAGCATCTTTTCATCTTTTCCGGAAAAATGAATATTTTCCCTTTGGGAGAGGAAAAATATGAGCACAAATCCACTTTTGGGAGGTCAGGAAGATGAAAAAATTCCGACAGTTATTTTTACTTTGTCTCGCCGCTGTGCTCTGCTTTGCTGCGGTTGGCTATGCTTTCGCCGACAGCGGCAGTCTCATTGCAGAAAATCTTGAGATAAGCACTTACCGCGGAGTTGCCGTAGGCGGAAGACTCTCCGTTGCCGATGTGGGCGCCGAGGTTATAGGCTTTGAAATTACCACAAATCCCACGAAGGGCGAGGTTGAACTCAGCGACGACGGCTGCTTTGTCTACACCCCCGATGAGGGCAAGCGGGGCAAGGACTATTTCGGCTACAAGGCCATAGATGCCGAGGGCAAGTATTCTCAGGAAGCCACCGTTATCATCAGCATCAAAAAGCAGAAAACCCGCGTGACCTATTCCGACATGGAGGGAAACCCCTCCGCATGGGCTGCCGTCACCCTTGCCGAGGAAGGCATTTTTGTGGGCGAGAACATCGCCGGCGAATATGTTTTCCGTCCCGATGAAGAGCTGACAAGAAGTCAGTTTCTCACTATGTGCATGAAGGCTGCCGACAGCGAGCTTATGTGGGACATTGAAGACACCGGCTTTGCCGACGATGATGCCATCGACGCATGGCTCAAGCCCTATGTGGGCACTGCCTTCTCCAAAGGCTATGTAAGGGGCTCCGAGAGCGAGGAAGGCACGGTTTTTGCAGGGGACGAACTTATAAGCGCTATGGAAGCCGCCTTCATTCTGGATAATGTCGCTTCCATCACCGATGTTGTTGCTGTATGGTTCAGCTTCGACCAGTTCCTGCCCGAGTGGGCCGTTCAGTCCGCCGCAAACCTTTCCGCCTGCGAGATAGTTCCCGACTCCCTCTCCCTTCTGGACGATACCATTTCCCGCAGCGAGGCTGCGGAGATGATTTGCAGAGCAATGGCTGTTGCAGACAGCAGAAATTAACGAAAAAACAGCTGTGACACTGGTCACAGCTGTTTTTTATCTTTTAAGTTTATCTGCCAGAGCTTCATCAGCTTCCGCAATGATGGTGTTGTAGTCCGTATAGATTACCATTCCGGGGAGAGAGCCCTGAGGCTTTTTAACGAACTTCACCCGGGTATAGTCCACGCTGACCTTGCCTCCTGCACTTGCCTGAGAATGGAGGGCTGCAAGGCTTGCTGCCTCATTGAGCGTGGCTTCGTCCACATCCTCGCCTGCGCAGCGGATGATAACATGGCTGCCATGTATTTTCTGGGTATGGAGCCAGATATCGCCCTTGTGGGCAATTTTCAGGGTAAGTCTGTCATTTTGAGTATTGGAACGGCCCACCAGAATTTCATAGCCGCCCGTGGAAACATAGCTGATAGGAGCGGTTTCCTTCACCCGCTGTTTGGCCTGATTCTTCTGGGGACGCAGATAGCCCGTTTCCGTAAGCTCACGGCGGATATCCGCTATGTCGCTCTCGCTTTTCACCCGGTCTATCTCATCGATAACGCTGCTGAGGTATTCCTCATCGCGGCTGTTTTGCGCTATAAGCTCCGTGAGGTAGCGCTCAGCGGTCTTGGCCTTGGTATATTCCTTATAGTACGCCGCCGCATTTTGCTGGGGCGTTTTCATAGGGTCGAGAGGAATGGTGACAGAGGGATAATCCTCCTCGTAGAAATCCTCCACAGTTATACTGCTGCCCCCCTTGGCTCTGTAAAGGTTGGCAGTTATAAGGTCTGCCCAACGGCGCTTTTCATCCCTTTTGGCGGTTTTTTCAAGCTCTATACGCTGAAGCTCAAGCTTGCGGCTGACTCTGTCCTTGGCATTTTTAACTGTCTTACGCAGGCTTTGAGTGCGGCGGTGGAGATCCTCCGCCTGACTGCGGCGGGTATAAAAGGCATCCAGCAGCGCGGAAAAACCGGGGAAGCATTCTCCGCTCATATCCGCTCCGTACTGCCCTATTCTGATGAAACTGAAGTCCTTGGGCTTACCCTCGGAAAGAAGCATATAGGGCACGAATTCCCCTCTCTCAACAGCTTCCGCAAGGGCTTCCATAGATTCGGGGAGGCAGTCCGTATCGCCATAGCAGCGGTGGACTATCTCTCTGCATACAAGGGGAGAAAGACAGGAGAAGGTCTCCAGAAGCCATTTATCCGGGGCTTTCTGTCCGTCATACTTTTCCCAAAGCGCTCTTCTCTCTTCGCTTGTTACTGCGAAGAAATCCGGCTTTGTCTGGCTTATGGGCAGGCGATAGATAAGTCCCGGAAGCACCTGACGGATGGAGCTCATTTCCGCATCCACTCTTCGAAGGCAGTCGATTATTATTCCGTCAGCGTTTACAAGGATTATATTCGTGCCTCGGCCAATCATTTCCACAACAAGCTGCTTTTTCACAGCCACGCCCATCTCGTCATAACCATCAAGCTCGAAGATGATTATTCTCTCCCTCTCAGGCTGCTGCAGAGCGCTTATGCGTGCGCCCACAAGGTGCTTGCGCAGAAGCATGCAGAACATAGGCGGCTGAGCGGGGTTTTCATATTTTGCCTCCGTCAGATGGACCCTAGCATTTCCCACGCCGCCGCAGAGGACAAGACGAACATTGCCGAAGGGAGAACGAATGCTCAAAAGCACCGTATCCCGCTCCGGCTGCTGCACTTTATCAATTTTTCCGCCCACTATCTGAGGGCGAAGCTCAGATGCGAGGGCGGAAACACATACGCTGTCCAGAGGCATTATTCTTCCTCCATTATTATTGCGAAAAGTTCATTGAGGCGCTCGCGGCAGCCATTGAGATAGAGCCAGCCGAAAAGAGCCTCCAGACCCGTTGCGGCATGATACTGGGATATATCCGCATTCTTGGGAACGGAGTTTACTCTTGTGTTGCGTCCGCGGCGGTAAACTCCCCTTTCCTCTTCACTGAGGATGGGCAGAATCTTTTCAACCGCAGCCGCCTGAGCGGGGGCGGATACATATTTCACCGTCTCTCTGTGAAGCCCTGCGGAGGTGCTGCGTCCCGAGCAAATGATTTTAGAGCGAACCATAAGCTCATAGACGCAGTCGCCTATATGGGCAAGTCCCAGATTGGAAATTGCCCTTATCTCAGCCTCGGAGAGCTTTATATCAAGGAAATCCTTCATATCACTCATCCCAGCCCTCTTCAAACTCGTCCTCAGCGAACATATTCATCTGTTTGGGAGCTTTTTCTATAGGAGCTGTGCCGTGCATCAGCTGCATCTCCTGCCACTGCTCCTTGCTGACAAGAATCTGGCGGGGCTTGCTTCCCTCATAAGGGCCGAGAACACCCAGTTCTTCAAGCTGGTCCACAATTCTTGCGGCTCTGGAATAACCCAGCTTCAGTCGGCGCTGGAGCATGGATACGCTGGCCTGCTTTGTCTCAAAAATAACTTCCGCAGCCTGAGGCACCAGCTCGTCATACTGGGTCTTCTCCTCCGGCTCGGCTTCGGAGGCTTTTCCGCCTTCTCCGCCGCTCTTGGTCTCCGCAGCCTTTTCAACGGCGGCGATGATATCGTCATCATAATCGGCTTCGGAATAGCGCTTGACGAAGTTGACTATCTCTTCCCTCTCCTCGTCGCTGACGAATGCGCCCTGAACGCGTCTGGCCTTGCCCATACCAAGGGCGGCATAGAGCATATCGCCGCTGCCAACAAGCTTTTCGGCGCCGGACTGATCCATGATGATTCTCGATTCCATAGCGGAGGATACGGCGAAGGAAATACGGCTGGGGATATTGGCCTTCATAAGGCCGGTGATTACATCCGCAGAGGGACGCTGGGTTGCGATAACAAGGTGCATGCCGCTGGCTCGTCCCATCTGGGCAACGCGGCAGATGCTCTCTTCAACCTCGCGGCTTGCAACCATCATAAGGTCGGCAAGCTCGTCGATAACGATTACCACCTGAGGCAGTATGCTCTCGCCGTTGCGCTTTCTCAGCGCATTATAGCCTGCAAGGTCGCGGACTCCCGCCTCGGAGAAAAGGCGGTAGCGCTTGAGCATTTCCACAACCGCCCACTGGAGGGCGCCCGCTGCCTTCTTGGGGTCGGTAACAACTGGGATATAGAGATGGGGGATGCCATTATATATGCCAAGCTCAACCATCTTGGGGTCCACCATGATGAAGCGGACTTCTTCGGGGCTTGCCTTATAGAGAATACTCAGAATAAGGCTGTTCATGCACACGCTCTTACCGGAGCCTGTGGTACCTGCAATGAGCAGATGGGGCAGCTTTGCAATATTGCCGCAGATGCTCTCTCCGCCTATATCCTCGCCGATGGCGAAGGTGAGTTTGCTGGCAGCATCGCGGAATGCGGGAGACTCGATTATGCTGCGCAGGTAAACGGTGCTGACTATCTTGTTGGGAACTTCAATGCCTACGGTTGCCACCATATCGGGAATGGGGGCAATTCTGACTCCGCTTACACCCAGAGCCAGAGCAAGGTCACCCGCCAGATTGGTTATCTTGGAGAGCCTTACGCCGGACTCAAGCTCAATATCATAACGGGTCACGGTAGGACCTCTTGTGATATCGGTAATGGAGGCATTCACTCCGAAGGAATTGAGAGTTGCCTGAAGTCTTTCTCTGTTGAGAGCCATCTCTTCCCTGCCGTCGGCAGCGGCTCCGCTGCGGCTTCTGAGAAGGCTGATGGGAGGATAGCGATATTCGCCGTGGTTTTCCGCATCCTTTTCCTCAACAGCCTTGGCCACCTCGCTGGATTCCTGCGCAATCTCAGCTTCGGCGGCTGCCTTTTTGCTGATTCTGGGACTGGGAGCGGGCTGGATTATCTTAACTCTCTCGGAGCTGACTTCCTCGCTTTTTATGGCGACAGGCTCAACGCCGGCAATACTTGCCGCCTCCTCATAGCTGAGAGGCTTGACATTTTCAGTGGGATTATCAGCTTTCTCCTCCGCGGGAGCAGGATAGCTCACCGCAGGAGCCTTGCGTCTCTGACCGGCGCTCTCGTTGAGCAGCTGTCCAGGAGTTGCTACTCTGGGATTTGCGTTGAAAAATCCAACGCGTTTTTCCTCGTAATCAATACCCAAATCTTCGTCATCGATGGGTATATCAATCGCTCTGCGGTTGACTCTCTCATCCCGTGCCTTGGCGGTGAAATTGACGGGAACAACTTCCTCTTCCTCTTTTTCAAAGGCTTTGCGCTTTTTCTCCCGGCTGAGCTTATGGGCGGAGTTATCGGGAACGGTGAAAAGAGGAGGCTCCGCGTTTTCGTCCTCACTGTCATAGCTGAGCTTTTCGCGGTTTTTGACCTTATTGAAAAGCATCTCGGGAGTGATGCGAAGGCCCACCATCAAAAGAGCAATAAGAGCAAAGATAAATACGGGAATTGCACCCCAGACGCTGAAAAGAAGCTTTAAGCCGATTGCAAGGAAGCCGGAAATAAGACCGCCGCCATGCAGTGCCATACCCTCGGAGTAAATGGTCTTGAAAGTCTCATTGAACTTGGAAAAATCGGGCTCATACTTGGCAAAAATAAGATGGCATATAGCACCGAAAATCACGGGTACAAGCACAAGGCATATACTCCTTGCCTTTACGGGACGGCCTTTATGGAAAGCAAGGATAACTGCGCAGGCAATAAGCGCGGGAGGCAGTATGATATATCCGTATCCAATAAATCCCTTTATGGTGCCGCAGATATATGTAATGAATATCGCATCCACATTAAAATAACCTATTACTGTAAAAAGGCCTATAAAAAAGCATGCGATGGCCCAGACCTCTCTCCTTATGGGCTTTGCCTTGCTTTCAGGCGCCTTCTTTGCAGGGGCAGCCTTGGAAGCGCTATGCTTTCCGGAGGAAGCCGGTTTGGATTTGTTAGCAGCGGATTTGCCGCCGGATTTGGAGTTTGTTGCCATTAAAGTTCACCTCAGAGAACTATAGTAAGAATGATGGTTGCAATGCCCACCACCAGGCAGTAGAAGGAGAAGCCGCCGAAGCGTCCCCTGCGGGAAATATAGCGGAGAAGCACAAGGGAGAAATAGCCGGAGACCATTGCCACCAGCATACCCACAAAATACTTGGGCAGCATAGAAGCATCTATACCCGCTTCAACGGCGTCCGCAATAGACAGAATATTCGCGCCCAAAATCGCGGGAATGGACATCAGGAAGGAGAATTTTACAGCGAACTGACGGTCAAGTCCCGTTGCGATACCGGTTGTAATGGTAGTACCGGAGCGGGAAAGACCGGGCACTGTTGCCAGAGCCTGGAATGCACCGATTATAAGAGCATCCTTAATCTTCATGGTCTTTTCGTTCTTATTGCCGCGGGGCAGGCGGTCGGAAATATAAAGCATACCGCCGCAGAACAAAAGGGCAAAACCGATAAACATGGTGTTATTATAAAGACCCTCAATTTTATCCTTTATGGGAAGAATAACAAAAAGGGGCAGAGTTGCGAAAAACATCATCACAAGAAGTCTTACCGCGGGATATTTCTTCTTGGCACCGGGCACAGGGTGTCCCACACTCTTCACATAGGTGATCCCCTCAGTGATTATAGCCATAATGTCTTTGCGGTAAAACACGCAGACGGCAACCAGAGTTGCAAGGTGGAGCAGAAGGTCAAAGAAAACGTGGCCTCCCTCTTCAATGTTGGTCAGACCGAGAAAATTTTGAAATATGGAAAGATGTCCCGAACTGGAGATTGGCAAAAATTCCGCCAAGCCCTGCACAAGGCCCAAAAAAGCAGCGGTTAAATAGGTCATAAGCTTCCTCCGAATATGTAAAAACTTGAATTATCTTTCTTTAACTTATATATACTATCACAGTTTTTGCCAAAGCACAAGGGAGACGGGGAATAAAGTTTACATAATTTTCTGCATGAGAGAAAAAGAGAGGCTCAGCCTCCCTTTTTCTCTTTATCAATGCTGCTGTGGAGATAATCGAGGGCATCCGCCAAACTGCCTACAGCGTCTATAATGCCGCACTCAACCGCTTCTTTTCCCGAAAGAACGGTTCCCATATCGTTTGCCATATCCCTTTTTCCATGCATCAGCTCCAGAAGTTTTTCACGGGAAATTTTGGAGTGTGCGGTTATGAAGAGGGCTATTCTGTCCTGAATCCGCGAGAAATAGTTATAGGTTTGCTCTGTGCCGATAACGGTGCCGCTGAGGCGCACAGGATGAACCGTCATAGAGGCGGAAGGCACAATAAAGCTGCGCTTTGCCGCCACCGCCAGGGGCACGCCTATACTGTGACCTCCCCCCAGCACCAGAGAGGCGGTAGGCTTTCGCATCCCCGCAATAAGCTCCGCTATGGCAAGCCCCGCCTCCACATCTCCGCCTGCGGTGTTTATAAGGAAGAGCACCCCGCCCACATCTGCCGACTCCTCCATCGAGGCCAAAAGCGGCATAAGGTGTTCGTATTTTGTGGTTTTGCTGTCCTCTCCCAAAACCTGATGTCCCTCAACCTGACCGATTATGGAAACGCAGTGTATGCCGCCCTTCCCTGCCGACGATGTTCCGAATTCCTGCAGAGAGTTCTGCTCATTTTTATCCATAGACATAAAAATCACCCCGACCGCTTTTTTATAAGTATTTGCAGTCGGAGTGATTTTATTAATTAATTTATTCTTCGTAAATTGCCTTTATGCCCTTATAGGTCATATAAGTATCAAACTTGCTGACAAGCTCAAAGGGAGCATGCATGCTGAGCACAGGAACACCGGCATCAATTGTAGCAATGTTTCTGCGGGACATGAAGAGAGCTACGGTGCCGCCGCCGCCCTGGTCAACTTTGCCAAGAGAGCCCATCTGCCAGACAACATTATTCTCATCGAAGATTCTTCTCAGCTTGCCAACGGTTTCGGCATCCGCATCATTGGTGCCGCCCTTACCGGCTTTTCCAGTGAACTTCAAAATGCCCATACCGTAGTTGCACTTGGCATTGCTTCTCTTCTCGCTTATCTCTGCAAACATGGGGTCATAAGCATTGCAGACATCGGCGCTGAGGCAGAAGCTGTTGGCAAAGCAATGGCGCAGAGCTACGCCCTGAGCATCGCAGAGGTCCTCCACAAAGCATTCGAATGCCTGGCTCTGCATACCGGAAGTGCCCTCGGAGCCGATTTCTTCCTTGTCAGCAAGAATGCAGACCGCGGTATGCTCGGGATTATCCAGAGCAATGATAGCCTTCAGCTCGCAGTATGCGCAGACACGGTCATCGTGGCCATAGCCGCCCACGAAGCTGCGGTCAAGACCCACATCGCGGGTGGGATAGGAGGGAACAGCCTGAATTTCTGCAGAGAGAAAATCTTCCTCAGTAATGCCGTATGTATCGTTGAGCAGGCTCATAATAGCCAGCTTAACCCGGTCGCTGCCTTCATCATCATAGGGAATAGAGCCAAGAAGGATGTTCATCTTTTCAGCCGCGATTATCTCCATAGCATTCTTGCTGAGCTGATCCTTTGCAAGATGAGGCAGAACATCGGTGATGACAAGCTGAGGATCGGAAGGATCTTTGCCGATAACGATCTCAACATTCTCGCCGTTTTTCAGTGTGACAACGCCGTGGAGTTCCAGAGGAACTGCCAGCCACTGATACTTTTTGATGCCGCCGTAGTAGTGGGTTCTGAAATATGCAAACTCGCTGTCCTCGTGGAGGGGAATCTGCTTGAGGTCCAGGCGGGGAGCATCAATATGAGCAGCAGCGATATTGCAGCCTTCCGCCATGCTCTTGCTGCCAATAACAGCCAGCATAAGGCTCTTGCCGCGGTTGCTGCGATAGAGCTTCATGCCGGGCTTTACTTCCATACCGTAGGTATAGGGGACAAAGCCTTCGGCCTCGGCAAGGCGGATAGCCTCATTTACAGCCTCACGCTCGGTGCGGGCATTATCAAGATAAGCCTTGTAGCCCTCGCAAAACTCCTCAAGAGCTATGCGCTCATCGGTTCCTATGAGGTCATAACCGTTTTTCTGCTCATAAAACAGCTTCTCTCTAAGTTCTTTTTTATCAGACATTTTTCAGTACCTCCACGAAAAATTTATTACAAACACATTCAAATTCTTCCCGGCTGCCGTCGTTATGGAGAGTATAATCACACTTCTCCTGAAAATACTCGTTGGGGCGCTGGGCTGCTATGCGGCTTCGGGCATATTCTTCGCTTATGCCCTCCCGCATCAGAAGTCTCTTCACTCTCGCCTCGGTGGGGGCCGTAACAGCCACATTAAAGGCTGTGCGGGAAACAAATGCCCCTTCGAGAAGGGCAATTGCATCTATGGCGGCAAGAGTTCCGCCATTCATAGCGTGACGCTCAAGGCGTTTTTCTATCTCTTCACTCACATATTTATGAGTGATTTTGTTCAAATCCTTCAAAGCAGCTGCATCGGCAAACACGATTGCACCGAGGGCTTTTCTATCCAGCTTTCCGTCCTTATAAACTTCTCCGAAACGCCCGGTAAGTTCCCGGCGCATCTCTTCGCTCTCGCTGCAGAGATAATGATAAACTTCATCGGCATCTACGATGAGGGCGCCCATTTTTTCAAGAACCTTGAGGGCGGTTGTCTTGCCGCAGCCGCTGCCGCCCGTTATACCTACAAGAGTCATGCTGTCGGCAAGGGCTTTGCTGATTTCTTTTTCTTCCAAAGCGCCCTTTCTCAAAATACGGTAAGGGCTTTGGGACATATCTATGATGGTGGACTCTGTGCCTATACCGCACTCGCCTCCGTCCAGAACAGCTCCGATTTTGCCGTCGAAGTATTCAAGAACCTTGGCCGCATTCTTGGGGCTGGGCTCTCCGCTGGGGTTTGCAGAGGGCGCGGCAAGAGGCAGCGTGCAGCTTTTAAGCAGCTCAAGAGTCAGGCTATGGTCGGGACAACGCAGACCCACGGTGATGCCGCCTGCGCGGACGATTTCGGGAACGCAGTCCTTGCTTTTCAAAATTATGGTGAGAGGGCCCGGCCAGAACTTTTCCGCCAGGGCGTAGGCAGCCTTGGGAACGTCTTCGCAGTATTCCTCCATGGCTTCCTTGCCGGGAACCATAAGGGAAAGTGCCTTTACTTCAGGTCTTCCCTTTACGGAATAGATTTCCTTCACAGCCTCTTCATTAAGGCCGTTGCCCGCGAGACCGTAAACCGTCTCCGTCGGAACGGCCACAAGACCGCCCTGAGAGATTATTTCCGCGGCGCGGGGAATATTTTTTGTTATTATCTCAGTTTTCATTGTTTTTCAGCTTCTCCGCCTGATCCATGGTGACAAGAGCATCAATGAGTTCATCCAGATCGCCGTTGATTATTGCGGCAATGTTGAAGTTTTTGCTGTCTCCGGTGAGACGGTGGTCGGTGACTCTGTTCTGAGGGAAGTTATAGGTGCGCACTCTCTCGCTTCTGTCGCCCGAGCCTACCTGGCTCTTGCGTTCGGCAGCGATTGCAGCGTGCTGACGGGCCTGCTCCGCCTCATAGAGCTTGGAGCGGAGAATTTTCATGGCCTTGTCCTTGTTTTTGTGCTGACTGCGCTCATCCTGGCACTCAACAACGGTGCCCGTGGGGATATGGGTTATGCGGATTGCGCTTTCGGTTTTATTGACGTGCTGACCACCTGCACCGCTGGAACGGTAGGTGTCTATCTGCAGATCCTTGGGATCGATATCAAACTCAACATCCTCGGCTTCGGGAAGAACTGCAACCGTTGCGGCGCTGGTATGAATTCTTCCACCGCTTTCCGTTTCGGGCACGCGCTGCACTCTGTGGCCGCCTGCTTCGAACTTCAGGCGGGACCATGCGCCCTCACCTTCAACAACGAAGCTTATTTCCTTTATGCCGCCAAGCTCAGTATCGTTAAGGTTGACTATATCGATTTTCCAGCCGCGGCGCTCCACATACATGGAATACATACGGAAAAGGTCGGAGGCGAAAAGCATTCCCTCTTCTCCGCCTACGCCGCCGCGGATTTCCATAATGACATTTCGGGAATCATTGGGGTCTTTGGGCAGAAGCAGGATTTTAAGCTCCTCAACGCAGCTTTCCATTCCCGCCCTGGCTTCGGCATATTCTTCCTGAGCGAACTCACGCATCTCGGCATCTTCCATAAGAAGCTCCGCATCCTCGGCGTCCTGAGAAAAGCGGACATAGCGGCGGTAGCATTCAACAATGGGACTCAGTTCCTTTTGCTCTCTCGCGCATTTTGCATAGACAGCAGGATCGGAATATACCTCGGCGGTTCCCATGCGCTCTTCAAGGTCTATGAACTTTTCTTCGATCTGACGGAGCTTATCAAACATCGCCTTGCTACCTCTTTAAATCAACAGATTGCAACAGTTAATTATTTTAGCACAAAGCTTCTCCTTTGTAAACCCAAAATGCCCTCCTATGGAGAACATTTGTTTCGCGTATATGGGCATTTATTTTGGCAAAAATGACGAAAGGACACGGAACGCAAGGTTTCCGTGTCCTTTTATTATCAGCCTATTTTCTGATTTTTTACATATTTCCACATAGGAACTTCAGTGTCGGCGCGCTTTATGTAGATGGAGTTGCGCATTGCGTCTCCCGTGTCATCAAAGTTGATGAGACCGCTGACTCCGCTGCTGCCCACATTGGGCATCACGGCAAGGATATCCGCATGGTGATCGCTTCCCGCTTTGGCGATGGCGGCAAGGGCAAGATTATATGCGTCATAACCCATTACGGTGACCGCAGCCACGCTGTCATCTCCGCCGTTGCTGGCAAGAGCGTTTTCATTTGTCGCAAGCCATTCCTTGAAGCCGTTTTCAAAGCTTGCACTACCGCCCTCGGCATAAAACGCAGATGTATAAATTCTGAAATTCTTGCCAACTGCGCAATCCCGTATTGCATCGTTATCCCAGGTGTCTCCGCCGAAAACGGGCACTGCCTCCTCCTGGGCGCCCATTGCTTCAACTATGAGCTTTCCGTAGCGAACGGAACAGGGGGCAAAAACAGCATCAATCCCCTGCTCGGAAATGGCGCTGAGATAGGGGCTGAAATCGGTGCAGCTTTCCGCAAAATCAACTTTTACAACATCAATATCGAATTGTGCCGCCGCAGCCTTAAATCCGTTGGCCAGACCCTGAGCATACTCATTTCCCACCTGGCTCAGGCAAAGAATCTTGGTTGCGCCTATTTCCGTGTGGGCAAAGTTTGCAAGAGCAGCTCCCTGATGGGTATCCTGAATGCAAACCCGGTAATAACAATCAAAATTCTCTGTTATTGAGGGAGCGGTGCAGCTTATTCCCACGGCGGCTATGCCTGCATTTTCAAAAACGGGTGCTGCGGCCAGAGAATATTCGCTTCCATAAGAGCCAAGTACGAGAACAACATCCTCTTCAATGAGACTTTCAGCCACCTGAGCGGCCTGAGACTTGGAGGAAGCATTATCCGCATAGACAAGCTCAACATCATAGGTCTGTCCGTTTATTTTAACTGTGGGCTGCAGATAATGGGCATACTGAATTCCCAGAGTTTCCTTCATTCCCAAAGTGCCGTCCGTGCCGCTGAAGGGCTCGAAAACGCCTATACGAATGATGGGATTGGGCTCTTCCTTGTCCCCGCAGGCCGCCATGGAAAGACACAGGCATATTGCAAGAAAAATTATAATTACTCTTTTCATTTTTCCTCCGAAAATTATTTGATTATAAGCGGGCTTATTCTGTAATCTCTGTCGCCTCTCCGCTCTTCCCTTGCGGAAAAGCCGAGGGTGAAAAGATCCGTTGCCGCCGCTTCAAGAGCGAAGCAGGCTTTGGCATCCCTGTCAAGAGAGTTTATCTCCGCGGGCTTTGTTATAACGGGGAGAGAAGCTCTCTCTTTCATTCTCTTCAAAATGGCGCAGCCTCTTTCGTTGGCTGCAAGCACGCGGATATAGGGCGGTATGCCCTCCCCCGCTCCGGCGCCTATTCCCAAAGCCGCGCACATTATCATTCTGCGCAGTCTGCTGAGGGCATAGCGTTTTGTGGCTGCGGCGGCAATAACCGCGTCCACGCTCACCTCGGTTTTGGCGGCGCGACAGAGGCGCAATCCCAGGCCCTCTCCTCCGTCGGGAAGAGCCTCGTATGCTTCCTGAGGCAGCATACGCAAGCGGGAGATAATGGCTGTATCCAATGCGCTTCCCATAACGGGTCCGCGTCCGTTATGCATTTCCCTTTCAAGCACTCTTGCGCAGGCGGCAGGCATATTTGCAAGGACGCTCTCTCCCCTGCTCAGGCGCTTTCTCAGCTCCGAGGCAGAGGGGAAATCTCCACCGCCGCTTTGGTCATGACCGGCACCTATTCTTGCAACGGTCACGGGCTTTATGGGCGAGCGCAGGTCATAAAGAGCTTTGATATACTCGATTCCCAGAATATTGTTGGGGCTTTTCATCTCGGGAAGAGCTCTGCCCGCAAGCTTTTCGACGGCAAGCTGCCTTGCGGCTGCATAGGGTATGCCGCTTGAGAGGGTGTCTTTTATTATAGCATCCAATTCGGGAGCGAGCAATAGCTTTGCGATATCATCCAGGGGTTCAACGCTGCCGCTTTCACTGCCGAAGGAGAGATGGCTCACAACTCCGCAGGCATTGAGAAGTCCCACAGCGCCGCGGGCAAAGCCCTCCGCAGAGGATATGGCCCAAGGCAGGGGCAGTTCCAGAACCAGGTCGGCGCCGCCGTGTATTGCGCACTCGGCGCGGGCATTTTTCGTGAAGGCAGCAGCCTCTCCCCGCTGGACAAAATTGCCGCTCATCACGCAGATGACCCCGCTGTCCTCCCCCAAAAGCGCTCTTGTTTGGTCAATATGATGCTTATGTCCCATGTGGAAGGGATTATATTCCGAAATAATGCCAAAAATGTTCATAAAGCACTCCAAAAAGGCAAAAAACTCTTGTGTTTCAGAAATATTGTATTAAAATGTAAATTGGTATGCGATGGTGTACTTTTATATTTTACAGAAAATTTTAATAATTACAATAAGGAAGGAAAGCAAAAATGAAAATTCTTGTTATTAACGCAGGCAGCTCCTCTCTCAAGTATCAGCTGATGGATATGGACAACGAGTCCGTCCTCGCAAAGGGTATCTGCGAGCGCATCGGCATCGACGGTCTCTTCACCTACAAGCCCCAGGTTGAAGGCAAGGCTCAGATCAAGGCTCAGCCCATCTCCATGCCCACCCATTCCGAGGCTATCCAGGCTGTTCTGAACGCTCTCGTTGATGCAGAAAACGGCGTTGTCGCTTCCATGGACGAGATCGATGCTTGCGGCCACCGCGTTCTCCACGGCGGTATGGAATTCACCGCATCCTGCATTGTTGACGATGCTTGCGAGGCAGCAATCAAAAAGTGCTTCCCCCTCGGTCCTCTCCACAACCCCGCTAACCTCATGGGTATCAAGGCTTGCCAGGCTGTTATGCCCGGCACTCCCCAGGTTGCTGTTTTCGACACTGCTTTCCACATGACCATGCCCGCTCAGGCATATACCTACGCTATCCCCTACGAGTACTATGAGAACGACCAGGTTCGCCGCTACGGCTTCCACGGCACTTCTCACCGCTATGTCTCCGCCCGCGCTGTTGACCTCCTCGGCAACCCCGAGCACAGCAAGGTTATCTGCTGCCACCTGGGCAACGGTTCCTCTCTCTCCGCCTGCATCGACGGCAAGTGCGTTGACACCACCATGGGTCTTGGACCTCTCGCAGGTGTTCCCATGGGCACCCGTTCCGGAGACATCGACGCCACCATCATCGAGTACCTGATGGGCCGCTACGGCTACAGCATCGAAGAGATGATGAACATCCTCAACAAGAAGTCCGGTGTTCTGGGTGTTTCCGGCGTTTCCTCCGACTTCCGTGATCTGGAAGCCGCTGCTTCTGAAGGCAACAAGCGCGCTCAGCTTGCTCTCGACAAGTTCCACTACGAAGTCAGAAAGGACATCGGTGCTTACGCTGCTGCTATGGGCGGCTGCGACGCCATCGTCTTCACCGCAGGCGTTGGCGAGAACGGCGCTGATAACCGCGCTGAGATCTGCAAGGGTCTCGAGTACATGGGCGTTAAGATCTGCCCCGAGCGCAACGCTATCCGCGAGGACGAGCACCTCATCTCCACCGATGACAGCCCCGTAAAGGTCTTCGTCATCGCCACCAACGAAGAGCTCATGATCGCACGCGACACCAAGGAGCTCGTCAGCAAGTAAGCCAACACCATAAAGTTTATTTTCCCCCCAGTTGCGACTGGGGGGAGTTTTTTTGGCCGTTCATCCTTTAAAATTCCCTCCTAATGCTGTATTTGATATACAGACAGGGAATACTAGAAAAAACATACAAGGAGGCTGCTTATGGCAAATTCATTGGTAAATGAAAAATCTCCCTATTTGCAACAACATCAGGATAATCCTGTGAACTGGT
>JAZSRY010000025.1:0-20071 GCA_045538735.1 Oscillospiraceae bacterium
TAGGCGTGGGTAAACATGGTCTTACGGCCATGAATATCGGTACGCAGGGTATTTCTTGCTAAAAACACATCATGGGAGCTGGCAGCGCAGCTGAGCACGCTGCTGCCCACAGAGGGGAAGAGGTTCTTCGCCTGCGCTTCGGCCTTGAGGACGGACGCACCCGCACCCTCGAAGAGGTCGGCAAGGAGTTCAATGTCACCCGTGAGCGCATCCGTCAGATCGAAGCCAAGGCTCTCAGAAAGCTCCGTCACCCCTCCAGAAGCAAAAAGCTCCGCGACTTCCTCAACTAAAAAATATTCAAAAAGCTCACCGCAAGACCTGCGGTGAGCTTTTTTATTGACAGCTTTTTATCTTTCGTCTTATAATAACTATAAGACAAAATTGCATTTTTTGCTGTTTTATCCCACAGAACAAATGCTATATATGGGAGAAAATCATCTTATGAAGATTCATCAGATAAGTGAACTTAACATTGACCGCAACGGCCTTGAATATCTTGATCAGCTTAGTCCCGAATTTCCTGTTGCCATATTCCACGATGAATCGGATAGGCTCACAAACGGTTGTATACGCTGGCACTGGCATCCTCAGCTCGAAATCGTTCTGGCGGAAAATGATCTGGAAATAGACTCTTCCGAAGATCCCATACTGCTGAAGAAGGGCGATGCCGCCCTGATCAATGCAGGTCAGCTTCATATGTTCAGGAGCATAAACGGCTCCGAAGAAATCTCCAGCTTTGTTATGCTCTTCTCCCCCGAATTTATTGCTGACCCGGATTCGCTTATATACAACAAATATATTCGCCCTCTCACGGAAAACCCCAGACTTTCTATTATTGTCCTTAGAGGCGATAAGGAAGAAGCGGATATTATTGAGCTTTTCAGGGACTGTATAAGAATATACATTGAAAGCGCGGAAGGCGGGGAGCTTCTTCTCAGAAACCGTCTCAGTGAGCTTTGGCTGAAACTCGTACTTAATATAGAAAAATATCCCCTGAGCAACTGCACAAGGCAAAACCGCCAGAGCCAGTTCCGTCTCAAGCAGATGCTCAGCTACATACGCCTGAACTATATGAACAACATCACTCTCGAGGATATTGCCAATGCTGCCATGGTTAGCAAGAGCGAGTGCCTTCGCTGCTTCCGCAGCCGCTTTGATGTGACCCCCATCCAGTATCTCATCCAGTGCCGCCTTGAAATGTCCCGCCATCTGCTTGACAGTACAAACCTGAGCGTGAAGGAGATAGCCGCAAAATGCGGCTTTGAAGATGCGGGCTATTTCGGCAGACTCTTCCGAAAACGCTGCGGCATGCCCCCCGCCGCCTACAGAGCTCGGCTTTTAAGCCAGGGAGAAATAATTATTTGAAATAAGCTTCCTGCTCTGATAAAATTTGATTGATAATATATTGAAAGGCGGTTTCAACCATGCCTGAAGTTTATAAAAGCGAATATCCCGCTCTCTGTTCATACCTTAAGGTGGGAAAGCGCACATTGAGAAACCGTATGTGTTCCGCTCCCATGGGCTTTCCCGACCTCACCGAGGACGGCTGCATCACAGACGGTGCAATAGCCTTTTATGAGCAGCGCGCAAAGGGCGGCGCCGCAATCGTAACGGTAAGCGAAGCCTGCGTTGACTATGCCCACGGCAAAAGCCACGGCAGGCTCATAAATCTCACGAATCCCGGAGTTTTGGCAAACCTCACCAATCTTGCCCGAGCCATCAAGCGCCACGGCGCCCTTGCAAGCATTGAGCTTAACCACGCAGGTATGCTCTCCGACTTTGATGTTGTTGCCGATGAGAGAAAGGGAGACAGCAACTTCCACTATGGCCCCGTTGACTGCGTAGTCAACAACACGGAAGTTCGGGCAATGACAAAGGATATGATTGCGGAAACCGTTGAAAAATGGGCAAAGGGCGCTGCTCTCTGCAAAAAGGCGGGCTTTGACATGGTGATGATACATGCAGGTCACGGCTGGCTCATTCATCAGTTTCTCTCCCCCCTCACCAACACCCGCAGCGACGAATACGGCGGCTGCCTTGAAAACCGCGCCCGTCTTGCCATAGAAATTATCGACGCCGTAAGAAGAGAAGTGGGAAAAGGCTTCCCCATCGAAGTGCGCTTTTCCGCAATGGAAAAGGCCGAAGGCGGAGTCACTTTGGAAAGCGCCATTGCCTTTGCCAAGCTTATTGAGGACAAGGTGGATATTCTCCATGTAAGCGCAGGCGGCGAGCCCGACTTCGGAGTGACCCATCCTTCCATGTTCCGCGAAAAGGGCTGCAATGTTCACTATGCCGCTGAAATAAAAAAGCACGTAAAAATCCCCGTTGCCACCGTCGGCGCGCTGGGCGATGTCGGACTTATGGAGGACATCATTTCCTCCGGCAAGGCGGACATAGTATGTATGGCAAGAGCCCTGCTTGCCGACCCCTATCTCCCCAAAAAGGTGGAGCAAAACCGCACGGACGAAATTCGCCCCTGCCTGCGCTGCTTTGTCTGCCACGCTGAGCGTATGCTCACCCAGACAAGAGTTTGCGCCGTCAATCCCGTCATTGGCCGCGAATACGAAGCCCGCTTCATCCCCCCTGCCCCCGAATCCAAAAAGGTTCTCATCGCAGGCGGCGGCCCGGGAGGACTGCAGTGTGCCCTCACCGCTGCGGAAAGAGGCCACAAGGTGACTCTCTGCGAGGCAAGCGATGCCCTCGGCGGCAACTTCAAATGCGAATACAATGTTACCTTTAAGTCTGCCTTCCCCAAGTATGTTGAGGTTATGGCAAGAATTTTGGAGCGCAAGGGCGTTGAAATAAGGCTCTCTACCCCTGTCACTCCCGAATTTGTCCGCAACTTTGCCCCCGATGCTTTGATGGTGGCTGTGGGCTCTGTTTCCGCCCTGCCCCCCATCCCCGGCATTGACAGCGAAAAAGTCATCCCCGCCACCGCCCTTGACACAAGAGAGGGCGAGATAGGCCACCGGGTGGCCGTTCTGGGCGGCGGTCTTGTGGGCTGCGAAAGCGGTCTGCACCTTGCTATGCGAGGTCACGATGTGACGATTATCGAAATGGGCGGCTCCCTCGCCCCGGACGCCAATCCCCGTCACCGCCCACTGCTTATGGCGGAGCTTGATAATTACACCCGTATTCTCACTTCCCACAAAGCCTCCGCAGTTACCGAAAAAGGTCTTGTGTGCATCGCTCCCGACGGCAGCGAGCTCCTCATCGAGGCGGATACCGTTCTTTGCGCAGCAGGTCTGCGCCCAAGAGAGGAAATCGTCGATTCTCTTCGCGGCAGCGCTCCCATTGTGGAGATTATAGGCGACTGCGTTGAGCCCGGCACCGTCCGCGGCGCCACCTTCCGGGGCTACCACGCGGCGCTGGATATATAAATTCCCATAACTTGCAGCGCCATGTTATTTATTATGTAATTAACGGTAGATAATCAGAGCTTCCTTTAATGCTTTTATCACCCGTTTCACACTCTCTGGGTAGTAATACTCCTCAAAGTTTGGCTTGTATTACCTGCAGAGCAGATATTACGATCCCGAGGTATGCAGGTTCCTCAATGCGGACAACCTTGTTGCGTGACGGGAAAGGAGATACTTATGAAACTGTTTCAACTTCAGACTGACCTATTGAGATATAGATATCCCGTTATTAAAATTATCGTTTGTATACCACTGATAATTCTTATCGCATCAGGTAAGCTTGCATCTTTTTTCTCTAACCCTTTGGTGAATTTCTCTGTACGTGTGGTTGGCGTTGTTATTATGGTTGCCACTATTTTGTGTTTGTATATTTCCATAGGCGAGCTTTTCCGCACATACTCAAACCGAAAGAACAATTCCTGCAAACCCGTAAAAACTGACATGCTTTCAATAGATACCATCAAGGGGCTTGCAGAAAGAAACCCGCAAATTGAAATTAAAGTTCAGATGTATGATAATAGGATAATAAAACTTGGTTCAAGCTCAGAGTTGAAAAGGCCAAAGTTTGTTTTAGAAGATAAGCTATACTACATAGATAAAGTGAAATATGAATCCATAGAGCCTTTTTTAGAAGCTTTACTGACGATGTTCCCCGATGGGCTTGTTCCGGTATTTCGAATTGACGGCTTTGCGGTTTCAAAAATAAAGAATCTTGATCAGTATTAAAGACCACAGAAGAGCTATGGAAATCCATTTGACTTGACTCCAATGCATTTTACTAATAAAAAACCCGCAAAAAGGCGAAAAAACAAGGCAGGAGCAATGCTCCTGCCTTGTTTTTTCATTCTTTAATTTCGGGCTGCCGTCTGCCGCTGCACAGAGTGTGTTTTATTTTTTTGTGCAGTTTTTCGGGGCGTCAATGCAATAAATAACAGGGCTTACGCCTCTATCATTATTCTCACAGCTTATCAAATATCTTCGCACCGCGGGTGCTGCACCATCTGTAAAGCAGCAAACTTGCGATGAGTGTCAGGACTAAGAAGCCGCCCGCCACAATATGGGCTATGTTGTGCACTCCGCTCAGCAGTGCAAAAGCCGCCACGGGCAGTATCAGAATTCCCCAGCCGCCGAAAATGGGAATGACCACAGAAAAACCCTGCTTCACAGCCTGAGTTTCGTTCTGCCATTCAAGCTTGGGAAGCTTCAGATTTCCCCAGAGGCCGATGAGAGCCAGAAGCACATTGAAGGCCTGAGGCACTATCAGCATCCATACTATCATAAGGCCAAAGGGCTTGAAAACCAGCAGACAGGCTATCTGGGCCAGAAGCATACCGGGGGCGCTTATAAGCAGATGGAGGGTCAATTTTGCCATCAGCACCTTTTTGCTTTCCACAGGCATACTCTGAACAATCCAGAGGTTCTTGCCCTCAAGGCTCACGGCACAGGCGCTAATGGTGGTCATGCCGGCAAGGACACAAAGGGCTACCACAGCAAGAGGATGGATAAGTGCCTCTATCCCGGCCATAGTCGACAACATGTCTGCAATATCCCCGCCCTTGACAAGAACTACCACAGCCAAAATCACATTCATTATAGCACCGAGACCGCTGTTCATTATATAGGTGGAGGAGCTGAGAAATCTCGCCCATTCACGGCGAAGCAGAGCATTGAATTCCCCCTTCACCCGGGCTTCCTTGCGGACATACTTAAGCTTGGCCGCTCCGCGCTTTGTAGTGGCGGTACGAATAAAGGTCTTGGCGAGAATGATATAGGCGATAACAAAGGGCAGCACAAGGCAGACAAGCCCCGAAAGCATATGCAGCATGTTCCCCTCGCCTATGGCACTTCCCAGCCAGTAGAGAGGCAGGGCAGCACTGACGGAGTCAGCAATGGAGCCCACCTTTGCCACCAGACCCGAAAGAAGGCTGTTTATATTGGAATAGATATAGAAGTAGGCCGCCAGAAAGCAAAGGCTGAAAACCGTGGAAACCAGAGTCTTTCTTCTCATTCTTGCGGTGAGCAGAGCCAGCAGCCAGCCGAAAAGGGAGCTTATGGCAAGGCTGAAAAAGGGCAGAGCCAAGAACACAAGCACAAAGGCCGCAGCGCCCTTCCACTCCACGGGACAGTTTATGCACCATGCGACAGCGGCGGGAGCCGCCACCAGAAGCTCAAAGCCGAAATTGGTCAGAAGCAGACTTGCCATGCGGCTTCCCAGAATTGCGGAGGGCTTTATGGGCATGCTCAGCAGCAGCTCATTATCCCTTGCTTCAAAAAGCTGAGCCTTGGCGGTGAAAATGCTGAATATGAACATGAGCGCAAAGGCCACCATAACGGCGAAGCTGAAATAAAACCAGCTCAGACCCTCAGCGTAGAAAGCGGGAGAAAGCATAGAAAACATGGCAAAGAACATGCCGATTAATACCACGGCAAGATAGAGATACAGCACTCCAAAAAGCACTGCCCTGCCCTTGCTGCTCCCCTTGTTTTTGAATGCGCCGTTTCGCCCCGAGCCGCTGAAATAGGCAAGCCAGGACTGCATACGCACTTTTAAAAGCAGCTTAAGCATTGTCGTCCTCCAGTTCCAGGAAGACAGCCTCAAGGCTTGTGTCGCCCTTCACTTCCTCCATACTGCCGGAGACCACAAGGCGTCCTCCTCTGATAATGGCCACCTTGTCGCAGAGCTTTTCCGCCACCTCAAGAACATGGGTGGAGAAGAAAATGGCTCCGCCACGGTCGCAGTGCTCACGCATCATGTTTTTGAGGCTGTGGGAGGCAACAGGGTCAAGACCCACAAAGGGCTCATCCATAATTATAAGCTTAGGCTCGTGGAGCCATGCGGCGATGATGGCCAGCTTCTGCTTCATACCGTGAGAGTAGGCGGAAATGGGCTGAGCAAGCTCTTCGGTGAGGCCAAAGACATCGGCATAGCGGGCGATGCGCTCTTCCCGCTGGCTCTTACCCACACCGAAAATATCCGCAACAAAATTGAGATATTTTATGCCCGACATAAATTCGTAGAGATCGGGGTTATCGGGAATGTAGGCAATAAGACGCTTGCACTCCAGAGGTGAGCTTTTGACAGAGAGTCCGTTTATATATATCTCTCCGGTGTCGAAATCCAAAATTCCGCAGCAGGCCTTTATGGTTGTAGTCTTGCCTGCGCCGTTATGACCGATAAATGCGCATATTTCACCGGGCATAATGTGAAGACTGAGGTCATCAACCGCAGCTTTTTCCCCGTAGCGCTTTGTGAGTTTTTCAATTCGGAGCATAAAAAATTCCTCCCAGGACAGCATTAATATATTTATTCTATCCCAATTAAACAGCTTCCGCAAGGTGGAATGTCAAGGACTTTTGCGTATATATTTTCTATTTATGAACAAAGTATCAATATTTCCCTATCCCCTTGACAAATTGTCCTTTTGATGGTAAATTAGCACTCAGATAAGACGAGTGCCAGCAGTCAAAGTTCGAGACTGCCAAAGTATTTGGATGAAAGTGAGCAGCTATGGAAATAAGCGAAAGAAAAAAGCGCATACTGGCCGCCGTTGTTGATGAATACATCGCAAGCGCCGAGCCCGTGGGCAGCAAGCTTATTGCCCAGAAGAGCGGACTGAATGTCAGCTCTGCCACCATCCGCAACGAGCTCGCCGAACTGACAAGCATGGGCTATCTGGAGCAGCCCCACACCTCCGCAGGCCGCGTTCCCACCGCTCAGGGCTACAGAATGTATGTCAACGAGCTGATGGACCGCCACCGCCTCAGCATTGAAGAGACGGAGGAGATAAACCGCAGTATGCAGCTGAAAATGCAGCAGCTGGATAAGATGATGAGCGATGTGGGACGTATCGCAGCGGATATGACCGATTATCCCGCCCTCGCCTTTGCGGCAAGACAGAGCTCCACCATCAAGCGCTTTGATCTTATATATGTTGATTCCAACACCTTTATCATAGTGCTTCTCCTCAGCTCCAACGCGGTTAAAAACCGCCTTATGCACCTTCCCTTCTCTGTGGACCAGCTCATGGTGCAGAAGCTTTCCACCGTTTTTAACGCGAATTTCTGCGGCATTACGGAAGACCAGATAACTCCCATCCTCATCTCTTCCACCGAACGCTCCACGGGAGACACAATGGGTCTTGTTGCCGCCATCGCAGGCTTCGCCATTGAGGTGCTTTCCGAAGAGAAAAGCTCCCAGGCCGTCATCTCCGGCGAGAGCAAGCTTCTCCGCCTCCCCGAGTATCAGGATCCCAGAAAAGCCCACTCCCTTATGAATTATCTTTCCGATTCCCAGCACCTGAGCAAGCTGCAGGGTATGGACTTCGGCAACGATGTTAAAGTTATTATAGGTCCCGAAAATGTGGCCGAAGAGCTGCGGGATTCCAGCGTTGTTCTTGCCAAATATGACGCTGGCGACGGCACTCAAGGTCTCATCGGTGTTGTAGGTCCCACAAGAATGGACTACTCCAAAGTTGCAGCAAAGCTCAGCTACATTGCCGACGGACTCAGCAAGGCTCTGGCAGGAAGCAAGGATCACTCCCTCCCGGGCTTCGGCGCACTTATGATACCTGACAAAAACGACCGATAAATTGAAAGGATGAACTCTCCTATGTCCAAGAAAAAGAACGAAACCGCTCCCGAGGAAGAGATCAATCAGGAAGTCCCTGCCGAGGAGACCAAGGCAGAGGAAACTGTTGAGGCCGCTCCCGCATCCGATGACCGCTATCTCCGTCTTATGGCCGAGTATGATAACTTCCGCAAGCGCAGCGCTAAGGAGCGCGAAAATATATACACCGATGTCCGTGTGGACACCGTAAGCAAGTTCCTGCCCGTCTATGATAATCTCGCCCGCGCAATGAGCACCGCCACCGCCGACGAAGCATACAAGAAGGGCGTTGAGATGACCTTCAACCAGCTCTGCGAGATTTTCAAGAAGCTGGGTGTTGAAGAAATCGAAGCTGTTGGCAAGACCTTTGACCCCAACTTCCACAACGCAGTTATGCACGTTGAGGACGAGGAAAAGGGCGAAAGCGAAATCGTCGAAGAATTCCAGAAGGGTTTTAAGGTCGGCGAAAAGGTCATCCGCTTCTCTATGGTCAAGGTGGCAAACTAATTTTCCATAAATAACTTTGTAATTAAAAAATATTCATATAAATCAGGAGGAAATAATCATGGGTAAAATTATAGGAATCGACCTGGGTACCACCAACTCTTGCGTATCCGTTATGGAAGGCGGCGAAGCCGTCGTTATAGCCAATGCTGAAGGCAACCGCACCACCCCCTCTGTCGTGGCTTTCTCCAAGACCGGCGAGCGCATGGTAGGTCAGGTTGCAAAGCGTCAGGCAGTTACCAATCCCGACCGCACCATCGCTTCCATCAAGCGTGAAATGGGCTCCAACTACAAGGTTAACATCGACTCCAAGGCTTACACTCCTCAGGAAATCAGCGCTATGGTTCTCCAGAAGCTGAAGGCTGATGCCGAGGCTTACCTGGGCAGCACCGTCACCGAGGCTGTTATCACCGTTCCCGCATACTTCACCGACTCTCAGCGCCAGGCCACCAAGGATGCAGGCCGCATCGCAGGTCTGGACGTAAAGCGCATCATCAATGAGCCCACCGCAGCTGCTCTTGCTTACGGCGTTGACAAGGAAGAGGACCAGAAAATCATGGTCTATGACCTTGGCGGCGGTACCTTCGACGTTTCCATTCTGGAAATCGGCGACGGCGTTATCGAAGTTCTTGCAACCGCAGGTAACAACCGTCTGGGCGGCGACGACTTCGACGCAGCAATTGTTAAGTATCTCCTCGATGAGTTCCGCAAGGCAGAAGGCATTGACCTGAGCATGGACAAGATGGCTATGCAGCGCCTGAGAGAGGCTGCAGAAAAGGCCAAGATCGAGCTCAGCGGCGTTACCACCAGCAACATCAATCTTCCCTACATCACCGCAGATGCAACCGGTCCCAAGCATATGGACATCACCCTCTCCCGCGCAAAGTTCAACGAGCTGACCCATCACCTTGTTGAGAAGACCGCCGGCCCCGTCCGTCAGGCTCTCAGCGATTCCGGTCTCAGCGCCAGCGAACTGAGCAAGGTTCTCCTCGTCGGCGGTTCCAGCCGTATCCCCGCTGTTCAGGAAATGGTTAAGAGCCTCACCGGCAAGGAAGGCTTCAAGGGCATCAACCCCGATGAGTGCGTTGCTCTCGGCGCAGCAATTCAGGGCGGCGTTCTCGGCGGAGACGTTGAAGGCATCCTCCTTCTGGACGTAACTCCCCTCTCTCTCGGCATCGAGACTCTGGGCGGCGTCTGCACCAAGCTCATCGAGCGCAACACCACCATCCCCACCAAGAGAAGCCAGATCTTCTCCACCGCAGCCGACAACCAGACCAGCGTTGAAGTCAACGTTCTCCAGGGCGAGCGTGAGATGGCTCAGTACAACAAGAGCCTCGGCCGCTTCCATCTGGACGGCATCGCTCCCGCACGCCGCGGCGTTCCCCAGATCGAAGTCACCTTCGACATCGACGCCAACGGCATCGTAAACGTCTCCGCCAAGGATCTTGGCACCGGCAAGGAGCAGCACATCACCATCACCTCCTCCACCAACATGAGCAAGGATGATATCGACAAGGCAGTCCGCGAGGCAGAGCAGTATGCAGCCGAGGACGCAAAGCGCAAGGAAGAGGTTGACGTCCGCAATCAGGGCGACCAGATGGTTTATCAGACCGAAAAGACTCTCCAGGAAATGGGCGACAAGCTCCCCGCTTCCGATAAGAGCGAAATTGAAGGCGCACTTGCCTCCCTCAAGACCGCTCTCAGCGGCACCGACACCCAGGCTATCAAGTCCGCAACCGAGACCCTGACTCAGGTCTTCTACAAGGTCAGCGAAAAGCTCTATCAGCAGGCTGCACCTCAGGGCGGCGCTGACTGCGGCGGCGACTGCGGCAGCTGCGGCGATAACGGCGGCCAGAACTACTATGACGCCGACTACACCGTTGTTGACGACGACAAGTAATTAAGCGATAATCGGCAGGAAAGTTCCGCAAAAGCGGAACTTTCCTTTGCCGCAATGAGCGGAGAAACATATGGCAGAAAAACGTGATTATTACGAGGTGCTGGGTCTTTCCAAAGGCGCCTCCGACGATGAAATAAAAAAATCCTACCGCAAGCTGGCTAAGCAGTATCACCCTGACCTGCATCCCGGCGACAAGGAATGCGAGGAGAAGTTCAAGGAATGCTCCGAAGCATACGAGGTTCTCTCCGACCCCGACAAGAAGGCAAAGTATGACCAGTTCGGTCACGCAGCCTTTGACCCCAACTCCGGCTTTGGCGGAGGCGGCTTCGGCGGTTTCGGCGGCTTCGACGACCTTGGCGATATTCTCGGCAACATATTCGGCGGTTTCGGCGGCTTTGGCGGTTTTGGCGGCGGCGCCCAGCGCAGAAACGCCCCCCAGAGAGGCGAAAACCTCCGTGCCAACATAACCATCACCTTTGAAGAGGCCGCTTTCGGCTGCGAAAAGGAGATTACCGTCCCTCGCATCGAGGACTGCGAAGAATGCGGCGGCACAGGCGCAGCAAAGGGCACAAGTCCCGAAACCTGCTCCGAATGCGGCGGCAGCGGCACCGTAAGAGTGCAGCAGCGCACCCCCTTCGGCGTTATGGCCACCACAGCAGCCTGCTCCAAGTGCGGCGGTACCGGTAAGATCATAAAGACCCCCTGCAGCAAGTGCTCCGGTAAGGGCAAGGTTCGCAAGAACAAGAAAATCAGCGTGAACATCCCCGCCGGCATTGACGACGGACAGACCATCTCTCTCCGCGGTCAGGGTCACGCAGGCATAAATGGCGGCGGCAAGGGCGATCTTCTCATCACCGTTAGAGTTAAGGCTCATCCCCTTTTCGAGCGCGACGGAAGCAGCGTTCTTTTCGAGATGCCCATCTCCTTCGTGCAGGCCGCTTTGGGTGCAGAGCTTGAGATTCCCACCCTTGACGGCAAGGTGAAGTTCACTATTCCCGAAGCCACCCAGACCGGAAGCGTTTTCCGCCTCCGCGGAAAGGGTATCCCCTATCTCAACGGCTCCAGCCGCGGCGACCAGTATGTGACCGTTTACATCGTCACTCCCAAGAACCTCAGCAGCGAGGAAAAAGATCTCCTACGCAAGTTCGGCGAGGTCAGCGGCACCGCAGAGGGTGTTAAAAACTCCTCCGGCATCTTCGGCAAGAAGAAAAAGAAATAATATATCAAAAACCGTGCAGACAGGTTGTCTGCACGGTTTTTATATTTCTTTCAGCTTTTCCAATAATTCATAGCCAACTTTCATATCCCCGCAGCCGGTGCCGATGGAGATATGGGGTTTGCCTGCGCCGTGGAAATCGCTGCCGCCGGTGACGCAAAGGTCGAAATCGGCTGCAAGAGTTTTCAGGTAGGCGCTTTCCTCCGGAGAATAGACGGAATAAATGCACTCCATTCCCACGATGCCCTTTTCTTTCAGCAAAGCAGTGAGTTCCAGAAGCTCCTCATGGCTTAAGCGGTACTGGAGGGGGTGGGCGAAAACTGCCTTCGCTCCGCACCGGCGAAGAGCCTCGAAGGCCATATCCATGGGGATATACTCTCTTTTTCTATAGTAGCGTCCTCCGGGGCTTAGATATTTATCAAAGCCCTCTTTCACGCTTTCCACCTTGCCCTCGGCCACAAGCTCAGCGGCAAAATGGGGTCTGCCTATAACGGACTCAGGATATTTTTCATGAAGCTCATCCAGACTGACAGCCATGCCGTCCGCCCTCATGGCTTCTGCGATAATTGCGTTACGCCGCTCCCGCTCACTGATGACCCAGTCAAGCAGAGAACGAAGATGCTTGTTTTTCGTATCGATGAAATAACCCAGAATATGAATACCCCTGCCTTTATAATCGACGCTCAGCTCGATGCCGGGAACAAGCTCTATTCCCTGTTCCTTAGCGGCTGCAGCGGCTTCTTCAATTCCGTCGGCGGTATCATGGTCCGTTATAGCGATAGCCTTCATTCCCGCTTTTTCAGCAAGAGCGACAACCTCGGAGGGGCTTAGGCTGCCGTCCGAGGCTGTTGTATGAATGTGAAGATCTATACTCCCTATCATGCGAGGAAGCCCTTGAGGATACGCTCTTCCGCCTCCTCGGCGCTGAGACCCAGAGTTTCAAGCTTGAGAAGCTGGTCGCCTGCAATCTTGCCGATGGCGGCTTCGTGGATAAGCTCCGCCTCGGTGGAGTTTGCAACGATGGCGGGGATGGAGCTGATTTTTGCCTTGTTCATAATAATGGAGTCGCACTGAACATGGCCGAAGCACTTTGCGTTTCCGGTCATTTTGGGATAGAAAACCTGTACGGAGTCATCCTGAGCAACGCTGCGGGAGATAACTCTGCCCTTGCTGTCCTCGCCATCGAGGATGATTTCCATATTGCTCTCGGCATACTGCTGTCCGTGGGTCTGGAGGCGCTCGGTGATAACAGTTTCTGCACCTGCGCCGCAGGTAATGATAGTGTCGCGCTTGGTGGAGTCAACGCCCTTTATCTGGGTGGTGTCCATCTTGAGGAAGGCGCCCTCTTCGAGATATACAACGGTCTGAGGATTCATAATCTTCTGTCCGTTGCCGTCGCCTTCGCCGTAATGCTTTTCAACATAGGTGATTTTGGAGTTTTTGCCCACATAGAAAGTATGAATACCGTCATGGCGGCTCTCCTCCTCGCCGCAGTTATGAATTCCGCAGCCTGCGATGATGGTGACATCGCAATCCTCGCCGATGAAGAAATCGTTATAAACGGTCTCAACAACGCCGCTTTCGGTGATGATAACGGGAATATAGCACTTTTCGCCCTTGGTACCCGCCTTGATTGTTATATTGATGCCGGGTTTATCGGTTTTGGTTTCAATATTGATATTCTCGGTAACGGCACGGCTTGCGCAGCCGCAGTCCTTACGGATATTGTATGCGCCGTCGGCAGCGCCTTCGGGCATATCTGCAATTTTCTCAAGCAGAGACTTGTCCACATTATTAAGCATCTTCTTCCTCCTCCCTTCAACTAAGAGCGGGGCAGCAGCCGTAGGTATCCGCCAGAATGGTGGGGAAGATATCCTCGGTGGAGCCGCGCTTGCTTATGCGTCCTCCGGAGACAACAACTATCTCGTCGGCAAGGCTTATGATGCGCTCCTGGTGGGAGATAATTATCATTGTGCAGTCGCGCTTTGCGTGAATCTGGCTGAAGGTCTCGGTGAGCTTGCTGAAGCTCCAAAGGTCAATGCCTGCTTCGGGCTCATCAAGAATCATAAGACCGCTCTGTCTTGCAAGGATGGTTGCAATCTCAATGCGCTTTACCTCGCCGCCGGAAAGACTGGTGTCCACATCTCTGTCCAGATAGTCGTTGGCGCAAAGTCCCACCTGAGTGAGATAGCTGCAGGCCTCGGTCTTGGGCAGAATGCGCTTTCCGCTGGCTATGGACAGCAGGTCGCGAACTTTTATGCCCTTGAAGCGGGGAGGCTGCTGAAAACCGTAGCTAATGCCCTTTTTGGCTCGCTCGGTGATATTCAGCCCGGTGACATCCTCGCCGTTCCAGAGTATCTGTCCGCTTGTGGGGGTAACAAGACCCATTATGATTTTTGCAAGAGTGGTTTTGCCGCCGCCGTTGGGACCAGTGAGCACAAGGAGCTTGCCGTCCTCAACAGTGAGACTAATATCCTTTATAATGTCGTTTCTGCCTTCGGGTGTATCGACAGAAAAGGAAATGTTTTTAAGTTCCAGCATGGAATGGCCTCCAATATATTGAAATTATCCTTGGTTTTGTGTATAATGAGATTGTGAGTTTTTTGACACAACTCCCCTTTTATCCTAGGTTATATTATACCATATATTACCCATATTTGACAACAGCAATCGGCACTCTCCCCATATCTTTATTGCGCAGTTCGCATTTATTATCACTTTTTCCGCCTGTCTCCCTTGCAAGGACACCGCGGCGGTGATATAATAATTCAGCAAAATACGAACATGTTTCAATTTTAAAATAAACACGAAGGTGCAGGCAAGAATATGAAGAGATCTTATATTTCTAAAAACGTTATCCGCAGACTTCCCAGATATTTAAGAAAGCTGGACGAGCTTATTGCGCAAAATGTTGAGCGTATCTCCTCCGGCGAACTGGGCCCCCTTATGGGTCTTACCCCCTCCCAGATTCGCCAGGATTTTTCCTGCTTCGGCGAGTTCGGTCAGCAGGGTTACGGCTACAACGTAAAGGAGCTTCGCGCCCAGATCGCCTCCATTCTTGGTATCGACAGACAGTACTCCGTCATTCTGGTTGGCGCGGGCAAAATCGGTCAGTCCCTTATCGAGAACATCCACTTCGGCAAATACGGCTTCCGTTTCCTTGGCGCTTTTGAAATTCGCAAGGAGCTTGTGGGCACCGAAATCGCAGGTGTCCCCATTATGGACGCAGAAACTCAGGATGCCTTTATCCGCGAAAACGATGTTGACATCGCCATTCTCTCTGTAAACCGCGACAGAGCACAGCATGTTGCCAACATCCTTATCGCCAGCGGCATTCATGCCATCTGGAACTTCACCGACATTGAAATAGACGCCGGTGACAGCGGCGTTGTTGTGGAGAATATGCATTTCTCCGATTCTCTCCTTGCCCTCAGCTACTTCCTTTCCACCAAATAAACAGCTTTTTACAGGAGTTTTCCACTTGAAAAAGAGAGTTTTAGCTTTCCTGCTCTGTCTTAGCCTGCTGCCCTTTGGCAGCACCTATGCGGCGGGCAGCGCAGATGATCCCTTTATATCGAAAAGCTACATTGACGGCACTTTTATCCCTACTGTGGAGAGTGTCGTTAAAGCCCTGCTCGAAGCTCTCAAGGGCAACTCCGATGAGCCCATTTCCCCCTCCACCGGTATGGTGGTTGAGGATGTCCCCGCAGGCAAGGACATCGTTCTCTCCACGGGACAGAGCATAATTCTTCTTTCCGGCTCAGCAAAAATAAGCAAGGACAAGGGCAGCATTGTCAATGCCACCATGGGTCTCGAGGCAAGCAGCGGTACTATTTACAAAAATCACCGCTATATAGTCTGCGAGGATTCCGCCGCCACCGTGCATATTCTCAGCGCTTCTAAGGTATATATGTCTGAGGGCGCGGAAATAAAGGACGGCGCACCCCAGACTTCCTCCCCCGCGCAGCCCACTCCTTCCGCCAAGCCCACAGCTCAGCCCAGCGCTCCTCCCGCAAGCTATCCCGTCCCCTCCGCAGCGCCTTCCGCGACGCCCGTACCCACGCGCACACCTGCTCCCACTCCCGCACCCGCTGAAAACAGCGAAATGCCCTTCACGGATGTAAAGGTGGGAAACAGATACTATAAAGCCATTCTAAGCGTATATAACAGAGGCCTCATCAAGGGAATCACCCCAACCCTTTTCGCCCCCGGCAATGAGCTTACTCTCGCGGAGGCACTTAAGCTTGCCGCCTGCATCCATCAGCTTAACAGCGAGGGCAAAATCCGCTTCGAAAGCGACGAGGTCTGGTATAAGCCTTATCTGGACTACTGCCTTGATAAGGGCATAGTCAGCGACGGTCTTTCAGGCTTTAACGAGCCCGTCACAAGGCGGGAATTCGTTGAGATTATGTTCCACACTCTCCCCAAAGACCGCTACAATGCAATCAATATTGTTCCCGATAATTCCATCGACGATGTGGATGCCGCCACCGAATGGGGCACAATGGTCTACACCTTCTACCGCGCAGGCATTCTCACCGGTGTTACCAAGGACTCCGTCCACGCTGTCCACGATTTTGTCCCCGATGATTTCATCAACCGCGCCGAAGCCGCATCGGTAATAAGCCGCATGCTGGACGAGGACGCACGCATCCCATTTGTCATTTCTTAATTACTGATTACAATGGTCTTCGCTGAGCCGAAGGCCATTGAGCTAATTGGAGGTCTTCCAAAAATGACTACCGACACCATTGCCGCCATTTCCACCGGCAGCGCCCTTTCCGCCATAGGCATCATCCGTCTTTCGGGCGCTGACACCGTCAAAATAATAGACAGCGTTTTCCATCCTTCCTACGGCAAGGCCATGAGCAGCCGCGCCGACCGTCAGCTTGTATACGGCGAGCTCAGAGACCACTCAGGCGCGGTCATCGATCTTTGCCTTTGCACAATAAGCCGCGGTCCCGCAAGCTACACAGGCGAGGACACAGCTGAACTTCAGTGCCACGGCAGCCCCACCGTTCTGCAGGAGGGTCTCCGCGCCCTTTTCGCCGCAGGGGCAAGGCAGGCGCTCCCCGGCGAATTCACCAAGCGTGCATTCCTCAACGGCAGAATGGATCTCACTCAGGCGGAGGCGGTTATAGACCTTATCCACGCAGAGACTGCTGAGGCCGCAAAAAATGCGGCAGGTCAGCTGGGCGGCGCCATTGTGAGAAAAACCGACGGCATTTATGACGCGCTGAAGGATATCTCCGCCCACTATCACGCGGTTTTGGACTATCCCGACGAGGACATTGAAGATTTTCTTCTGGAAAGCTACAGCAGCACCCTCTCCTCCGCAGAGAGAAGCCTTTCAACCCTTTTATCCAGCTTTGACAGAGGCAGAGTTATGCGCGAGGGTGTGCCCGCCGTAATTTTAGGCAAGCCCAACGCAGGCAAAAGCAGCCTCCTCAACGCTCTTTTAGGTTATGAGCGGGCCATCGTCACAGACATTCCCGGCACCACCCGCGACACCATCACGGAAAAGGTCCGTCTCGGCCGCGTGCTTTTGCGCCTTACGGACACTGCAGGACTTCGCGAAACCGCCGACGCCGTTGAGCGCATAGGCGTGGACAGAGCCCTTGCCGCAGCCGAGGAGGCTCAGCTGGCACTTGTACTCACCGACCCCACCGACGAAGACGGCTTCCTTGAGATTCTGAAAAGCGTTCAGCACATCAGGCACATAATTCTCATTTTCACCAAAGCCGACATAAAGAATATGCGGGGCAGCATCATTTCCACCGGCGAGCTTCGGGCAGACAGCGTCATCTCTCTCAGCTCCATCACCGGTCAGGGACTTGAGGTGCTCACCGCCGCTGTTGAGGAACTTTATCCCGCAGGTGAGGAGGCTCAGGGCGAAATCCTTACAAATTCCCGCCATGCGGATGCCGTTGGAAGAGCTTTGGAGTCCATCCGCGCCGCAAAGGACGCTATGGATTTCGGTCTCACCCCCGATGCGGTTTTGGTGGAGGTTGAAGAAGCCATGGCCGCCCTCGGCGAGCTCAGCGGCAAAACAGTCCGGGAGGATATTACGAGCCGGATTTTTGAACGTTTCTGCGTAGGCAAATAAGCTCTGTTCTCCGCTCAGAATTTTAGCATTATCACCAATTTGTTGACGTAAAATTTATACAATAGTCCAAACGTATGTAACGTTTGGACTATTTTGTTGAAATTCAAAAAATATGTGATATAATCTCCAATGGCTGAAAAACGGGTATAATTCCGTTAGAAAAATGCTAAAACCTTGAAAACACTTTTGTTTATCATAGAAAGGATTGAAAACATTGAGCAAAAAGTATTGTTATCTGTTTACAGAAGGTAACGCAAGCATGCGTGAGCTCCTTGGCGGCAAGGGTGCTAACCTTGCAGAAATGACCAACATCGGTCTGCCTGTTCCCCAGGGTTTCACCATCACCACCGAGGCCTGCACTCAGTATTATGAGGACGGCCAGAAGATCAACGACGCTATCGTTGCTGAAATCATGGAATACATCGAGAAGATGGAAGGCATCACCGGCAAAAAGTTCGGCGACAAGGAAAATCCCCTTCTCGTTTCCGTCCGTTCCGGCGCACGCGCATCCATGCCCGGTATGATGGACACCATCCTCAACCTGGGTCTCAATGAGGAAGTTGTTGAAGTTATCTCCGCAAAGAGCGGCAATCCCCGCTGGGCTTGGGACTGCTATCGCCGTTTCATCCAGATGTACTCCGACGTTGTTATGGAAGTCGGCAAGAAGTACTTCGAGGAACTCATCGACGAGATGAAGGAAGCCAAGGGCGTTACCCTTGACGTTGACCTGACCGCAGAGGATCTGAAGGAACTGGCCGGCCAGTTCAAGGCTGAGTACAAGGCCAAGATCGGCTCTGAGTTCCCCACCGACCCCAAGGAGCAGCTCATGGGCGCAGTCAAGGCTGTTTTCCGCTCCTGGGATAACCCCCGCGCAAACGTTTACCGCCGCGACAACGACATCCCCTACTCCTGGGGTACCGCTGTTAACGTTCAGTCCATGGCCTTCGGCAACATGGGCGACGATTGCGGCACCGGCGTTGCTTTCACCCGCAACCCCGCCACCGGCGAGCGCAAGCTCTTCGGTGAGTTCCTGACCAACGCCCAGGGCGAAGACGTCGTTGCAGGCGTCCGCACTCCCATGCCCATCAGCCAGATGGCAGAGAAGTTCCCCGAGGCATTTGCTCAGTTCGAAAATGTTTGCCAGATCCTTGAAAACCACTATCACGATATGCAGGACATGGAGTTCACCGTTGAAAACGGCAAGCTCTACATGCTCCAGACCCGTAACGGCAAGCGCACTCCCGCTGCCGCTCTCAAGATCGCTTGCGACCTGGTTGACGAAGGCATGATCGACGAGAAGCAGGCTGTCGCCATGATCGAGCCCCGCTCCCTCGACACCATGCTCCATCCCCAGTTCGACGCCAACATCCTCAAGAGCGCTCCCGTTATCGGCTCCGCTCTGGCTGCTTCCCCCGGCGCTGCTTCCGGTAAGATCGTCTTCACCGCTGAAGACGCCAAGGAATGGGCAGAGCGCGGCGAGAAGGTTGTTCTCGTTCGTCTCGAGACCTCTCCCGAGGACATCGAAGGCATGAAGGCCGCTCAGGGTATCCTCACCGTTCGCGGCGGTATGACCTCTCACGCAGCCGTTGTTGCCCGCGGCATGGGTAAGTGCTGCGTTTCCGGCTGCTCCGCCATCAAGATGGACGAAGAGGCCAAGAAGTTTGAGCTTGCCGGCAAGACCTTCTCCGAGGGCGACTGGCTCTCCATCGACGGCTCCACCGGTAAGATCTACGACGGCGCTATCCCCACTGTCGAGGCTTCCATCTCCGGCGAGTTCGGCCGCGTTATGGGTTGGGCAGACAAGTATCGCAAGCTGGATGTCCGCACCAACGCTGACAACCCCTATGACACTGCTCAGGCTGTTAAGTTCGGCGCTCAGGGCATCGGCCTCTGCCGCACCGAGCACATGTTCTTCGAGGGCGAGCGCATTGCCGCTTTCCGCGAGATGATCTGCGCTGACACCGTTGAAGAGCGCGAAGTCGCTCTTGCAAAGCTCCTGCCCATGCAGCAGGCTGACTTCGAAGGCATGTTCGAGGCTCTCCAGGGCTATCCCATGACCGTTCGTTTCCTCGATCCTCCCCTCCACGAGTTCGTTCCCACCGAGGAAGCTGACATCGAGGCTCTTGCAAATGCTCAGGGCAAGACCGTTGCCGACATCAAGGCTCTCATCGCTTCTCTCCACGAGTTCAACCCCATGATGGGTCACCGTGGCTGCCGTCTGGCTGTCACCTATCCTGAGATCGCCGCAATGCAGACCCGCGCTGTCATCCGCGCCGCTATCAACACTCAGGCAAATCACCCCGATTGGAACGTTGTTCCC
>JAZSRY010000002.1:0-22166 GCA_045538735.1 Oscillospiraceae bacterium
GGGGGCGGGGGAGCGAAGGGTGATTTTCGGCGCTTCCACGCGGGGAGGCAGTCTCTTTTCCTCTCCGAAAAGAGCCTTGCTCACATCACCCATGTTCAGCCTCGTCTGCTGAGGGGGCGCACTGCGGGCAGGGGCTGCGGGGGCTTTCTGAGAGACGGGAGCCTTCTGAGAGGCGCGAAATTCCTCTGCGCTCATCTTTTTATAGAAATCTGCCTTGGGGGCGATGGCTTTTTTGGTGGAGGGAGAGAGGCTTATCTCGGCGGTTTTGGCCTTGCCCGCCTCGCTTATTGTGCTGAGGACGGCATAGTAAACGCAGTCGAAAACCTTTTTCTCCTCGCTGAATTTAACCTCGCTCTTGGTGGGGTGGACATTCACATCCACCTTGCCGAAGCCCAGAGTGATATACAAAACGCAGGCGGGGAAGCGTCCCACCAGCATATTGTTCTTGAAAGCCTGCTCCAGTGCGGCCTGAATGGTAAGGGAGCGGAATGGGCGTCCGTTTATGAAGAAAAACTGCATGGCGCGGTTGCCTCTGCAGGCGTGGGGAGCGGAGACAAAGCCCTCCACGGAAACGCCCTCGTCGCTGCCGCTGACGCTGAGAAAGTTCTTGGCGGTATCTCTGCCCAGAAGGGAGTAGACGGCGCTTTCGCTGCGTCCGTCGCCGGGGGTGAAAAACTCCTCCTCGCCGTCGCGAATCATGCGGACGCTTACTTCGGGGTGGCCCAGGGCGCAGCGCAGTGCGGCGCTGATGCAGGCGGAAGTTTCCGCTCTGTCGCTTTTCATAAACTTCAGTCTGGCGGGGGTGTTATAGAAAAGGTCGCGGATTTCCATAGTGGTGCCCACGGGGCAGCCTATGGGTCCCATCTCCTCTATATCTCCTGCGCTGAGGGCAACGCGGGTGCCTTCGGCGGCATCGGCGGTGCGGGTGCGCAGCTCTATGCGGGAAACGGAGGATATGGCGGCGAGAGCTTCGCCGCGGAAGCCCAGGGTGGCTATGGCCTCAAGACCCCGCTCATCGCGAAGCTTGCTTGTGGCATGGCGCAGAAAGGCAATGCCCGCGTCCTCGGGGCTCATTCCGCAGCCGTCATCGCTGACGCGGATGAGCTTCATGCCGCCGCCGGCTATTTCAATGGTTATATTTTTTGCCCCCGCGTCGATGGAGTTTTCCGCAAGCTCTTTAACAACGCTGGCGGGGCGCTCAACAACTTCGCCTGCGGCAATCAGGTCCGCAACATGGGGGGAGAGTATATTTATAAGGGACATAAAAATTCCTCCGAAGACACAAATCCAGTCTACATTATACTACATATACATTGAAAACGCCATATAAAAATGCTATAATACAATGTCTGATAATATCAAAAGGAAAATTTGCTTTTATGCCATACGAAAGAATTGAAATTGAAAAAGGCGAGATTGAGCGCCAGATTGCCCTTTGCCGCAAGCTGAAAGAGCGCTTCATCTCTCAGGGGCGCAAGGGCCTGCTGGCCTTTGTGGATACCTACGGCTGCCAGCAGAACGAAAGCGACTCCGAGCGCCTTCGGGGCTACCTTGCGGAGATGGGCTGCGCCTTCACTTCCGACGAGGCGGAGGCGGACATCATCGTCATCAACACCTGCGCTGTACGCGAGCACGCGGAGATGCGCATTCTAGGCAACGTTGGCGCCCTTAACCACACAAAAAAGGCCAAGCCCGATCAGATCATCTGCATCTGCGGCTGCATGGTGCAGCAACAGCATATGTCCGACAAGGTGAAGCACTCCTATCCTATTGTTTCCCTCTGCTTCGGACCTCACGAGCTTTGGCGCTTCCCCGAGCTTCTGGAGCGCTATCTTGTGAAGAAAAAGAGAGTTTTCGCCACCGCTCCCCACGAGGGCTGCGTAACCGAGGGCGAGCCCAGAGTCCGCGACAGAGGCGTTAAGGCATGGATAAGCATAATGTATGGCTGCAACAACTTCTGCTCCTACTGCATAGTTCCCTATGTTCGAGGCAGAGAGCGTTCCCGCCGCCCCGAGGCCATTGTTGCGGAGGCAAGAGAGCTTATCGCGGCGGGCTACAAGGACATTACTCTCTTGGGTCAGAATGTGAACAGCTACGGCAAGGATCTTGATTGCGGCGTGGATTTCAGCGATCTTTTGAAAATGGTGAACGCCATTCCCGGAAAGTTCATTATCCGCTTTATGACAAGCCATCCCAAGGACGCAACGGAAAAGCTTTTCAAAACCATGGCCGAGTGCGAAAAATGCTCCCATCACATCCATCTGCCCGTCCAGAGCGGCAATGACAGGGTGCTGAAGGCTATGAACAGAGGCTATTCTTCCGCCGATTATCTTGAAAAGGTGCGTATCGCAAGGGAGTATATGAGCGACCTTGTGATCACCACGGATATGATAGTGGGCTTCCCCGGAGAGACAAACGAGGAATTTGAGGATACTCTCCGCCTTGTGGAGGCCGTTGGCTATGACAGTATGTTCACCTTCATATATTCCCGCAGAGAGGGTACCGTTGCGGCAAAGCTGCCTGATCCCATGACAAGGCAGGAAAAGCAGGTGAACTTTGATAAGCTTCTCGCCCTTGCAAACAGTCTGAGCCTTGAAAAGCACAGAGAGTATGTGGGCAAGAGCGTGGAGGTGCTTATCGACGGATACATTGAAGGGGAGCAGTTCCCCATCACAAGCCGCACAAAGGGCGGCCGCCTTGTCCATATGAAGGGGGATGCCTCCCTCGTGGGCGAGTTTAAGAAAGTTAAAATTACGGACAGTACCACATGGGCGCTGTTCGGAGAGTTGGAGGAATAAAATATGACCGGAAGAGTTTGGCAGTTCGCAATACCCATTATTTTTCTTTTCTACGCATGGAAGCTCTATATAGGCAAGCCCGCCTTTAATGACAGCTTCGGTTTCCCTACCCGCAGAGCAAGAGAGAGCGAGGAAATCTGGAACTATGTTCAGAAGACCGCAGGCGCTGTCTGCTTCTTCATCGCAATTTTCGTCGCCATCACCGCCTATGTTCTCCTTGTTATTTTCAAGGACAACATGACCGCCTACTGGGCTCAGATTGCCATTGAGATTATCTGTGTGGTTATCCTTGCGCCCATAGTCAATGCCTTCACCAACAAGAAGTTCCCCCCCAAGAAAAAGGGCGGCAAGAAGAAATAAGAAAAGCAAAAGTCCTCACGGAGGTGTACCATGGCGGAAATAACCCCCATGAAACAGCAATACAATGAAATAAAGTCCCGCCACGAGGACTGCCTGCTCTTTTTCCGCCTCGGCGACTTCTACGAGATGTTCGACGAGGACGCGAAGCTGGCTTCCCGTGAGCTTGACCTTGCCCTCACTACCCGGGACAGAGGCAAGCCCGTGGAGGAGCAGACCCCCATGTGCGGCGTGCCTTACCACAGCGCAGAAGCCTATATAGGCCGCCTCATAGCCAAGGGCTACAAGGTTGCAATCTGCGAGCAGATGGAGGATCCCGCCCTTGTGAAGGGTCTTGTCACCAGAGATGTTGTCCGCATAATCTCCCCCGGCACCGTTACCGAAAGCAGCATGCTTGAGGAAGGCCGCAGCAACTATCTGGCCTCCGTCTATCTGGAGGGTAAGTTCGGCGCGGTGGCCTTCGCGGATATTTCCACCGGCGAATTTTGCGTAAGTGCCTTCGCAGAGGAGGCAGCAAGCCATATCGTCAACGAGCTTGGACGCTTTTCTCCCCGCGAGGCTGTCCTCAGCCCCGGTGCTTGGGAAAGCGGCGAGATAAACGATTTCCTCTCCCGCCGTCTGGATGCCCTTATGGAAAGAGGCGGAGAGAAGTTCGACTATATGGTCTCCGCAATGCGTGTCTGCGAGCAGTTTGAGGTGGAAAGCGTGGATGCTCTCGGCTTCGGCGGCGAGGAAGCTGCCGTATGCGCCGCGGGCGCACTGCTCTCTTACATAATCGAGACCCAAAAATTCGACATCAGCCACATAAACTCCGTTGAAGTTTTCTCCGAAAACAAATATATGGAGCTGGATTACACCACCCTGCGCAATCTGGAGCTTACCGAATCTCTCCGCACGGGAGAGAAAAAGGGAAGCCTCCTTTGGGTGCTTGATCAGACCAAGACCCCCATGGGCGGCAGAATGCTCCGCAGCTGGGTGGAGCGTCCTCTTCTCAACCCCACCGCCATTCGCCGCCGTCTCAGCGCCGTTGAGGAGCTTTTCGGCGACACGGTGAAGCGCAGCGAGCTTGTCTATCTCCTTAAAGACATAGGCGATATGCGCCGTCTGGGCGGCAAGGCGGTTTACGGCACCGCCAACGCCAAGGATCTTCGCGCCCTTTGCAATTACTGCGCCATCCTGCCCGCCATCGCGGAACTTTTGAAGGGCAGCCGCAGCAAGGCTCTCGGAGAAATTGCGGAGATGGACACCCTTGCCGATATTTATGAGCTCATAGATACGGGCATTGACCTTGAGCCTCCCTTCTCCGTCCGCGAAGGCGGAATGATTCGCCTCGGCTATAACGAGGAAGTGGATTATCTCCGCTCCGTACGCGATAACGGCGCCGCCATGGTGCGCGCTCTTGAAGAGCGGGAGCGTGAGCGCACCGGCATCAAGAAGCTGAAGCTGGGCTATAACAAGGTCTTCGGATACTATATTGATGTTCCCCGCTCCGCAGGCGATGTGGCGCTGCCCGAGGAATATATCCGCAAGCAGACCCTCGTCAGCAACGAGCGTTATTTCACTCCCGAGCTGAAGGAGCTGGAAAACACCCTTCTCAATGCGGGAGACAGACTGGCCGCTCTTGAGTTCGAGCTTTTCACCAATATCCGCATGGCGGTTGCCAACGAAGTGCTGAGAATTCAGCGCTCCGCAGATGCTGTTGCCGCCCTTGACTGCTTCTGCTCCCTTGCGGAGGTTGCCGTCCGCGGAGGCTACTGCATGCCCGAGGTTGACCTGAGTCGCTCCCTCCATATCGTGGGCGGCCGTCACCCCGTTGTTGAAAAGGCTCAGAGCAATGTGCTTTTCGTCCCCAACGATACCCTCCTCAATGACAGCGCCGACAGAGTTGCCATTGTGACAGGTCCCAATATGGCAGGTAAGAGCACCTATATGCGCCAGACCGCCATCATCACCCTTATGGCTCAGATGGGCAGCTTTGTCCCCGCCAAAAGTGCCACTATCGGCGTTGTGGACAGAGTTTTCACCCGCATAGGCGCCAGCGACGACCTTGCCGCAGGCCAGTCCACCTTTATGGTGGAGATGAGCGAGATGGCAAACATCCTCCGCTATGCCACCAATAAGAGCCTTCTCATTCTGGATGAGATCGGACGCGGCACAAGCACCTATGACGGAATGGCCATTGCCCGCGCCGTGCTGGAGCACTGCGCCGACCAGCGCAAGCTTGGGGCGAAGACCATGTTCGCCACCCATTACCACGAGCTGAGCGCGCTGGAAGGCAGTCTTCCCGGAGTGCGCAACTATAATATCACCGCCAAAAAGCAGGGCGGAAAGCTTATCTTCCTCCGCAAGATAGTCCCCGGTGCCGCCGATGACAGCTACGGAATTGAGGTTGCCAAGCTGGCAGGCGTGCCCGACAGCGTCATCGCCAAGGCGAAGACCTATCTCCGTGAGCTTGAAAGCGAGGGGGCAGCCCCCAATGTTGAAAAAGCTGCCGCCGCCGACCAGATAAGCCTTATGGATGTGGGTGCCGATGAGGTGAGGGATGCCCTCCGCCGCCTCGACCCCAACAATATGACTCCGCTTGAGGCGCTTATGGCTCTCAGCGAGCTTAAGAAGAAAGTTGAACTTTGATGAAAAAACTTCCCCCTTTTGAAAATAAGATGAGTTGGGGTCGAACCCTCTTCGGCCTCATCTATCTGCCCATCCACCTTGTTGTGCTGCCCCTGCTGCTGCCTGCGGTGTTTATGGGGCTGGGCATAAGCGACCTTGCGCAGATGAATGTGTATTACTACGCTTTCAGCGTGCTTGTGGTGCTGATAGTGTTCCTCCCTTACCTGAGGGCGAATTTTGACCCTCTGGTGGAGAGATTTCTCCATTGTCTGCTGACTTTTTTCATGGCGCTGGGTATTTACTACATCGGAAATGTTGCGGTGAATCTCATCGTCCTCGGCTTCAGTTCCCAGTCCGGCAACCCCAATAACCAGCTGGTTACGGATCTGGCGGTTAATAACGGAGCCTTCCGGGCAGCGGCAATATTTATGGGTCCCATTGTGGAAGAGGTTCTCTTCCGCGGCGCCCTTTTCGGCGGTGTGCGGAGAAAGAGCAGAGTATGGGCCTATGTACTGAGCATGTTGATGTTCGCCCTTTGCCATGTCTGGCAGTATGTCATTATGGCTGCGGATTGGACCGTGTTTATCTATGTGCTCCAGTATCTGCCCCCGGCCTTTGCCCTTGCCTGGGCCTATGAGCGCAGCAATAGCATCTGGGTGCCTATCGGCATGCATATGCTTATAAACGCAATGAGCCTTGCGGCGGCAGATGTGCTGGCCGAAATGGTTTGAGACAAAAAAGACCTTGTGTCCCATGGGACACAAGGTCTTTTTTCTTACGGGCTGCGCAAAGAGCGGAACGGACAAAACCGTTCCCTACGGTTGGGCGAATGGTTAAGGCCCCCTTGTAAAGGGGGCTGTCTGCGAAGCAGACTGGGGGATTGTTTTTTTCAATCCCGACCTCTTTTGCCTGCGGCAAAATCCACCTCCCTTTGCAAGGGCGGCTTTCAAAGCGGGGGGCGTAGCAAACAAAAAAACTTCCGCGATTTTTCGCGGAAGTTTTTATCATATCAGCCGTGGAAGAGCTTTTTTACCTGATATCTGGGCTCGAAGGTGATATTAACGCCCAGCTTCTGGAAGAGATTTTCGTCCACGCGGGAGAGAATGACGCTGGAATGAGCCTCGCAGCCGCGAAGCTTGTGGAGCTGATCCATAGCAAGCTCCGCCATGGGATTGGTAACGGCGCAGATGCTCAGCGCAACGAGAATCTCATCGGTGTGGAGACGGGGATTGCGGTTGCCCATATGCTCGGTTTTCAGATGCTGGATGGGCTCGATAATACCGGGGGAGATGAGGAGCAGCTCTTTGTTCATGCCGCCCAGCTCCTTGAGAGCGTTGAGCAGGCAGGCAGAGGCGGCACCCAGCAGAGAGGAGGTTTTGCCGGTGACGATTTTTCCGTCGGGCAGCTCCAGAGCCATTGCGGGATTTTCCGTTTCCTCAGCGCGTGCCATAGCGGCGGCGATGACGGGACGGTAATCGGTGGTGATGCCGCATTTATTCATAATAAGCTCGATCTTGCGCAGCTCGCTTGGGTCGGAGAGACCCTGACGGACGGAGACGGCGGCGGAGTAGTAGCGGCGGATTATCTCCAGCTTGCTGGCGTGGCGGCAGGCTTCATCATCGATGATACAGTTACCCACCATGTTTACGCCCATATCAGTGGGGCTCTTATAGGGACTTTTGCCCCAGATGCGCTCCAGAATGGCGTTAAGGACGGGGAAGACCTCCACATCGCGGTTATAGTTGACGGTCATTTCGCCGTAGGCTTCCAGATGATAGGGGTCAATCATGTTGACATCGTCAAGGTCGGCGGTGGCGGCTTCATAGGCCAGATTCACGGGGTGGGTGAGGGGAAGATTCCAGATGGGGAAGGTCTCGAACTTGGCGTAGCCGGAGGAGATGCCTCTTTTGTGCTCGTGGTAGAGCTGGCTGAGGCAGGTTGCCATTTTGCCGCTGCCGGGGCCGGGAGCGGTGACCACGACCAGCTTGTGGGTGGTTTCTATATAGTCATTTCTGCCGTAGCCCTCGTCGGAGACGATAAGAGGCAGGTTTGCGGGATAATCGGGGATAATATAGTGGCGATAGACCTTCAGACCCAGCATTTCCATACGCTTCTGGAACTGGTCTGCGGCGGGCTGGTTCTGGTACTGGGTGATGACCACGCTGCCCACATAGAGACCGATGCCGCGGAAGGCGTCGATAAGGCGGAGGGTGTCCTCGTCATAGGTGATGCCAAGGTCGCCCCGGCGCTTATTGCGCTCAATGTCGTTGGCGGAGATGACGATGAGAACTTCAGCGTCGTCCTTCATGTTCATCAGCATCTGCACCTTGCTGTCGGGCTTGAAGCCGGGCAGGACACGGGATGCATGGTAATCATCAAAGAGCTTTCCGCCGAACTCAAGATAGAGCTTTCCGCCGAACTGCTCGATGCGGGAGCGGATGCTTTCAGTTTGGGTTATCAGATATTTTTCATTGTCAAAACCGATCTTTTTCATCGTCTAATGCCCTCTTTTTATATTATGACTGCAAAAGTGCGCCGCGGTTGAGAATATGGTGGATAATGGTCTGATATTTTCTGGTGCAGACTACGTTCTTTGTCTTCAGCTCGTAGCTCACACCCTTATGGGAGAAGTTGACGGAGACGGGTCCGTGGAGGGCGAAGCCGCCCAGTTCGGAGATGGGGAAGACCTTGCCGCAGCATTCGAAGCGGTCAGGATAGAGGGCGATGCTGCCCTTGCCAAGCTTGGTGACGCTGTGGTCAACGCCTACGCTGCTGAGCTCAAGACCCTCGTCTGCGAAGAAGAGAGCGCCTTCCTCGGCGGCATCTGCCAGCTTTTTCAGCTCCTCGGTCTGGAATTTATCCCAGTCGGTGACGGAGTCGAACACAACATCGCTGCCCTCGAAGAAGCCATAGTCATTATAGCGCACCTCGTAGCCGCAGCTGTCGCACCAAAAGCGGTCGCCCTTGGAATGCATATGACCGAGGCTGCCGCACTTGGGGCAGATGCAGAGAACACTTTCGAGGCTTTCGGCGGGACGCTTGCCCTTGAAAGGCACCATAGCCTCACGCTGCACTGCGTAGGCATCCACATAGAGGTCGCGGTTGATGGCCTCGTTAATTTCGTCAACGCTCATCTTTTTAAGAACATCGGGGGTATAGATGTTCATTATTCTGCCGCGGATTTTGCCCCGTCTGATGCCGGAGAAGTTCCAGCGGGGCTCGGTGAAGTAGCCGCCGTCCAGACGGTAGGTGACAAGGGTTGCACCGCTGACTCTTGCAAGCTTGCCGGTGGAGGGGAGAATGTCCTCGCTTATGCCGTTGAAGGAGCGGCTGCCGTTTGCAAACATACCCACATTATAGCCTTTTTTCAGGCGGCGTATAATGGTCATTGCGGTGTCGCCTGCGGTGGTGCCCTTCATACGGGAGATTGGGTTGAGAAGCACCTTGAGTATCCAGGAAACTATGCCCCAGCGGAAAATATGCTCGCTGGCAACGAAATACATCTGCTTGGGGAAGGCGAGACCAAGGAAAAGGGGATCCCAGTTGCTGTCGTGGTTGCCCATGACGAGGACGGGACCTTCCACAGAGCAGGTTTCATATGTATATCCGAATCGGTGTCTTATGTAAGGACCGAGAATAAAGCGAAGGACGGACCACACGGCCTTGTGAAAACGATGGTGTTTCATAGATAAGCTCCTTTTATATCGCAGCGGATTAAAAAAACTTTCATTTCAACCTAAATATAATACATCATTCCGTCCCAGTATTCAATCGCAAATTTCGACTTATTTCTCTCTTATCACTTTTTCGCAAAATTCGAGCGCTTATACTTTATTTATTCATAAGTATATGGTACAATACTTGATTAGATGATAAAATGTTATAACTATGCGCACCAAGCGCACGAAAGGCAATTTAACTTATGGGTATTTTCAATAAGCTTTTTGGCAGCTACTCCGAAAGAGAGCTGAAAAAAATATATCCCCTCGTTGACAAAATCGAGGCGCTGGACGAAAGCTGCGCCGCTATGAGCGACGAGGCTCTTCGGGCAAAGACCGAGGAGTTCAAGTCCCGTCTTGGCGCGGGGGAGACTCTCGACGATATTCTCCCTGAGGCCTTTGCCGTTGCCCGCGAGGCAGCATGGCGAGTTCTGGGTATGAAGCCCTTCCGTGTTCAGCTTATAGGCGGCATCGTCCTCCATCAGGGACGCATTGCGGAAATGAAGACCGGCGAAGGCAAGACCCTTGTTGCCGTTCTGCCCGCATACCTGAACGCACTTGAGGGCAAGGGTGTTCACATCGTCACCGTAAACGACTATCTTGCCCGCCGCGACAGCGAGTGGATGGGCAAGGTTCACCGCTTCCTGGGTCTGAAGGTTGGTCTCATCGTCCACGGACTCAGCTCTGACCAGCGCAGAGAGGCCTATAACGCGGATATAACCTACGGCACCAACAACGAGATGGGCTTCGATTACCTCCGCGACAATATGGCAATTTACAAGAGCAACATGGTTCAGCGCGGCCATAACTTCGCCGTTGTTGACGAGGTTGACTCCATTCTCATAGACGAGGCCCGCACCCCCCTCATCATCTCCGGTCAGGGAGACGAGAGCACCGACCTCTACAAGCAGGTGAACGATTTCGTCTGCCGCCTGAAAAGAATAGTTGTTGCCAGTGTTGACGAAAAGGCGGAAGAGGACGAAAATCTGGACGCCGACTATATCGTTGACGAAAAGGCAAGAAATGCAACCCTCACCGCCAGAGGCATTGCCAAGGCGGAGCAGCATTTCGGCCTTGAAAACCTTGCAGACCTCGAAAACTCCACCCTTTCCCACCATATTAACCAGGCCATCAGAGCCCACGGCGTTATGAAAAGGGATATCGACTATGTGGTTAAAGAGGGCGAGGTCATCATTGTCGACGAGTTCACGGGACGACTTATGCTGGGACGCCGCTACAGCGAGGGTCTCCATCAGGCCATCGAGGCCAAGGAAAGAGTCACCGTTGAGCGGGAAAACAAGACTCTTGCCACCATCACCTTCCAGAACTATTTCCGCATGTACACAAAGCTTGCAGGTATGACGGGTACCGCCGTCACCGAGCAGGAGGAATTTGTGGCCATCTATGGTCTGGACATCATTGAAGTTCCCACCAACAAGCCCATTGCCCGAATCGACAATCCCGATGCGGTTTATAAAAACGAAAACGGCAAGAACAGAGCAATCATCAACCAGATAATCGCCTGCCATCAGAAGGGCCAGCCCGTTCTGGTGGGTACTGTCAGCATTGAAAAGAGCGAATATATCTCCCGCCTGCTTCAGCGCACGGGAATAAAGCACAATGTTCTCAACGCCAAAAACCACGAGAAGGAAGCGGAGATCGTTGCTCAGGCGGGAAAGCTTGGCGCTGTCACCATCGCAACCAACATGGCGGGCCGAGGCACCGACATTATGCTGGGCGGCAACGCGGAGTTCCTCTCCAAAAACGACCTGAGAAAGGCCGGCTACAGCGAGGACATCATCGCCGAGGCCACCGGCTATGCGGACACCGACAACGAGGAAATCCTCTCTGCCCGCGCCCTTTTCACCGAGAAAATGGCCGAGCATAAGAAGGTCATAGGCGAGGAGGCCGAAAAGGTCAAGGCCGCAGGCGGACTTTTTATCCTTGGTACCGAACGCCATGAATCCCGCCGTATAGATAACCAGCTCCGAGGCCGCGCAGGCCGTCAGGGCGACCCCGGCGAAAGCCGCTTCTTCCTTGCCATGACCGATGATATCATGCGCCTTTTCGGCTCTGAGAGAGTTATGGGCATGATGGAAGCTCTGGGTATGGACGAGGATATGCCCATTGATAACAAGATGGTATCCAATGCCATTGAGCAGTCCCAAAAGACCGTTGAAAGCCGCCATTTCCAGACCAGAAAGAACACTCTGGAATATGACGATGTTATGAACATTCAGCGTAAGCTCATATATGAGCAGCGTTACAAGGTTCTCGACGGCGAGGATATTCAGCAGTCCATCGCCGGAATGATACACGATTTCATTTACGACAGTCTGGGCAGCGTTGACCCGGATTCTCCCGAGGCTCTTGCCGAGATGCTCGCTCCCTTTGAAAAGCTTTTCCTTGCAAGAGGCAGAATAAGCTACGAAAAGGGAATGAAATGCGCCGAGCTTGCTCAGCGCCTTGAGGAAATCGCCTTTGAGGTTTATGCGGCCAAGGAAAAGGCTCTGGGCGCCATGCCCAACGGCGCTCCAGTTATGCGCGAGCTGGAGAGAGTTATAATGCTCCGCGTTGTTGACGAATACTGGATGGAGCATATCGATGCCATGAGCGAGCTGCGCCGGGGCATAGGTCTGCGCGGCTACGGCAATATCAAGCCCATCGATGCTTATAAGCAGGAAGGTCTTGATATGTTCGAGACCATGATAGGCGGCATTCGCGAAGAGGTTGTCCGCCGCGTTTATCTGGCGAGAGTTCGCGCCAATGAGAGCGTTCAGCGCAAGAGCGTTGTGAAACACGCCAGCACCAATGTGGGCGGTGACGCCTCCGTGAAAAAGCAGCCTATCCGCAAGGCGCAGAAAATCGGACGCAACGATCCCTGCCCCTGCGGCAAGAAGCGCCCCAACGGTCTGCCAATGAAGTATAAAGACTGCTGCGGCAGAAATGCGTAAAAAATCCACGACAAAAGCCCTTGAAACAAATTGGATGCATGGAGGAATTAATATGGTTTTCTCAGAAAAGAAAATTGGCGATCTCTGCTTTATGACCGCTCCCACCATATCCTCCCGCCACGCTTTCACCACCCGCTATGGCGGTGTCAGCGAGGGGATATATGCATCCATGAATCTGGGCACGGGCAGGGGAGACGAGGACGAAAAAATCCGCGAAAACTACCGGCTCCTTGCCGAAGCCACGGGAATTGACACCCTCCGTATGGCCTTCACCAAGCAGGTGCACAAGGCCGATGTCCGAATAGTGGACGAGGGAGATATTCATGAGCTTTTCACCGCTGTGCCCTATGAGGCGGACGGCATAGTCACCGCCGCGAAAGGTCTGGGGCTTATCTGCTTCACTGCCGACTGCGTTCCCGTTTTATTGGAGGACAGCGTTCACGGCGTCATAGGCGCAATCCACTGCGGCTGGCGCAGCAGCGTGGGAGACATTCTGGGCAACGCTCTTGAGGCCATGTGCTCTCTGGGAGCGGAGCGGAAGGACATACACGCGGCTATCGGACCTGCCATAAGCGAGTGCTGCTTCCAGGTGGGCGGTGAGGTTATAGAGGCTGTGGAGCGCTGGCTGGGTGAAGATGCCCGGGGCTTTTACAAAGCCGACCAGAGTGCTGAAGGGAAGTTCCTTCTGGATTTGAAGCTCTGCAACGCCCGAAGACTTATGCAGCTGGGTGTGAAAGAAGAAAACATCGCCGTATCGGATGAATGCACAAAGTGCAGCCACGAAAAATACTGGTCCCACCGCCATACCAATGGTCAGCGGGGAAGTCAGGGCGCGCTTATCGTGCTTGAATGAATCGAAAGGATAAAGATAGATGGAATTTTTGAAAAAGCGTCTGCCCGCTTTGCTGCTGGCTATGCTGATGCTCCTTTCCGCCTGCGGAAAAGATGATGACGAGGACGGAAGCGAAGAGGAACAATACTTCGTGGGCGACCAGGTTGTTCAGCAGACCTCTGCCGAGGACAACATTTTCTCCCTCAACTATGATCCCGAAGGCGGACTTAACCCCCTCAATGCAGCCAGCTCCAATAATATGCTGTTCTGGTCACTGATGTATGACAGCGTATATGTGGTTGAAAACGACTTCTCCGTCACCAGTGAGATAGTCAAGGAATATGAGTCTTCCGACTATGAGTGGTGGGTTTTTGATATCTATGACAACATCACCTTCCATGACGGCACTCCCCTTACCGCCAAGGATATAGTCTATTCCATCAACCGCGCCCGTCAGTATCCCTATTATTCCAGCCGCCTTGCCTGCATTTACGGCATAAGCGCCATGGGCAGCGACTGCTTCGCCATAAGCCTTGACGCACCCAACAGCCAGCTGCCCAGCCACCTTAATATCCCCATCGTCAAGGAAGGCACCTTCGGCGACGATGTTCCCGTAGGCTCCGGCCCTTATATGCTGGCAGAGGAAGGGGACAGACTGGTTGCCTACGAGGGCTACCGCCACTATGATACCCTCCCCGTCGACACCATTTACCTGAAGGACTACATGGACGCTGCTGCGAAAATCAGCGCTTTTGAAGCATCCCGCATAGATATTGTCACCAATGACCCCACCGGCGTTTATAATCTGGGCTACGGCAGCTCCAATGAGATCCGCTATTTCGAGACCAGCAATATGCATTATATCGGCTTCAATATGCAGGGCAGATACTTCTCCAACAGCCTTGCCCGTGCCGCTGTGGGCGCTGCCGTTGACAGAAACGGTATAGTTAAGCGCTATATGGAGACCTGCGCGGTGCCTGCTGCTCTGCCCGTGCATCCTGTAAGCCCTCTCTATGATGAGGACTATGCAGAGCAGTTTGTCTTTGACCTTGAAAAAAGCGCGGCACTCTTTGATAATTTCGGCATCAAGGACTATGACGAGGACGGGGTTCTGGAGATCCTTATAACCGGCATAGTTGTTGAAATAGACATAAACTTCATAGTCAATACCGACTCCACCGTTAAGCTGGAGGGCGCAAGAGAAATTGCGGAAGCTCTCAACTCTCTGGGCATAAAGACCACCTTGCACGAGCTGAAGTGGGAGGACTATGTGGAAGCTCTGGAAAAGGGCGAATATGATATGTATTACGGCGAGGTCAAGATGAACCCGGACTGGAATCTGGGTTACCTCTTCGAGCCCTATACCGTCACCCGCGACCCCGATGATATGGATAAGGGTATGAACTATGCCAACTGCTTCGATGAGCAGTTCAAGACCCTCTATGATGCCTATCTGGCCGCTCCCGAGGATGCAAGAAGCCTTGCCTTCTCCACCGTGTGCAACTATGTGATGGAAAACTCCGCAATAATCCCCATCTGCTTTGAGCGCCAGGAAATGCTCACCCACCGCGGAATTATAAGCGGTGCCAACCCGACCCAGTATGATATTTTCAACAAATTCTATAACTGGACAATAAACCTTGAGTCAGATGAATAAAAAGGAGGATTCCGATAATGACTGAAAAGGACCTTGTGGCCGTTGCCCGCCTTGCGGCGGAAAACGCATATGTGCCTTACTCCCATTTCCCTGTGGGTGCCGCTCTGGAATGCCCCGACGGAAAGGTTTTCACCGGCTGCAACGTTGAAAACGCTGCCTACGGAAGCACTATCTGCGCCGAGCGCACCGCCATGTGCAAGGCTGTCAGCGAGGGCTACAGAAAGTTCACCAAAATCGCTATTTGGGGAAAGGGCGATGACTACACCGTGCCCTGCGGAGCCTGCAGACAGTTTATGTCCGAGTTTGCCTATGATATGGAAGTTATCAGCGCAAAGGGCAACGGAGAATTTCTCAAACTCAAGCTTCATGAGCTGATGCCTTACGCATTCAACACAGAAAACCTGAACTAAAAAAGGAAAGAGCCTATGAAGAAAATCAAACCCATAATTATATGCCTGCTTGTTGTGCTTATTCTTGCCCAGGCTGCGGCGCCCGCAGGGGCTGCGAAAAGCAGCGGCAGCAATAAGTATTTCAGCGATGTGCCTGCCGGTGCCTGGTATGAAGATGAGCTCAATGCCATCATGGATGCCCAGGAGGAGATGGGCAGCAACAACATCATCACCGGTTACGGAGATCTTGACGGAAAGCCCACCGGCGAGTTCGGTCCCGATGACCCCCTTACCAGAGCCCAGTTTCTGAAAATGATAATGGAGGCATTCGTAGCCACCGGAGCCAGCATTGACCTCACCGACACCAGCAAGGACGATATCCACTGGGCAGCGGAATACTATCAGGCCGCAAAGAAGGATAACATCCTCATTGCCAATGTCTATGAGAGCAGCAAGGCCATGTTCCGCTGCACCGCCTCCGACCTTGACCGGAATATAACCCGCAACGAGATGGCGGTTATATTGAACAATATGCTCACCAACATAGGCATGGACTCTGTGGTGGTGGTCAAAAATCCCGAGAACTATATCAGAGATTACAGATCAATTGACTCTGCCTATATAAATGCGGTTGAGCAGGTTTTCGGCAAGAAGCTTATTCAGGGCGACGAGAAGGCCAACTTCAACGGAGAGCAGTATCTTACCCGCGCGGAAGGTGTAACCATTATCTACCGCTTCCTCTTCGAGTATGATATCAACGGCGATGATCTCTATTATTTCGCCGCCAGACCTGCGCCTCCCACTCCGGACCCCACGCCTACGCCCACACCCACGGCTACCGCGAAGCCCACCCCTACACCTACCGCAAAGCCCTCCGCTGCGCCCACCCCTGTGGCTCCCGTGCAAAGCGCTGCGCCCTCTGCGCCCGCAACTACCACACCTGCGCCCTCTGCGCCTGTAACGACCACACCCGTGCCTTCTGCGCCTGTGGAGACCACCCCTGCGCCCTCTGCGCCCGTGGAGACCACCCCTGAGCCCACACCTACTCCCACACCTACTCCAACACCGGCGGCCAATGCAACCATACCCGCTGGCTACTCCACCTTTGCATGGTGGCTGCGCAGCGGACAGGTGGACAGCTGGGGCAATCTCAGCGCCCAGGCAAAGACCCTCCTCTTCGGCAACGCAAACAAGAGCTATTTCTCCTCTGCGGCGGAGGCTGCCCCCTATATGACCGATGTGGCGGTGCCTATCTGGACTATGGACAAGAGCGGCAACAGATTTTCCGCTACCGCCTATCTGACGGTGAACAAGATCCTCGCCAACGAGGTTAAATCCATCTTCAACCAGATTTATAATGACCCCGAGAAGTTCCCCATCTACGGCGGCTGGTCTGTGGGCGGCGCCCGCTTCACCGACACCATGCGTCATGCCTGGGGTGCTGCAATAGATATCAATGCCCTTTATAATGCCGAATGCAATCTGAAGTCAGGTTATCTGAAGGTTACCTGCGGCTACGGCTGGTGGCCCGTGGGTCACGCAGACAGCACTTTCGCAGGAAGCATGACCGAGCAAAGCTACTACTCCATCGGCAAGGTGCCCGGTGAGTATGGCTACAGCGTTGTCAAAGCCTTCGCCGACCACGGCTGGGGCTGGGGCGGCAACGGCTGGAGCGGCGGATTGAGCTTCGACTATATGCACTTCTCCATCCTGCCTTCCGGCGGCTGATACATATTATAATAATATATAGCGAAATATAGCGAAAAGACGGACAGCTTCCCGCTGTCCGTCTTTTTTGCGGGAAACGGTTTCACCGCAGCGAAAAACAGAACGAGGTACGGTCACCGTGGCGCCGAACAGGCGCCTCGAGGCAGCAGCGTCCTGAGCGGAAATCGAGGGATGTACTCTAAGGTTTAGGTTCTGATTATGTGGCACAATGTAGTTCTTATCTCCGCACTGAGGGTGTTTCCAAAGAGGGGCATTGCGGGCCCCTCTTTGGCCTGTTTTTCTTTCCATATTCTTTTTGCTGGCGCAAAAAGAATATGGCCGTCGGAGACAAATCAAAACAATCCCTCAGTCTTTTTGCTTTGCAAAAATCCAGCTCCCTTTACACAAGGGAGCCTTTAAACGGTCTGTTCGTGTGACTCGACGGCAGGGGAGGGGAGGCGAAACCACGCCCTTTCAAGCCCATATATTGTGTTGTTAATATGCATAAAAACACTATAAAATCTGCACAAAAAATATATAAAAAAATCTTCAATTTTTACGAAGAAAATGCTTGACACAGAGCCGTGTGTTTGGTATTCTATAGGGGCGCGTGGGACGAGTATGTCCAAAAGCGCGTATGCGATGAAGCGGGAGATTGCTCCGAAGAGGAGGTAACTTCCGTGGAGTATGTCCGGTATCGTCTGTATTGGCGGTACATAATCGGGCGGCTGAGATTTTCCTTTGGACCATGCGGTATACAAGCGTATATCGTTTGGACTGGGAAGGAACCGGCCATTCCGGGTTCCTGCACTCAAGGGTGCGGGCGCTCAATGCCGGTTACTTTTTCGCCCAAAGTCTGATACGCACGGCAAGGTGTACAGAAAATCTCATCCGTACGGACAAACAAAAGGCGCAGCCAATGGCGCCGAAAATTATTCGTACGATTTTGGAGGAAAAAACATGGCAACCGCAAAGAAACAGATCCGCATCCGTCTCAAGGCTTACGACCATCAGCTCATCGACTCTGCTGCAGAGAAGATCGTCGAGACCGCAAAGCGTACCGACGCTAAGGTTTCCGGCCCCATCCCTCTCCCCACTCAGACTGAGATCGTAACCATCCTTCGCGCAGTTCACAAGTATAAGGACAGCCGCGAGCAGTTCGAGCGCCGCACCCACAAGCGCCTCATCGACATCATCAACCCCACCCAGAAGACCGTTGAAGCTCTCATGAGCCTCGAGCTTCCTGCTGGCGTTGAGATCGAGATCAAGCTCTAATCACTTGCCTTTTTCGCGTCATACCTCATCTCTCTCTTGCTGTATACACGATACAGCGGCGGTCATTCGATTTTGTCTGACGCAAAAAAATGCTGCGTGATGTGGCAAAGCTCCCGAAAGAAAAGCCCGCGTGCATACATTATATAATTAACCCCCGCGCGGCAAACAGCAAAGACCCCCTACAAAATCACACACGACCCATGTCCGCAACTTGCGAATGCGGACGGGTTAAGTTGCCAGCCTCTGGACGGAGGAGCTCTTCACTCCACCGGGCTACGCGAGGCAACCAATAACCTTAAGGAGGAAAATATCCATGAAGAAAGCCATCATCGGCAAGAAGGTCGGCATGACGCAGATCTTCGACGAGGCTGGCAAAGTCGTTCCCGTAACTGTCATCGAAGCAGGCCCCTGCGTGGTCGTGCAGAAGAAGACTGTTGAGAAGGAAGGCTATGCAGCCGTACAGCTCGGTTACGAAGAAGTTGCCGAGAAGAAGCTGAGCAAGCCCGAGCTGGGCCACACCAGCAAGGCAGGCGTTGCTCCCATGAGACACCTGAAAGAGTTCCGTCTGGAGAACTGTGACGAGCTGAAGGTTGGCGACGTTGTCACCGCTGCTTCCTTTAAGGAAGGCGATCACATCGACGTTACCGGTATCAGCAAGGGTCACGGCTACCAGGGCGCTATCAAGCGCTACGGCGGCCACATCCAGAAGATGAGCCACGGTGGTGGTCCTGTTCACCGTCACGCTGGTTCCATGGGCTCCACCTCTGACCCCTCCCGTATCTTCAAGGGACATCACGGCGCAGGTCAGATGGGCGTTGACCAGGTCACCGTTCAGAATCTGGACGTTGTCAAGGTTGACGAAGAGCTCAACATGATCGTTGTCCGCGGCGCCATCCCCGGCCCCAAGGGCGGCATCGTCTACATTAAGAACACCGTCAAGACCATTCGTGAGAAGAAGGGCGACGCCGGCATCAGCAACAACCCCCAGAAGGCTTCTGCTCGTGTCAATCCTCAGAAGGCCTCTGCACGAAACAAGTAAGGAAAGGAGAGTATCGTAAATGCCTATTGCAAAAGTTTACAACATGGCTGGTGAACAGATCAGCACCATCGAGCTCTCTGAAGCCGTTTTCGGCATTGAGCCCAACGAGTCCGTTCTTCACGACTCCGTCAAGAACTACCTGGCAAATCAGCGCCAGGGCACCCAGAGCGCACTCACCAAGGGTGAGGTTGACTACTCCACCATCAAGCCCTGGAGACAGAAGGGCACCGGCCGCGCCCGCGCAGGCTACAAGGGCTCTCCTGTTTGGTATCACGGCGGTGTAGCATTCGCTCCCAAGCCCCGCGATTACAGCTACTCCCTCAACAAGAAGGTTCGCAGACTTGCTCTCAAGTCCGCTCTCTCCGCCAAGGCTCAGGACAACGAGATCGTTGTTATCGACGGCCTGAAGATGGAAGAGCCCAAGACCAAGACCTTCAAGGCTTTCCTGAACAAGGTCGGCGCCACCGGCAAGACCCTGGTCATCACCGCTGAGAAGGACGAGCTGGTCATCAAGTCCGCTCGCAACATCCCCGGCGTAGTCACCACCATGGCTACCATCCTGAATCCTTATATGGTCCTGAACAACACCATGCTGGTTGTTGACAAGACCGCCCTTGAGAAAATCGAGGAGGTGTACGCATAATGAAAACTTCTTACGATATCATTATCCGTCCCATCATCACCGAGCAGTCCATGGAAGATATGGACATCAAAAAGTACGTCTTTGAAGTTGCCAAGACCGCTACCAAGGTAGAGATCGCTAAGGCTGTTGAGGAGATCTTCGGCGTTCGCGTCATCAAGGTCACCACCATCAACGTCAAGGGCAAGGCTAAGCGCCTCGGTGCTAACCCCAGCGGCTTCACCAAGAACTGGAAGAAGGCCGTTGTTAAGCTCAGCGAAGATTCCAAGAACATCGAGATCTTCGAGAACATGGCATAAGGGAGGAAGTAAGATATGTCTATTAAAACCTACAGACCTACCACTCCCGCACGTCGTCAGATGACTGTCTCCGGTTTCGACGGAGTTGACAAGCACGCACGTCCCGAAAAGAGCCTGGTAGAAGTTCTTAAGAAGCACGCCGGCCGCAACAGCTACGGCCACATCACCGTTCGCCACAAGGGCGGCGGCAACCGTCAGAAGTACCGTGTCATCGACTTCAAGCGCAACAAGACCGATATGTTCGCTGAAGTTCTCCGCCTCGAGTACGACCCCAACCGCAGCGCATTCATCGCTCTCGTTCAGTACGAGGACGGCGAGAAGCGTTACATTCTCGCTCCCAACGGCCTGAAGGCTGGCGACAAGATCGTCTCCGGCGCAGGCGCCGACATCATTGCCGGCAATGCTCTGCCCCTGGCCAACATTCCTGTTGGTACCGTTATCCACAACATCGAGCTCTACCCCGGCAAGGGCGCTCAGCTCGTTCGTTCTGCAGGCGTTTCCGCTCAGCTCATGGCTAAGGAAGGCGACCTGGCAACCGTTCGTCTCCCCTCCGGTGAGTACCGCAAGGTTCGTATGAGCTGCATGGCCACCATCGGCCAGGTCGGCAACATCGACCACGCCAACGTTCACATCGGTAAGGCCGGCCGTAAACGCCACATGGGCATCCGTCCCACCGTTCGCGGCTCTGTCATGAACCCCTGTGACCACCCCCACGGCGGTGGTGAGGGACGCAGCCCCATCGGCCGCCCCGGCCCTGTTACCCCCTGGGGTAAGCCCGCTCTCGGCTACAAGACCCGCAAGACTAAGAACCCCAGCAATAAGTTCATAGTCAAGCGCCGCAACGCTAAGTAAGGAGGAGAAGAAGTAATGAGTAGATCTGTTAAAAAAGGCCCCTTCGCTGCTCCTGAGCTTCTGAAGAGAGTCGACGAAATGAACAAGTCCGGCAACAAGCAGGTTGTTAAGACCTGGAGCCGCGCTTCCACCATCTTCCCCTCTTTCGTTGGACACACCATCGCTGTCCATGATGGTCGCCGTCACGTTCCCGTGTACGTCACCGAGGACATGGTCGGTCACAAGCTGGGTGAGTTCGCTCCCACCCGCACCTTCCGCGGTCACGCCGGAAGCAAGACTGGTAAGTAAGGAGGAGATATTAAAATGGAAGCAAAAGCACATCTGAAATTTGCACGCATATCTCCCAGAAAGGTCGGCATCGTCTGCGACCTCATCCGCGGCAAGGACGTTAAGACCGCCCGCGCAATTCTCGCTAACACCCCCAAGGCTGCAAGCGAGCTGATGATCAAGGTTCTGGACAGCGCTGTTGCAAACGCAGAAAACAACCACGGCATGGATCCTGAGAAGCTCTACGTTTCCACCACCTATGCCAACGGCGGTCCTATCCTCAAGCGCGGCATGCCCCGTGCACAGGGCCGTATGTATCGCATCAACAAGAGAACCAGCCACATCACCATCTGTGTGGCTGAGAAAGAGTAAGGGAGGAGGCAGAATATGGGACAGAAAGTTCATCCTCATGGCCTGCGCGTAGGCGTTATCAAGGACTGGGATTCCCGCTGGTACGCCAGAGCTGACAAGGTCGGCGACCTCATCGTTGAGGACTACAACATTCGTAATTATCTGAAGAAGACCCTGTATTCCGCAGGCGTCCCCACCATCGAGATCGAGCGCGACAGCGCCAAGGTCCGCATCTATATCCACTGCTCCCGTCCCGGCGTCGTTATCGGCAAGGGCGGCACTGAGATAGAGCGCATCCGTCTCGAGGTTGAAAAGATGATCGGCAAGCCCGTTGCTCTGAGCATCGTGGAAGTCCGTACTCCCGACACCAACGCACAGCTGGTTGCAGAGAACAACGCTGCTCAGATCGAGAAGCGTATC
>JAZSRY010000052.1:0-42179 GCA_045538735.1 Oscillospiraceae bacterium
CGTGTCTCAGTCCCAATGTGGCCGTTCAACCTCTCAGTCCGGCTACCAATCGTCGGCTTGGTGAGCCTTTACCTCACCAACTACCTAATTGGACGCGAGCTCATCTTTCAGCGCATTGCTCCTTTGGTGTTCCGTAGATGCCTACAAAACACATTATGCGGTATTAGCACTCTTTTCAGAGTGTTATCCCCCTCTGAAAGGCAGATTGCTCACGCGTTACTCACCCGTCCGCCACTAAGAACATCACAAACTTGAACCGAAATTCTCGTTCGTAAAGTCTCCGTTCGACTTGCATGTGTTAGGCACGCCGCCAGCGTTCGTCCTGAGCCAGGATCAAACTCTCTAAAAAATTGTATTAAATCACTCCAAAGAGTGTTTCAATCTTCTAAAGCTTAATCGCTCATTCGATACACTTGCGTATCTGTCTTTTTCCTTTAACTTCTTTCGAAGTCCGGATTTCTGCACTGTTGTGCTCAAAAAAATCTCAAGGGTTTTTCTTTATCGTTGTTTAATTTTCAAGGTTCGTTTCGCACCCCCCGAGCGCCTCCGCTCTCTTGAGTGCTTGCATATAATATCAAATCTTATCCCGTTTGTCAACACTTTTTTTCAACTTTTTTTGAAGTTTTTTAAATATTTTTTTGACCCCAAAATCTTGATTTTTTTGTAGTGAAAAAGCACAAAATATCGGGATTTCTCAGAGGTTTCCTCATAAAAAATCCCGATATGTGTTGAGCAATGTCAATTATGCCTGCATTGCGGCTATAGTTTTTTCAAAAAGTTCTCCAAGCTCCAGGCCGAGCATTTCCGCTCCCTGAGCGATAATCTCACGGGAACAGCCTGCGGCAAATTTCTTGTCCTTGAACTTCTTTTTTATGCTCTTGGCTTCCATGCCCTCAAGGCCTGTGGGGCGCATCAGCGCAGCCGCTCCGATGAGACCGGTAAGCTCGTCCACGGCGAAGAGCACCTTCTCCATATAGCTTTCCGGAGCCACATCAATGCATATACCGTAACCGTGGCTTATTACTGCGTGAATCATCTCAGGGTCTATGTCCATCTCCGTCAGCATCTCTCTGGCCTTCACGCAGTGCTGCTCGGGGTAGAGCTCAAAATCTATATCGTGGAGTATGCCCACGCTGTGCCAGAATTCGGCTCTCTCACTGTCATGCTCCGCGGCAAATGCTTTCAGCACCTTGCCTACAGTTTCCGCATGTTCAATATGGAATGCTTCCTTATTATATTTCTTTATTATTTCAAGAGCCTCTTCGGGAGTGGGTATGTAAGACATATTTTTGACCTCCGTTTTTTGACGATTATAACAGCGTCTTTAACTAAAATCAATATGTAAGCCCGCGGAGGAATACTCCGCGGTTGAGGTTTTCAGTTCGCGTTCTTGCGTGGGCGCATTCTGCTCTCGCCGCCTGCGTTATCGGGGGTCTGTGTATTGCCGTTATTATCATTGCCGTTAACAGCGTCACCCACGCCATCGATAATGTCGTTAGCACCCTGCTCAATTTCTCCGCCCACTTCGGGAAGAACACCGTTCTGGACAGGATCCTTGTCGCCGATTATTCCGTTTCCGTCCTGCACAACGCCGTTGTTATCCTCGGGCTTTACGGTGCTGCCGTTTTCGGTTCCGGGAGTCATGGTGGTGTCGGGGCTGTCGTTTCTGCTGCCGCATGCGGTGAAAGCTGTTGCAAGCAGCGCAGCAATAATTACACTCAGGATGATTTTCTTCATTTTTATTCCTCCAGTAAATTGGTTGCAGACATATTATTTGCCTTCTGCGGAATATTATTTATCTTTAATGAAGAAATTTTTGGCAAAATCAAATTGTTGGACTTTGTAATTTACATATTGTATAATGCCTTTATCAACTACTGCAAGGAGCAGCAATGAACACCACTAAAGAAAGAAGCTCTTCCCGCTTCGCCTCATGGTTTAAGCTTTGCCCTATACGGCATATAATTATTATAGTATTTGCGCTCATCATCGGCGCCTATTTTCTTCTCAGAGGAAACGAGGCTTTGCTCAACGCCGTCTCCCGCGGTTTTGTCAGACCCTGGCATAGCACCCTCAGCGCCATTTCCTCCCTCTTCCCCTTCTCTCTGTGTGCAGTTTTAATCGCCCTCGCCGTTATAGGAGCGTTAGTTTACATAACCACCCAGGTCGTGTATATGTTGCGCCGGGGGAATGTGCTCAAACGGCTCTACCGCATACTTATGACTGCCCTTATGGCATTCTGCGTTTTTTACGGCGGCTTCTGCGCTCTCTGGGGAATTTACTTCTACACCGCCGATTTTGAAGAGCAAAGCGGCATTTATTCCTGTCCCATAAGCACCTATGAGCTAAAGCTTGTAACACGATACTTCACCTATCAGCTCAACGAATACTCCGACGATGTGGCAAGAGACGAAAACGGACTTTTCGCCGAGGATATGGATGCCGTTTTTGACTATTCCCCCCATCTCTACGATGCTGTCAGCGAGGAATTCCCCTGCCTTGATGGAAAGCCCCTGCGGAGCAAGCCCTTCCTCTTTTCCAAGGTTCTCAGCCATATGACCTTCACGGGCTTTTTCTTCCCCTTCACGGGAGAAGCGAATATCAATATAGACTCCCCCTCCTGCATGACCGCCTCCACCATCGCCCACGAGATCGCCCACCAGCGCGGAGTGGCCGAAGAGGACGAGGCAAATTTTGTGGCAGTTCTGGCTTCCTTTGCTGACGGAAATCCCGTTTACTGCTATTCATCCAGCCTTATGGCCTATACATATCTCAGCAATGCTCTCTACACCGCAGATTATGACGCATGGCTGGATAACTATATGACCCTCTCCCCCGAGGCTCTGGCCGACCTTCGGCACAACAGCAGCTATTGGGATAAATATCGCGACAGCGTGGTCAATACCGCTACCGACGCAATATACACAGGTATGCTTCATTCCTACGGTCAGACAGACGGTCTGAAGACCTACGGAAAATGCGTTGATCTTCTCGTGGCCTATTATCTTGATGATGCGGTACAACATTTCAGAAAGGTGAACTGATACTATGAAAATTGCAATTATTGCCATTTTTACACTTGTTCTTATCCTACTCCTGGCGGGATTCATTGTTTTCTCCATCGCCTGCTGGCGGCGCGTTGGCAAAATTATGGGCTCAGGGGCGCCCAGCCTCGCCCCCTATAAGGAACAGATGGAGGAAGGCAGAAACTGGTTTTTTTCTCAGCAGCCCGAGAAGGTGGAAATTGTCTCTTATGACGGTCTTAAGCTCCGCGGTCTTTACGTAGAGCATCCCGAGGCTAAAGGCACAATAATCCTCATACACGGTTACCGCATGGATGGCTACACAGACTTCACCTGCATCTACAAGCACTACTACGACCTCGGTTTTTCTCTCCTCAACGTTTTTCAGCGCGCCCACGCAGAAAGCGAAGGAGATTATATCACCTTCGGCATAAAGGAGCGCTTTGACTGCCGCGATTGGTGCTGCTACATCTCCGACCGCTTCGGAAGCGAACACATAATCGTTTTGGACGGTCTTTCCATGGGTGCCTCTACCGTGCTAATGGCATCGGGACTTGAGCTGCCCGAAAGCGTCCGCGTAATTATCGCCGACTGCGGCTTCGTCTCCCCCTGGGAGCAGATAGCCCACCTGATGAAAACCAAGTATCATGTCCCCGTCCATCCTTTTCTCGACCTTGCGGATTTGTGGGCAAGGATTATGGCCGGCTTCAGTCTGAAGGAGTATTCCACCATCGAGGCCATGAAAACAAACACCATCCCTACCCTCTTCCTCCACGGAGAGGCGGATGAGTTTGTCCCTACCGAATTCAGCATCCGCGCCTACGAAGCCTGCACTGCTCCAAAAAAGATTCTCACCGTCCCCGGCGCGGGTCACGGCGTCAGCTATCTTACCGACCCGGAGTCCTGCGATAAAATCCTTGATGATTGCCTTAATAATTTATAATGTGTAAAAAAGCCGCGAGAGGGTTCTCTCGCGGCTTTTTTATTTTCGGTTTTTTACTTGGCGCGGCTGCGGATTTCCTCGCTGATGGAAGCGATGAACTCATCAAGGGCAACAGCGCCCTTGTCCTCGCCTGCGCGGGTGCGGACAGCGACAGCACCGGCTTCGGCTTCCTTGTCGCCGACGACCAGCATATAGGGAATCTTCTTCAGCTGGGCTTCGCGGATCTTATAGCCGATCTTCTCATTGCGCAGGTCGGTCTCGGTGCGGATGCCGAGAGCCTCCAGCTTTTCAGCAACGGACTTTGCATACTCAGCGGTGCGGTCGGTGATAGGCATAATCTTCACCTGAACGGGAGCCAGCCAGGTGGGGAATGCGCCTGCGAAATGCTCGGTGATAACGCCGATGAAACGCTCGATAGAGCCGAAAACAACGCGGTGGATCATAACGGGGCGGTGCTTCTCGCCGTCAGCGCCCACATATTCAAGCTCGAAGCGCTCGGGCAGCTGCATATCCAGCTGGATAGTGCCGCACTGCCAGGTGCGTCCGATGGAGTCCTCAAGATGGAAGTCAAGCTTGGGGCCGTAGAATGCGCCGTCACCCTCGTTGATAATGTAGCTCTTGCCCAGTTCCTCAACAGCGGCCTTCAGGGTCTCGGTTGCAAAGTCCCAATCCTTCTCGTCGCCCATGTGATCCTCAGGCATGGTGGAAACCTCGATCTGGTAGCTCAGGCCGAAGACGGAATAAACCTCGTCAAAGAGGCGGACAACATTCTTGATCTCGTCCTTCATCTGATCCCAGGTCATGAAGATATGCGCGTCGTCCTGAGTGAAGCAGCGGACGCGGAAGAGTCCGTGGAGAGCGCCGGAAAGCTCATGGCGGTGGACAAGACCAAGCTCGCCTACGCGCAGGGGCAGGTCGCGGTAAGAATGGGGCTCGGAGGAATAAACCAGCATACCGCCGGGGCAGTTCATGGGCTTGATTGCGAAGTCAACATCGTCAATGACGGTGGTGTACATATTGTTCTTATAGTGTCCCCAGTGACCGCTGCGCTCCCAAAGCTGACGGTTCATCATCATGGGAGTGGAGCACTCAACATAGCCATAGCGCTTATGAACCTCACGCCAATAGTCGATGAGGGTGTTGCGCAGCACCATGCCCTTGGGGAGGAAGAAGGGGAATCCGGGGCCTTCGTCGCGGAGCATAAAAAGACCCAGCTCCTTGCCTATACGGCGGTGGTCGCGCTTCTTGGCCTCTTCAATGCGCTGGAGATAGGCATCCAGCTCTTCCTTCTTGGGGAAGCAGGTGCCGTAAACGCGCTGAAGGCTCTTGCGGCTGCTGTCACCGCGCCAATAAGCGGCGTTGCAGGCGGTGAGCTTGATGGCATTGCCCTTTACGCGGCCTGTGGAATCCAGATGGGGGCCTGCACAGAGGTCGGTGAATTCGCCCTGCTTGTAGAAGCTGATGACAGCGTCCTCAGGAAGATCCTGAATAAGCTCAACCTTATAGGGCTCTTCCTTCTCTTCCATCAGCTTAATAGCCTCTTCACGGGGCAGCTCAAAGCGCTCCAGCTTCAGCTTTTCCTTGCAGATTTTGCGCATCTCTGCTTCAAGCTTCTCCAGAATTTCGGGAGTGATGGCGAAGGGAGCATCAAAGTCATAATAAAAACCGTCAGCAATGGCAGGGCCGATGGCAAGCTTTACCTCGGGGTAAAGTCTTTTTACAGCCTGAGCGAGAATATGGCTGGTGGTGTGACGATAGGTATCCTTGTAAACGGGATTTTCAAAGGTATAGAGGTTTTTCTCTTCCATTTTCCTGTCTCCTTATATAGTCAAATTTATTATTCTGCAAAACAAAAAGCACCCGCGATGCCTTTCGGGCATCAAGGGTGCAGTAATTACACGGTTCCACCTTGGTGTTTAACTCTTGTTGCGCTGTAACGTGCGCACACGTTCCGCTTATGTCGCGGACTGCTCGGGAGTGGTAAAATCTCGAAGCTTGCTTTGCAGCGGTTTTCAGCCTTATGACCGCCGTCTCTGTGCCGCAATTCCGGTTTCTCTCCGTCATAGCCTTTTTAACGGGTGTATCTTATCACTTGGGAGCCTATCTGTCAAGCGCCCTTTATCTACCCCAGATAAGCCAGCAGATGCCGTAGAGCATCGGCTGATGGGCAAGGTAAATAATAAGACTATGACGTCCCATAAAGGTAAGTATGGGACGTATCTTCCTCTGCAGCAGAGGAATCCTATCACGCCACTGTTCCAGCTTGCCTCCAAACCACACGCCTGCGGCAAAGATCATTCCCCAAGGCAAAAGGGGATAATAGTCGGCGCTGGTGAAGCCCGCGTAGCGCAGCCCCAGAGGCACCAGCAGATTTGTTTCCACCCTAACAGTCTCACCTATATAATATGTAAGGGCAAAGACCGCGGCGCATAGGATGGGAAACCAAATCCCCTTTGGCACTTTTATCTTCTTGCTTATGAGGCCGTAGGCTATCATCATTGTTCCCAGATTGTGGAGAACGCCAAACTGAACAGCCATGCCCATAAAGTGCATCACAAGACTCACCAGCATACCGCAGCAGAATACTATGGCGCCGCGGCGGATACTGTTTTTCGAAAAGCGCACCACCATGCCGGATATGAGCATAAAGCTTCCCACCGCGCCGATGCGCAGGGAAAAAGCCAGGGGGTGGTCCAGCTGTCCATAGCTTATGACACCGAACATATATAGGTCATAGAGAAAATGGTAGGCAGCCATCAGTAAAATGGCAAGGGAGCGCCACACATCAAGCACATCAATACGCTTCACGGTGTCACTCCCCTTTCGGTACTATTTACTCTTAATATTATATCCCGATTTTATACATTGAAACGGATATTGGTAACATCGCCGTCGGCCATTACATATTCCTTACCCTCACTGCGGAAAAGTCCCTTTTCCTTGGCAACTGCCATGCTTCCGCAGGCCTTGAGGTCCTCGAAGGCAACTATCTCGGCACGGATGAAGCCGCGCTCAAGGTCGGAATGGATTTTGCCTGCGGCCTGAGGTGCCTTGGTGCCGCGGGTGATAGTCCATGCGCGAACCTCGTCCTCGCCGCCGGTGAGGAAGGAAATATAGCCCAGCAGGTCATAGCTGGTGCGGATGAGTCTGTCCAGACCGCGCTGAGTGAGACCCAGCTCCGCCATAAAGAGCTCTGCATCCTCGGCCTCCATGCCTGCAATGTCCTCTTCGAACTTGGCGGCTACGGGCAGCACGGCTGCGCCCTGCTCTGCGGCAAGGGCGGCAAGAGCCTTGTAGGCTTCGTTATTTTCATAGTCTGCCATTCCATCCTCGTCCAGATTGGCAACATAGATGACGGGCTTGATGGAGAGGAGACCGCCGTCCTGAAGGATGTCCTTATCCTCCTCGGTGAACTCAAAGGTGGCGGCGGGCTGTCCATCGGAAAGATGCTCGATAAGCGCCTTGCACATTTCCATCTCGCGCTTATACTTTTTGTCGCCGCTCTTGGCATTTTTGGTTGCGCGCTCAAGACGGCGCTCGGTGAGCTCTATGTCGGCAAGAATAAGCTCAAGACTGAGAGTCTCGGCATCGCCTGCTGCATCCATGGGCTCGAGGAAAATTTCTTCATTTTCGAAGCAGCGTACAACATGGACAAGGGCGTCCACCTGACGGATGGTCTGGAGATAGGCATTGCCTCTGCCGCCGCCCTTTTTGATGCCCACAACATCCACGAAATCGATGGTTGCAGGGGTATACTTTCTGGGCTTGTAGTATTCTGCCAGCCAGTCGAGGCGCTCGTCGGGAACCTTTGCCTGACCGATATTGGGCTTAACAGCTGCGTTGGAGTAGCTGCCGGTTTCGGCATGGGAGCCGGTGAGGGCATTGAAAAGGGTGCTCTTGCCAACATTGGGCAGACCTACGATACCAAGTTTCATATATCTGAATTCTCCTTTTATGCTCGAATAATCTTTTTCTGAATATGTATCATATCATAGCCCATTTATTTTCTCAAGCGTTATTGAAACTTTTTAAAACGCAAGACGGCGGCTTGGACTTGCCGCCGTCTTCTATTTATTTAGTTATACCAGTTATCGCTGGTTTCGCCCTCGCTCTTGTTTTCTTCATCGGAAGAAGCGGGCAGAGTCTCGGGCTCATCGTCATTGGTGAACATTGTTATCTTGCGTGCGGGACGCTCGATGGTGTTATCAATGAGACGGGGCTCAGCCTTGGGAGGAGGAAGCTCGCCATGGTCACAGAAGTAGTGGAACTCCTCGCCGGACATAGTTTCGTGCTCAAGGAGATACTCGGCAACGTCAATAAGCTGCTGGCGGTGCTCGGTGAGAATCTTTTCGCAAAGCTCGGCAGCCTCATCGAAAATGCGCTTGACTTCGGAGTCGATAAGGGAGGCGGTATCCTCGGAATAGCTCTTGGTGGTACCGAAATCACGGCCGATAAAGATGCTCTGGCTGGAACTGTCGAAGGAGATGGGGCCAAGCTTATCGCTCATACCGTAAACGGTTACCATATTGCGGGCAATGCTCGTTGCCTGCTGGATATCTCCGGATGCGCCTGTGGAAATATCATCAAGGAAGAGCTTTTCGGCAATGCGTCCGCCAAGGCTCATAACGATATTTTCAAACATTTCACTGCGGGAGCGGAAGTTTTCCAAATCCTCCTGAGGACGGAAGAGAGTAAAACCGCCTGCCATGCCGCGGGGGATAATGGTGATATAGTGAACGGGGTCAGTATGCTTGAGATACTTGCCTGCGATTGCGTGGCCTGCCTCATGGTAAGCGGTGAGCTTTCTTGCCTTGTCGCTGACCTTTTTGCTCTTCTTCTCGGGACCCATCTGAACCTTCAGTATGGCCTCTTCAACCTCGGCCATGGTGATGAAGCGGCGGCCGTTGCGTACAGCCATCAAAGCTGCCTCATTCATAAGGTTTTCAAGGTCTGCGCCGGCAAAACCGGGAGTGCCCTTTGCGATGGAGTTGAGGTCAACATCATCGCCCAAAGGCTTGCCCTTGGCGTGGATACGCAAAATAGCCTCGCGCCCGCGGATATCGGGGAGACCTACATAAACCTGACGGTCAAAGCGGCCGGGACGGAGAAGGGCGTTATCAAGGATGTCTGCACGGTTGGTAGCTGCCATAACGATGACACCGTCATTATTGCCGAAGCCATCCATCTCAACCAGCAGCTGGTTGAGAGTCTGCTCGCGCTCATCATGACCGCCGCCCAAGCCGGAGCCGCGGTGACGACCCACTGCATCGATTTCGTCTATGAAAATGATTGCGGGAGCAACCTTCTTTGCCTGTTCAAAAAGGTCACGGACACGACCTGCGCCGACGCCCACATAAAGCTCAACAAAGTCGGAGCCGGAGATGGAGAGGAACTGTACATTTGCCTCACCTGCCACAGCCTTTGCCAGCAGGGTTTTACCGGTTCCCGGAGGGCCTACAAGGAGCACGCCCTTGGGAATACGGGCACCCATCTCTGTGTACTTCTTGGGGTTCTGCAAAAAGTGGACAATTTCTGCAAGCTCAGCCTTTTCCTCGTCGCAGCCTGCAACATCGGCAAAGGTGACCTTTTTCTTCTCCTCACTACCGAGACGGGTGCGCGCTTTGCTGAATTTCGCAACGCCGCCTGCACCGCCTGCGCCGCCCTGAGCGCGGTTCATAAGGAACATCCATACCACTACAAAGCCCACAAGGAGCAGCAGGTAGGGCAGGAAGGCAACGAACCAGGAGGGCTGGGGCTCGGGAGGATAGTTATATTCGGTGATGATACCGGCTTCCTTCTGCTCAATAACAAGCTCGCCCAGCTCATTATAGAATATACTTATACTGCTGATTTCGCAGCTTATTATGCTCTCATCCTTGAGCTTGGCAACAATGGTGCTGCCCTCGGCCTCAAAGGAATCCACCTGCTCGCTGATAAAATACTCGCGAAGCTCACTGTAGGTAACATTTTTGGCTTTTCCCTCTCGGTTCATGGTGAATATCACTGCCAAAAGGATTACGAGAATAAGGGCATAAAATCCCAAATCTCTTGCTCTGTTTTTTCCGGGTTTTTTATTCAAAAGAAAATCACGTCCTTACTTACTATCCTTACTTACTATATAAAAAGCCTCAGTTTTCGTAAACTTCGGGCTTGAGCACGGCAATATAGGGAAGATTGCGGTATCTCTCCGCATAGTCCAGACCGTAGCCGACAACAAATGCATCCGGCACGGTAAAGCCGAAATAATCTGCCTTTATATCAGCCTTGCGTCTCTCGGGCTTATCAAGAAGAGTCACTATTTTGATGGATGCAGGGTTGCGGCTTGCCAGATAGCCCTTCAGGTAGCTGAGGGTAACACCGCTGTCGAGAATATCCTCAACGATTATGAGGTGCTTGCCCTCGATATCCTTATTGAGGTCCTTGGTGATTTTAACGGCACCGGTGGTGCTGGTTCCGTTGCCGTAGCTGGAAACGGCCATGAAGTCCATATCGCAGTAGAGATCGGTGCTTCTGAGCAAATCTGCCATAAACACAAAACAGCCCTTCAGAACGCCGAGGAAAAACACTTCCTTGCCTGCATAGTCGGCAGTAATCTCTTTTCCCAGCTGAGAGACTCTTTCTTTTATTTCTTCCTCACTAAGGAGTATTTCCAGCAGATCGTCTTTCATATTCTTAGCCATGTTCTTTTACCCTCATCATTTTTTTATTATTAGTTTAATTACTATGCAATTATCACCGTTTTTTGCGCTGCAGCGCTCCGCAACGCCGAAGCCCTCCACAGCAACAACTCCCGCCTCATCATAGAAAACAAGGCGCTTTTGGCGCTCTCCAAGCTCCAGCCTGGCCTCGGAGAAGAGCTTTTTCAGACTTTTCGTGCAGTTTCTGCCTTCAAGTCTTATCTTATCCCCCTCCGAGCGGGAGGCGAAGGACAAGCTACCACATATACTCTCACTTTTGAGATAAAATGTGTTTAACGATTTGTGAATTTCACTGCAGAAAGGGACATATTCGCAGGAAATTTCCGTTTCCGCCTCTGAAACCCACACTTTTTCGCCCGCTGAAAGCTCTCTGCGCTCAACTTTCTGCGTCTCTTTCCCACCGAAAATGAGCTTATCAAACTCGCGGCTCACTCTCATGCCGGGCACATCCGCGCAGGCATGGACACTGCGGACAAGGCAGATATTCTCAATAGCCCTGCAGTGCACCGCACTGAGCTCACCTCCGTGCATGAGGCGGAAAACTCTCATCCTCACGGGACTATCAAGAGCCATGACGGCATCAACGCCTACACTGCCGCCCTTTGCCTCGCGCCCGATGAACTCCTCTGCAGCGGAGGAGATATACTCCTCATCATCTCTGAGGCTTTCCGTCATTCGGGCAATTGCCGAAGCATAGGATGGGTTGAGCTGACGGAGCACGGGGCTCACATGGTGGCGGATGCGGTTGCGGCTATAGTCATCCAACGCATTGGAGCTGTCTTCAATATGCTCAAGACCGTTTTGGCTGAGATATTCTTCAATCTCTTCCCTTGTGTTTTGGAGGAAGGGGCGGATTATCTCTCCCCTTACGGGAAGTATTCCGCAAAGTCCCTTCAGCCCAGTACCTCGGGTCAGGTTCAAAAGCACCGTTTCCGCATTGTCATCGGCATTATGTGCAGTTGCAATCCGGCTGCAGCCAAGCTGCGCGGCGGCTTTGCGCAAAAACTCATAGCGCAAAGTTCTTGCGGCATCTTCCGTGCTCTTTCCGCTTTCGGCGGCATAGGCGGCCACATCCCCTCTTCCGGTGATGCACTCTATGCCCATAGCTGCGCACAAGGCTTTGACGAACTCTTCGTCCGAGTCGGATTCCGCTCCCCGCAGGCAATGGTTATAGTGGGCGGCGGCAACTTCCACACCCTCTGTTTTCCAAAGGAAATGCAGAAGCGCAACGCTGTCCGCTCCTCCGCTCACTGCGCAGAGGACCTTTGTCCCCCGGGGAAGCATATTATGTTTTTGGATAAAAAGTTCAGCTTTTTCAGTATTCATCGTGTCTTCTTTCAACGGAGACATAGCTGGTATAGTCAGGCAGCCACATAAGGTCAACGGTTCCGCATTCGCCCTTGCGGTTTTTCAGAACTATTGCTTCGGCTGCATTGGGATTTTCGCATTCTCTGTTGTAGTAGCCCTCGCGGTAAAGACCGATGACAACGTCAGCGTCCTGCTCGATTGCGCCGGATTCGCGCAGGTCGGAGAGCATGGGACGCTTATCGGCACGTCCTTCGTTGGCACGGCTCAACTGGCTCAGGCACAGCACAGGCACAGCAAGCTCCTTAGCCATGATTTTCAGCATACGGGACATATCAGCAACTATCTGCTGACGGTTTTCGCCGCTTGAGGACTTGCCTCCCGCAGACTGCATCAGCTGGAGATAGTCCACAACAACAAGACCCAGATTGTTGACTCTTCGGCACTGGGCATTCATATCCGCAACGGACAGTGTGGGGTTATCGTCAATAAGAATATTGGTGGCGCTGATGCTTGCGGCGGCGGAAACTATGCGTCTCCACTCCTCGGTGCTCAGTGTACCTTTGAGAAGCTTCTGGCTGTCCACAAGACTTTCTCCCGCAAGGAGACGGGTTGCAAGCTGCTCGCGGCTCATTTCCAGAGAGAATATCGCAACCGCCTTGCCGCTGGATTTGGCAGCGGACATGGCGATATTGAGAGCGATGGAGGTTTTTCCCATACCGGGACGGGAGGCAACAAGCACCAGCTCGCCTTCATTAAGTCCAAGTATGCGTGCATCAAGATCCACAAGGCCGGTGCTTATGCCGGGAAGGGTCTCGCCCTCGGTGGCAATGCGGTTTATGTTTTCATAAACGGTCTGCATAACCTCGCCCACGGGCTTGAGACCGCCTATGGTGCGGTCCTTGCGCAGAGCGTAAATATAGCGCTCGGCAGCTTCAAGCATTTCATCGGCACCGCCTATGCCTTCATTCACCATTTCCCTGATGCTGTCGGCAGCTTTGCCAAGCTCACGCTGAAGAGCCTTATCGCGGATAATGCTCACATACTCGCCAACGTTTGCGGCGGTGGGAGTCACCTTCATAAGCTCGAGAATATAGCTCTTGGTGGTCTCCTCGTGGTAAACTCCGCGGCTCTTCATCTGCTCAATAACGGTGACCGGGTCAATGGTCTGTCCGTAATTGAACATGGCGAAGATAGTATCAAATATCTCTTTATTGGTCTGTATATAGAAGTGGTCGCTTCTGGCATCCTTCAAAACATCAGGTATGCATCCGGGGTCAATAAGCATACTGCCGATGACGGCCTGCTCAGCCTGAGGGCTTTGAGGAACTCTTCTGCCTAAAAGCTCATCCATATTTATCTCTCCTTTATCGGGACATTCAAGGGGACGCGGGGGAATTATTTTTCTTCAACAACCAGTACATGGATGACGCCGCTTATCTCATAGCCGAACTTGCACTTAACATCGAAGCTTCCGAAGGTCTTGATGGGGTCGGACTGAACTATCTTCTTGCTGTCGATTTCAATGCCGTGCTGCTTCATAAGATTTTCACTGATTTCCTTGGAGGTGATGGAGCCGAAAAGTCTTCCGTTGGAGCCTGCCTTGGCAGGAATCTTAACGATGAGGCTCTCAAGAGCCTTGGCATTTTCGGTGGCCTTTGCCTTCTCGGCAGCCATAGCGGCGGCCTTTGCTCTTTCCTTCATACGCATTGCGTTCAGATTATCGGCGGTTGCCTCAACGGCCAGCTTGCGGGGAAGAAGATAGTTTCTTCCGTAGCCTTCGCTGACTTCCTTCATTTCGCCCTTTTTACCCTGGCCCTTTACATCTACACTGAATATGACTTTCATATTATTCTCCTTTCATATCACTTGCTGTACTCGTCAATGGAAGTGCAAATTGTATTTACAGCTTCCCTAAGGCTCATATTGCTTACCTGCGCTCCGGCAGCACCCTTATTGCCGCCGCCGCCCAGTTTTTCAAGTATAAGCTGAACATTAACATCGCCTATGCTTCTTGCGGAAACAACCACTCCGCCGTCATTGGTGGCATAAACCACAATGGATGCCTCAATGCCGGAAACATTCAAAAGCTCATCGGCAGCCTGAGCCGCAACAACGCGGTCCTGCTCGTTTTCCTGAACGGCAATCGCTATGTTTCCTCTGTAAACCATTGCAGACTGCAAAATCTTGTATCTTGCAACGGTATGGTCCATATCGCTCTGGAGAAGCTTCTTAACCTCGCTGGTGTCGGCGCCCAGTCTTCTCAGGAAGGCTGCCGCATCAAAGGTGCGTTCTCCGGTGCGGATGGTGAAGTTTTTGGTGTCGAGAACAATGCCGCTGAGCATTGCATCGGCTTCCATCTTTGTCACGTCGCCCTGAGCCACGATTTCCTGCAGCAGCTCGCTGATAAGCTCGCATACGCTGGAGGCATTGGGCTCATGGAAGGAAAGAGCTGCATTCTGGATATAGCTGGCGGCTCTGCGGTGATGGTCAATTACCGCAACGCGGGTGCAGCTTTCCAGAAGGTTCAGGGACTCAACCTGCTCGGGACGGTTTGTGTCCACAACCACCAGCAGAGTATGGCTGTCCGCGGAGACCATGGCTTCATCGGGCGTGATGAATACGTCCGCATATTCTTCCGTTGCCTTCAGGGCATCTATCAGCACCTTGGAGGCGGTTTTCTCGGAATCAACCACGATTTTTGCGGTTTTGCCCAGCTTTCTTGCCATGCAGACTATGCCTACCGCACCGCCTACGCTGTCAAGGTCGCTGAACTTATGTCCCATTGCATATATCTGGCCGGAGGAGCGCATAAGCTCTGCCAGAGCGTTTGCAGTAACGCGGCTTTTCACCTTTGTGCGGGTCTCAATCTCTGTGCCTCTGCCGCCGAAGAACTCAAAATTATAACGGTTTTTGATAACGGCCTGGTCGCCGCCGCGGGAAAGAGCCATTTCTATGGCAAGGTTTGCAAAGGCAAAGTTTTCGTCAAAGCTTTCTCCGTCGCAGCCGACGCCTATACTCAATGTTACATGAACGCCGCTTGTGCTGATGATGGAATGAACCTTTTCAAGAAGGTTAAATTTGTTGGCACTGAAGTCCTGCATGTATCTGGACTCAAATATAAACATATAGCGGTCGGTGTCATAGCGGCGGAGCAGACCGCCCTTTCCCTCGCACCATTTGCTTATCTCATCGTCGATAAGTCCTCGCAGCTCCATGCGCTTGCGGTCGGGTACGCCCTTGATGAGCTCGTCATAGTTATCCACAACGAACAGCATTGTTGCGGGACGGGATGCCTCATACTCCAGCTTGATATCATCAAACTCGGTTACATCTACCCAATAGGTAATGCCCATAAATCCGCCGCCCGTTGAGCCGTTTTCATCGCTTTTTCCGCGAATGATATTGCCGTGGAGCTGATATTTTTTCCCGTCTACCTGCACAAGACCGGGATACTGGCTTTTTCCCTCCAGCAGCCACTTGCTGTTGAAACCCGGAACCATATCCGCAAGGCTTGCTTCAAAGCTGGGTTTCTGCTGTCCAAAAAGGTTAAAGAATATCTGGTTGCCCCAGATTATCTGATGGTCATCAATCTTGAAAACAACTATGGGCAGGGGGAAATTCATAAGAGTGTTGTTTTTGGCAGACTCTGTGTTATAAGTAACATCCTCAATATAGGCAACAAGCTTCTTGCGCCTGCGCCGCGCATCCACCAAGGAATATATTATAAGTATTAAAATAACTCCGGCTTCCGCAAATGCCAGCATCTGATCGGCAAAAAAGAAGGTTATAACCGCAAAAACTATCATTATGAACAGATAAAGCCTCATTCCGGGAGCCACGAGTTTTTGAAATCTCTTGTTCATTTCATCACCGCCGACAAAATATAGTTGTAGCATTATACATTAATATGGTATTTTAGCATAATTCCTTAAATATGGAAAGAGTATTTTCAAATAATTACACTTCATTTATAAATATACCGCAAATTATTCACCGCATCATTCTATGCTGCGGCCCCCAACAGGAGCATTTTACCCATAAACACTGCCCTTTGAAGCGGCTTTTTACCGCAATTGAACATCTTGCACAAATAAGCGCCGCTGTTTTTCACGTTAATTGGTTAAATTTTTTTCATTATATTCATTATTTTATGAATATCCCTATTGATTATTCATTTTTTGAGTGTATAATGAGCACATAATTTGAAAACCAAAGGAGATACCCACTATGAAAAAGCTTATTACTCTCGCTCTTGCAATCGTTATGATTTTCGCACTTTGCGCCTGCGGCAATCAGGCACCCGCTGCTCCTGCTGCTCCCGCCGAGCCCGCCGCTCCTGCTGAGCCCGCTGCTCCCGCCGAGCCCGCCGCTCCCGCATTCGACACCATCACCCCCGGTGTCCTCACCGTCGCAACCTCCCCCGACTATGCCCCCTATGAGTTCTACGCAGTTGATGAAGCAGGCAACGCAAGCCTCGCAGGTTTTGACATTGAGCTTGCCAAGTACATCGCTGCTGAGCTTGGCCTCGAGATCGAATTCATCCCCATGGACTTCGACGGCGTTCTGATGGAAGTTGGCCTTGGCAATGTTGATATGGGTGTTGCCGGTCTCTCCCCCGACCCCGAACGTGCACAGACTATGGACTTCTCCGTCTCCTACTATGAAGGCGGTCAGGCATTCATCACCTCCCAGGCAAAGGCTGACAAGTTCACCGATCTTGCAAGCGCAAACCAGGCCGGTCTCCAGATCGGCGCTCAGATAGGCACCATTCAGGAAGACCTGGCAGCCCAGTTCTCCGCAGACGCAGATCTGGTCTCCCTCCCCAAGGCAACCGACATCATCGCTGAACTGGTCGGCGGCAAGCTGGACGGCGCTTACATCGAGTGGGACGTTGCTCTGAGCTATCAGAAGAACTATCCTGAAATCGTTATCGTTTGCGAAGTTCCCTACGAGGCAGAAGGCAATGTTATCGGCGTTCCCAAGGGCAACGAAGCTCTCCTCGCCGCTATCAACGAAGCTCTCACCAAGTGCGTTGAAGAAGGCACCTTCTCCGATTTCGTAGCACAGGCTCAGGAGCTTGCCGAAGGCAACATTATCGAAGGTCTGCTGGATTAATTCGCTGCACCTGCGCTGCTGCGGTTTGATGCGACTAAAACCCACGCGGCAAAACTTCACTTAAAACTCCCTATTCCTCCCCGCTGCAAACGGGGAGGAATATGTGCGTTAATCTCCATATATATAATCCCGAAAGGAGCTCCCTAAAATGGGAAGTTTTATCAAGCTCTCTAATTTTTCCAGAATCGCTCCCTATCTCGAACTGTTTGAGCAGGGCCTCGTAGTAACGGTTATGCTCTCTGCGCTGACCGTTGTAATAGGTTTTATTCTCGGTATCATTCTTGCAATGATGCGCCTGAGCAATATCCATCCCTTCCGTTTTCTGGCCGTCAACCGTCAAGGCAGGCTCCGCTCTTCCTCCTTCCTCATTGCCCTGAGCAAGTTCAATCCTCTCTCCTTCCTTGCCACCATTTATGTTGAGGTTCTCCGCTCCACCCCTGTTATCGTCCAGATATTCATTATCTATTACGGTGTGTTCGGACTTATTGACCTGCCCGGCTTCAAAATTTTCGGCTTCATCCGCTTCAACCGCTTCTTCCCCGGTGTTGTTGCCCTCGGTATGAACTCCGGCGCTTACCTCTGCGAAATCATCCGCTCCGGTATCCAGAGCATTGACGGAGGTCAGAACGAAGCCGCGCGATCTCTCGGTCTCAGCAGCGGCCAGACTATGCGCTACATAATTCTTCCTCAGGCAATCCGCAACATTCTCCCCGCAATCGCCAATGAGTTTGTTGTTATCATAAAGGAATCCGCAATCACCTACACCATCGGCGTTGCCGACATTATGTCTGCAGTTAACGCGGTCAAGGGCGCCACCTTCCTCATTATGGAGCCCCTGCTTGTTGCAACCGCAATTTATTTCTGCCTCTGCTTCCCCACCAGCAAGATTATAGCCTACTTCGAAAGGAGGATGAGCCGTGGAAACAAGAGATAAAGTGGACTTTGTTCCCGGAAAAAGCGCAGAGATCATTAAGGTCAAAAATCTTAAAAAACACTACAACAAGGGCGCTATCAAGGCTCTCGATGATGTAAGCGTCAACATCCTCCGCGGCGAGGTGCTTGTTGTTATCGGCCCCTCCGGCAGCGGCAAGAGCACCCTTCTCCGTTCCCTCAACCTCACCGAGATTCCCACTGACGGCCACATAATTTTCGACGGCGTGGACATCACCTCCAAAAAAGTTCCCAATGAAAAGGGGCGCATGGTCAAGCTGAACATTGACCGCCACCGCCAGCGCATGGGAATGGTATTCCAGCATTTCAACCTTTTCCCCCACAAGACCATTCTTGACAATATGACCCTTGCTCCCATCAAGGTTAAGCATATTCCCAAGGCCGAGGCGGAGAAAAAGGCCATGGCTCTTCTGGAGCGTGTAGGCCTTGCGGAACGTGCGGGAGCATATCCCATTCAGCTCTCCGGCGGCCAGAAGCAACGCGTTGCCATAGTCCGCGCACTGATGATGGAGCCCGATGTTATGCTCTTCGACGAGCCCACCTCCGCCCTTGACCCGGAAATGGTCGGCGAGGTTCTGGACGTTATGAAGGAGCTTGCAAAAGAGGGTATGACCATGGTGGTTGTCACCCACGAAATGGGCTTCGCCCGCGAGGTTGCCCACCGTGTGCTCTTCATGGCCGACGGAAAACTCGTTGAGGAAGGCTCCCCCGAGGATATTTTCGGCCATCCCCAGAACCCCAGAACTCAGGAATTCCTCAGTAAGGTTCTGTAAATAATGAGACTTAATTTGAAAAAATAGTCTTTATTTCATAGGACAAAAGGTGCAAATGGCTTGCCATTTGCACCTTTTGTATGTATAATACACCTGTTAAATTGCTATCTGTGATAAAAAGAGAAAGATAAGAAATATTCAAGTAGCCTGACACAAGAAAGGACAAGTCATTTTATGGCACAGGAAAACATATATAAGCGCCGTTTCGGCGACCGCAAGGAAGGCCGCCTTATTCGCTCCATCGACCCCATAACCAAATTTATGCCCTATGTCATGCGCGAGCGCAGCGATGCCAGCAACCAGTTCGAGGATTCTCTGGATATCGCAGCCGCCGAGAAATGGATACGCGAAAAGCGCGCAGAAGGCTGGAAGGGCATGGGTATGCTCCATCTTTTTATGGCAGCATATGTACGCACAGTCTGCCATTGCCCCGGCATCAACCGTTTTGTTGCAGGTCAGAAGATTTATGCCCGCAACGATATCGAGCTTTGCTTCCTTGTTAAGCGAGCAATGACTCTTGAAGCCGGCGAAACCCTTGTCAAGATCCACTGCCAGCCCACCGATACTGTCTATGATATCTACCGCAAGGTAAATAAACAGATAGACGAGATCAAGTCCAACTCCGGCGAAAGCGGCACCGAGGCCTTTGCTTCCACCCTTGGCAAGCTGCCCGGTTTCATTTTCCGCTTCGCGCTCTGGCTTCTCCGCTGCGGAGACTATATGGGATGGCTCCCCCCCTCCCTGCTGGAAATCAGCCCCTTCCATGGCAGTATGATTCTTACCGACCTTGGCTCTCTCGGTATTCCTCCCATCTATCACCACATCTATAACTTCGGAACGCTTCCCGTGTTTCTCTCCTTCGGTGCAAAACGCCGCTCCATAGAGCTGGACAAGGAAGGCAAGCCCACCGAACGCAAGTACATCGACTATAAGGTAGTCACCGACGAGCGTATATGCGACGGTTTCTATTACGCCACTGCCTTTAAGTTCCTCAAGTACTACATGAAGAACCCCGCCGCTCTGGAGTTTCCTCCTGAGGTCGTCGAAGAAGACATATTCTGAAAAAGCTCCGCTTTTTAGAATAATTGTACAAACAAAAACAAAAAGACAGGGCGTTTGCCCTGTCTTTTATTAAGGATAATCACTATGACAAAGAAAATGCCCGCAGCCCTTGCGCATCTTCTGGCCGCATTCACTGCCCTCGCCTGGGGAAGTTCCTTCATTGCAAGCAAAATATTGCTCCAAAGCTACAGTCCAAGCCAGGTTATGCTTATGCGCTTCGTGCTGGCTTACGCAGCCCTTTGGCTTTGCTGCCCCAAAACCCTCAAGCTCAGTTTCAGAGAAGAACTGCGTTTCATCGGTCTGGCCGTCAGCGGCTGCAGCCTTTACTTCCTCTGCGAAAACTCCGCTCTCACCTATACATACGCTGCCAATGTAAGCATTATCGTGGCCGCAGCTCCTATTCTGACCGCACTGGCAGCCCATATTTTCCTCCCCGATGAGAAGCTTAAAAGGGGCAGTCTTATCGGCTTTGCCATTGCTATCGTTGGTGTTGCTCTGGTCGTTTTCAACGGCACCGTTGTGCTGAAGCTCTCCCCCATCGGGGACCTTCTCAGCTTCGGCGCAGCATTTTGCTGGGCCATATACTCCGTTTTGCTCCGCAAGGGTGTTGATAAATATAATAACCTTCTTCTCACCCGCCGCATTATGTTCTGGGGCTTTATCAGCGGTCTGCCCATCGCCCTTGTTGAAAAGCAAAGTTTTTCCATTGCTCCTCTTGTTAATGGAAATTTCCTCTTTTGTCTTATTTTTCTCGGGCTCATTTGTTCCGCGCTGGGCTATGTTTTCTGGAATGCGGCAAGCAAGCGCCTCGGCATAGTCACCGTCTGCAACTATGTCTACATCATCCCCTTTTTCACCATGCTCACCGGTGTTATTGTGCTGGATGAGCCTCTCACTGTTATGGGCATAGTGGGCGCGGTGCTTATTATGCTTGGTATGTTCATAGCGGACAGAATCAAATAAATTTTTCACTCCGGGGAGGCGGCTGTCTCTTCGGGGTATTTTATTGCCTTTGAAAAAAATCTGTGCTACAATTCACCCATAAAAGTAATCTATTCTCAAAAGGAGGATAAAATATGCAGTTTCTGTATTTTCTTGAAAGCATCCGCAATCCCGTTCTGGATGCCTTCTTCTCGGTAATTACATATCTCGGCGACGAGATCGCCTTCCTTGTGCTTGCCATCATCATCTATTGGTGCGTAAGCAAGAGCAGCGGTCTTTACATTATGCTGGCCGGTCTTGGCGGCACTCTTCTCAATCAGCTGCTTAAGCTCAGCTTCCGCATCCCCAGACCCTGGGTGAAGGACCCCTCCTTCACCATTGTTGAATCCGCCCGGGAAGCCGCAACGGGCTATTCCTTCCCCAGCGGCCACACTCAGCAGGTTACCACCACAATGGGCGGTATTGCCAGATTCAGCAAGAAGCTTTGGGTGAGAATTGTCACCATCGTTCTCCTTGTCCTCACCGCCCTCTCCCGCATGTATCTGGGCGTGCACACCCCCGCAGACGTTCTGGTGAGCCTCGCTATCGGCATCATCCTCATTTTCGCCCTCTATCCCCTCTTCAAAAAGAGCGAGGAAAAGCCCAATCTTCTCTGTATCGCCTACGGCATTTTCGCGGTCCTTTCTTTGGCATATGTTTTTTATGTAAACCTCAAGGCTTGGCCTGCAGATATTGATCCGGATAACCTCCATTCCGGAATCAAGCAGGGTTGGACCCTTCTTGGCTGCTCCCTCGGTATTCTCTGCAGCCTTTGGATAGAGCGTCGTTATGTAAACTTCCAGCCAAAGACCACTTTCCTTCGTCAGCTGCCCAAGGTGATAATCGGTCTTGCCCTCACCCTTGCAATCAAAGAAGGCACCAAGCCCCTCCTGAAGCTCGTTTTCGGCGATGTGCTTTTCACCACCGCCATCCGCTATTTCCTCGTCTGCGTATTTGCCGCAGCAATCTGGCCCATGACCTTCGGATGGTTCAATGCGGGCTGTCCCCTCAGCCCCAAGGCCAAAAAGCGCATTAAAAAGGCTCTTATAATCATCCTCGTTGTTATTCTTGTTATAGCAATTCTGGGTGGCTTCCTTTTCTGGAGAGTTACCCGCCGCACCAACACCGAGCCCGTCAGCACCGAAAACTGCACTAATCCTCTTATTACTCCTCTGGGTGTCACAATGCTCTCCGGCCACAGAGCGGGCGGCGGAATTGCCCCCGAAAACACAATGGCAGCTTTGAAAAACTGCATTGAGAGCGATGAATACGAGCTGGATATCTTCGAATTTGACCTGCGTATGACCGCGGACGGAGAGCTTGTGCTTCTCCACGACTCCACCCTTGACCGCACCAGCAACGCCGTTGAACATTTCGGACACGAGGATGTTTATCCCGGCGATTATACCCTTGCTCAGCTTAAGGAGCTGAACATGGGCGATAAATTCACCTCCGACAGCGGGGAGAGCCCCTATGCAGGTCTCCGCGGCGAGGACATCCCCGATGATCTCCGCATAACCACCATCAGAGAGACCTTTGATTATCTGGAAGCGCAGGGTGAATACCGCTATATTATCGAGATTAAAAATTCCGGCGAGACCGGCTATGCCGCCGTGGATAAGCTCTACGCAATTTTGCAGGAATACGGTGCCCTAGACCGCGCCGTTGTGGGAACTTTTAATAACGAGGTCACCGAGTATATGGATGCCACCTACCCCGACCTCCCTCGCTCCGCAGGCTTCAACGAGGCTATCAAGTTCTATCTCTGCTCCTTCTTCGGCATTAAAAAGGACGCATTCCCCTTTGTTGCCCTCCAGATTCCCACCACCGATTATGTTGTGAATCTTGGCACATCCCGCGTTATCAACTATGCCCATGAGCACAATATTGCCGTTCAGTACTGGACCATCAACGAAGCCGAGGAGATAGCCTATCTCCAGAGCATCGGCGCAGACGCGGTTATGACCGACGTACCCGATGTGGGCGCGCAGGTCCTCAATCAGCCCTGAGAGACTTGATATGCTTAAGAAAATTTATCTTGAAATCACAAATATCTGCAACCTGAATTGCTCCTTCTGCCCCGGCACCCGCCGCGAGGGACGCTTTATGAGCGCCGAGGAATTTGATAACATAAGCTCTGCTCTTGTAGGACACACAAAGTTTCTCTATTTCCACCTTATGGGCGAGCCTCTGCTCCACCCTGATTTGGGGGAATTTCTCTCCATCGCCCACAGCAAGGGCTTTCGGGTTATCCTCACCACAAACGGCACGCTGCTACAGGAGCGAGGCAGCGAGCTTCTCTCCTCCCCCGCTTTGCACAGAGTTAATATCTCCCTCCAGTCCTTTGAAGGCAGCGGAAGCAGCGGCAGCATTGAATCTTATATGGAGTCCGTTTCGGATTTTGCCGCCTGCGCAGCTGAAAAAGGCATTATCTGTTCTCTACGTCTCTGGAATGAAGGGGGAGAAAACAGCTGCAACAAACAGATTCTGTCCCTTCTCGAAGAGCGCTTTCCCACCCCTTGGGAAGACTGCACAAAAAATCTCCGCCTTGCGCCGAGGGTGTTTCTTGAGCACGGTGATAAGTTCGACTGGCCCGACCTTGCCGCCCCCGAAGCGAAGGTTAGCTTCTGCTACGGTCTTCGGGACCACATAGGCATCCTTTGCGACGGCACAGTTGTGCCCTGCTGTCTGGACAGTGATGGCAGCATTCCCCTTGGAAATATCCATAGCCAAAGCCTTGGGGAAATTCTTTCCTCACCCCGTGCTAAAGCCATTTACGTGGGCTTCAGCTGCCGCAGGGCTACGGAGGAGCTTTGCCGACGCTGCGGCTACGCATCCAGATTTAAATAAGCCCAAAGGGACTGCACTGCAGTCCCTTTAATGTTTTATTTTCTTGCAATATGTAATCTTCAGTAGTAAAATAGAAGAACAGTAACGGAAAAAAGGCAAAGGAAACAGGTGGAAATCCTGTGCGAGACCGTCGCCGTAAAGGGAGAGTCAGCTGCCCCGAAGCAGGCCGCAACTGCTTTGGCAAAACCATTGGCCAAATTGGCTGAGAAGGCGGGCAGACAAGACGCATAATCCCCAAGCCGGAAGACTTACCGAATTTTGCGATGAAAAGGCAGCGATTCCCTGCCGATGGCAAATCCGAGGCTGATATTTACACTAAAAGGAGAAAAGAATATGAAAAATGCGAAAAGAAATCATTCGCGTTTCGTATCTCTCATCCTGATAGTACTTATTGCGGCTATGGTACTTTCCCTTGCTGCCTGCGGCAGTAAGGATGAGGGCTCTGCAAACGCGGAAGAAAAAACCTTCACCTTCACGGTGGTGGACCCCGATGGCAATACCCAAAGCTTTGAGGTAACAAGCTCTGCCGGCTCAGTTGGTGAGGCACTCATGAACGAAGGCCTTATCACCGGTGAGGACGGCCCCTACGGTCTTTACGTCAAGGAAGTCACCGGTATCCCCCTTGACTATGAAACCCACGGAATGTACTGGGCTTTCTACGTTAACGGTGAGTACGGCGCTACCGGCTGTGAACTGACCGATATTGAAGACGGCGCAGAATACTCCTTCAAGGCGGAAAAATAATGACCAAGAAGAAAGCTGCACTCACTACCCGTGAAATAGTGGTTTTCGCTATGCTGGGTACCATTGTTTTCCTTTCCAAGCTTTTGATGGAGTGGGCGCCCAATATCCATCTTGTCGGCACACTGATAATGGTCTACACCCTTGTATATCGCAAGAAGGCTCTTATTCCCCTTTATGCCTATGTACTGCTTTTGGGCATATACTACGGCTTCGCCACATGGTGGGTTCCCTATCTCTACATATGGACCGTTCTTTGGGGCGTGACTATGCTTCTGCCCAAAACTATGCCCAAAAAGATCGCCGTTCCCGTCTATATGGCAGTCTGCGGTCTCCACGGCCTTTGCTACGGCATACTCTATGCCCCCGCTCAGGCTCTCTTCTTCGGACTCAATTTCAAGGGTATGATAACCTGGATAATCGCAGGCTTCCCCTTTGACGCTCTCCACGGTCTGGGTAATCTGGTTGCAGGCATACTTATAATCCCTCTGACGGAGCTTCTCCGCAAGCTGGAGAAAGGAATAAACAAAGCATAAATAATCCCATTTATCCCCCGAAACATGTTGTTTCGGGGGATTTTATCATTGACAAGGATAAATTATCCATGGTAAAATCGGCAATGATAAATGAGGGAGTAGCAGCGGACGCAAGAAAGCGGACGTGGCAAGTCAACAATCCCGGCCGAAAGGTCTGGCTTGCTTTAATTTGCGAGACTCATGCACTTTTCGCCCCGCGATGGCTGCATGTCCTCCCGACCATAGAGTCACTTTCACCCGGACATGTAAGAGCCTGTCCGGGTTTCTGTTTTGAAAGGAGAAAGTTCATATGCTCGTACCCGTACTTCTTTTTATCGTCGGTCTTGTTCTGCTTATCAAGGGCGGCGACTGGTTCGTGGACGGTGCCACCGGCATTGCCCACCGCTTCCATCTCCCTGAGCTTCTCATCGGCGCCACCGTTGTTTCCATCGGCACCACCCTCCCCGAGGTCATGGTCTCCGCCACCGCCGCCGTGGGCGGCCACGGCGAAATTGCCTATGGCAACGCAATCGGCTCCATCATCTGCAACACCTCTCTTATTGCCGCCATCAGCCTTGCAGTTCGCCCTGCAGCTATTGACCGCAAGAGCCTCCGTACCCCTGTTGCAGCATTCTTTATTGCTGCTATCTTCTATGTCGCCAATGCATTTACCGGCTTTTTCAGCCGCATCTCCGGCATTATCCTGCTTGTGATGTTCCTCGTTTATATGTTCATCACTGTCCGCCAGGCATTTAAGAACCCCGAGCAGGTGGAAGCCGAAGAAGACGATAATGATTCCGGCAAAAGCTCTCTTGTAAAAGAAATTATCCTCCTTATCATCGGCGCTGCCTTCATCGCCGTCGGTGCAAGACTGCTTGTGGATAACGGCACCATTATTGCTGAGGCACTGGGCGTTCCCGAAAGCGTTATCGCCCTCACCTTTGTAGCTCTTGGCACCTCCCTCCCCGAGCTGGTTACCGCCATCACCGCCCTTGCAAAGGGTCACGGTGCCCTCTCTCTGGGCAACGTCATCGGCGCCAACATCTTCAACCTGGTGCTGGTCAGCGGTATGTCCATCACCCTCAATCCCTTTGCCGTTCCCTCCGAAAAGCTTATCGGCGGCATGAACGCATCCTTTGTGATGGATATCCCTGTGATGCTCTTTGCCATGTGTCTTCTCACCCTCCCCGCTCTCATCCGCGGCAAGCTCAGCCGCGCTCAGGGCATCATCCTTCTTTGCATCTACGCAGCCTACTGTGTTTTCCAGTTTGCAGGCTGATAAATCCAAAATCATAAAACAGTTAACCCGACCTATGCTTAAAATCATAGGTCGGGTTTTTTATCATTATCGGTTTCGAAAAAAGCTCCCCCTGGCGGGAAAAATGTGCATAATTTCGTCATTACTGTTCGACAAATTGGAATTTGTTTAACCGATTATTTTTTTGTTTCCTAAGACCCGAGCCATTGCCATTTTTCTGAAATCGCCAAAAGTAAGTCCTACTGTTCTCAAGAAGAATTGTTCCATAACTGCAAATCCAACAAACGCAAGGACAAAGCCAACAATCCATTGCCACGAGGGTAATCCACCCGCTTTGTTGATTTGTGTGATAACAAAGACGGCGTAAGCGAACATGATGAGTCCTGTAATCATGCCAGGCGTATACGGCTTCTTTAACTTATGTATTTTGATGCCTGCAACATGAATCACGCCTTCAAAAAGCCCGAGTCCTAAAGGAATCAGCACAAGGAATGTTGTTTGCTGCAACGCAAACGGAACAAGTAACATAATCAAGATGTATATTGCAACGGGCAAGTGCATTCTTGCTTCACTTGCGGTGATTTCTACTCCAAATCCCCCAAAAAACAGGTCATAAAAACCGCCAGGAAATCTGGATTCCTCCCACTCATGAAGGGTATATAAAACCATAAATCCAAGCAATGCTTTGCCTGCGAGAGTTAGACTGTTCCAAAAGAAAAGGCTCGCACCAAATACGATTGCCAAAACCGCAGTTAGTATTTCAAGATTATAATTTATAATCAGCTTTTTCATTGCTACTCCCTCCGTCAAATTCAAGTTTGTCGAATTGATTACATACTATCACACATTGTTCGGGCATACAAGAACAGGCACAGCAGTATGTTCTGCTGTGCCTGTAAACGGTTTTTTATTAGTAATTACTCGGCGTGGTCAACGGAGTACATATGCTCTACGAGGCAGAGCATCTTGTCTGCATAACCGTACTCGTTATCGTACCAGGAAACGACCTTGACGAACTTATCGGTGAGAGCAATGCCGGCCTCTGCATCGAAGATGGAGGTGCGGGGATCGCTGAGGAAGTCGGAGGAGACAACAGCCTCGTCGGTGTAACCGAGAACGCCCTTGAGCTCGTTTTCGGAAGCTTCCTTCATTGCTGCGCAGATCTCTTCATACTTTGCGGGCTTTGCCAGGTTGACGGTCAGGTCAACGACGCTGACGTCCAGAGTGGGAACGCGCATAGCCATACCGGTGAGCTTGCCGTTGAGCTCGGGGATGACCTTGCCGACAGCCTTGGCGGCGCCGGTGGAAGAGGGGATGATGTTGCCAGCTGCTGCACGGCCGCCGCGCCAGTCCTTAACGGAAACGCCGTCGAGAATCTTCTGGCTGGGAGTGGTGGAGTGAACAGTGGTCATGAGGCCTTCAACAATGCCGAACTTCTCGTTGAGAACCTTGGCAATGGGAGCAAGGCAGTTGGTGGTGCAGGATGCGTTGGAAACGAAAGTCATATCCTTGGTGTACTTATCGAGGTTAACACCGCAGACGAACATGGGAGAGCTGTCCTTGGAGGGAGCGCCCATGATGACCTTCTTGGCACCAGCTTCGATGTGGGGCTGGCACTTTTCAGCGGTCAGGTTGAGACCGGTGCACTCGAGAATATACTCAGCGCCGACTTCGCCCCAGGGCAGGTCAGCAGCGTTGCGCTCGCTGAAGCAGGGGTAGCTCTTGCCGTTGACAACAAGGTTGTTGCCCTCGTAGCTGACTTCGCCGTCGAACTTGCCGTGCATAGTGTCATACTTGAGCAGATATGCCAGGTAATCAGCAGAGCAGAGGTCGTTGATGCCGACGATCTCGATTTCGGGATGGTTCATGCTGTTGCGGAAGACCATGCGACCGATACGGCCAAAACCATTGATACCGACTTTGATTTTGTTCATAATAAAAATTCCTCCTGAGAGTAGTTATTTGTTCTCAAACGTACCATACATTTGGTACGTGCTTATTATGCCTTAAGTTTGTTAATTTGTAAATATCTTTTTTCAAAATTTACCAAGAATTTTACGCTTTATTGCCTTTTTTGCTAAGTTTTCCTGCAAATGACCCTGTCAAAAATTTAATTCCGCACAAAATATATTGTATGTTATCTTTTTCAATAAATTCCCCGGAATAAAAAAAGTCAATACCTCAGCAAAAACACAAAGATATACCCTGCGGCAAAGCCGCAGGGTATATGTATCAGTTGTTTTTATCCACGCTGCGGGAGAAGGAAACTCCGTCCTTATGGAGGAATACATCCAGCTTCACGCGGTCTGCGCGCATAAGACTCTGGGTGAATTCGTAGACCATGCCGGACTCGGTATAGGTGCGGCGCTGAACAAAGAAACCGCAGCTGCCGGGCTTGGAGCTGAGCATTTCTGCCTCTTTGCGGCTCATGAGGACTGCCTCATAGGAGTCAACCGCGTTGGCGGGAATAATGCCCACTTCGTAGAGAAGGCTGTAGAAGCTGTGGGTCTGGAGCAGTTCCCTGGTGAGCTTGGGGTATATATACTGGGGATAAAAGCTGGTTTCAAGGATGAGGGGCTCCCCGTCCACATGGCGGATACGGACGAAGCGGTATACCTTGGAATCAGTACCGTTGAGCTCAAGCACCTTCACGATATCGGGGGTGGGGTCAATAACCTCAAACTCAATAAGGGTGGAGGAGGGAGTCATGCCCATGGAGCTGATCTCGCTGGTGAAGGAATATACCATTTCGGTCTTTCTGCGGACCTTGGGCTCGGCAACGAAGGTGCCTCTGCCCTGCTTGCGCACAACAAGACCCTCGCTCTCCAGCGCGCCAATGGCCTGGCGCACGGTGGAACGGGAAATATCAAAGGTTTTACACAGCTCTGCCTCACTGGGGAGGAGGTCACCGGTATTAAGAGTTCCTGCAGAAATATTGCGCTTTACGATGCTGACAAGCTGAGAGTAAAGAGGAATATCACTGTCCATAGAAAGGGTGCTGAGGAGTATGGGGTTCTTTTCCATTATATTGTCCTTCCGGAACGCCCTGCATTCCATTTGTTAAACGCATCTCTTGCGTTGAAGCAATCTCATTTGATTCAACGATTATACAACATTTTCGGATAATTTGCAATAACTTGTCCGTACATTTGTTACGTTTGCAACAAGTTATTTTTCATTTGCTCAGCTTTTTAAGTTTTTTCAGTATCTCATCCTGAGGCGGAAGCCCTTTGTTGCGCCGTCTGAGGCGGCGGTAAGGCTCATATAGGCTCAATGCCTCTTCCCTTTCAAGCAAATCCACAAAGGGGACAAAATGCTTCTCGGCGGCCATTACCATCCAGTCGCCCCACTCATCCACGCCCTCATGGCAGGCTATAAGCACAAAGCTCAAAAGCTCGGCAAGCTCCTCCCGGGGTGCGCTGCCGTTTTGCAGAGCATTGTAATACTCCCCTGCCGCTTCTTCAACGGCCTTAAAAAACTCCATATGCTCTTCCCTGTTTTTATACTGTCCGCCTCCGGTGAAAAGCTGAGCAAAAATTTTCACTCCGCCGAAAGAGCGCATCAGCTCAGCCGACCAGGAGATATAGTCGGAATAAAGAGAGAATATTCTCTCGAAATATGCACTTTTCATTTTATCCTCCACAACAATTTGTGATATGCCCTTATTCTAAACTTTTTTGTGCATTTTGGCAATCTCGGCATTAAAATTACTGCAAAAAAACATTGAAAATACAGAGAAAAATCTCTTGACAAGCGTATATGCTTTTGATATTATATTGGGGCGCTCCAAAGACAGCAGGTGGCGAAAGCGGAAATCCTGCCGAGGACAGCATCAATAACTTGATTGCTTTCTGTCTTCATGTCTTTGCGGATATGAAGATTTTTTCTTTTTCGGGCGCAACGAAATTACCCCGGAGGTGTAAACAATGCCGAACGCAAAAGTTCTCAGCGAGAAGCAGGCAATTGTCGCAGCACTGACCGAGCGTATTCAGAACGCAAGCTCCGGCCTGTTCGTGGACTACAAGGGCATCAACGTTGCTCAGGACACCGAACTGCGTACCGAACTGCGCAAGAACGACGTTGAATACTCCGTCGTCAAGAATACCCTCACCCGCTTTGCTCTTGACAACTGCGGTCTGCAGGAAATGAATGGTATCCTCAATGGTACCACTTCTCTCGCAACCAGCACCGGCGACCCCATCGCTCCTTTCCGCATCATCAATGACTACGCCAAGAAGATGAACGACATCTTCACCATCAAGGCCGCATTCATGGATGGCAAGATCCTTTCTGACTCCGAGATCGCCGAGATCTCCGCACTGCCCAGCAAGGATGCTCTCTACAGCCAGGTATTTGGTACTCTGCTTGCTCCCATCACCAGCCTCGCAGTGGTCCTGAACCAGATCGCAGAAAAGAACGGCTACGTTGCCGAACCCGAAACCGCAGCTGAGTAAGATAGCTGCACAAGACACAATTTTAGGAGGAAATTATAATGGCTAGCGAAAAAATCAATGCTATGATCGAAGAAGTAAAGGCTCTCACCGTTCTCGAGCTCGCAGAGCTCGTTCACGCTCTTGAGGATGCATTCGGCGTATCTGCCGCTGCTGCTGCTGTTGCTGCTGCTCCCGCAGCTGCTGCTGCTGTTGAAGAGAAGACCGAGTTCGACGTCGTTATGACCGACTTCGGCGCTGAGAAGATCAAGGTTATCAAGGAAGTCCGCGGCATCACCGGTCTGGGTCTCGCAGAGGCAAAGGCAAAGGTCGAGGGCATCCCCGCTGTCCTCAAGGAAGCTGTTTCCAAGGAAGAGGCAGAAGAGATCAAGGCCAAGCTCGAAGCTGTTGGCGCAAAGGTCGAAATCAAGTAAGTTATCCCTTACTTTTTCAAAAAAGAAGCACTGCAATGCAGTGCTTCTTTTTTTATTATTTTTTCAGTTTTCTGATGCAGGCTCTTCCTCCCAGAAAAATCAGATATCCGATTATATAGCCGATGCTGTTGAGGAGAAGGTCATCAATATCCGAAAACCGGTCGTAGAAAGGCAGCTGGATAATTTCTATGCACAGAGAAACGCCCACTCCTGCAGAAATCGCTTTCCAATGCCTATTAAGCTTTTTATATACTAACGGCAGAATAATGCCTATGGGAATAAACATAGCGGTATTGCCGATGACATTGATAAATGCTTCCTTTCCCACCTCATAGTCCAGCAGATACACAAGGGGCAGAAAATTGAGTCTCGGCGGAAAAACCTTTGACGCATCGAATACGAGGGGTGCAATTTTGCCATCCACCTTATAGAAGGGGAAAAATGTGAAGCGCACAACAACGGCAATGCATATATAAACCAAAAGAAGCATCGCTTCCCTTTTCCAATCTATTTTTTTCCTTTTGAAGCACACAGCCGCCCTTACTATAATCCAGAGTGCGCTTATTGCTGTCAGCGCCGCAGTGTAAGAAATTTCAAGCATAGCCTTCCCTCCTTTTATTTTATTATATCATTTATCTCCACTAAAGCAACAGCGGGGTTTTTTATTGCAATAAAGGACAGAATATGCGATAATTGTATTCAGAATATAACATCAGGGAGGTAAATCCATGCCCAGATTTTTTATGGCCGGCAGTAATATAGCCGGCGGCATTGCCTATATTTCCGGTTCTGACGCTGACCACATCAAGGTTCTCCGTCTCAAGGTGGGCGACCGCATCGTCATCTGCGACGGAAACAAAAACGACCATTACTGCCGCATCAAGACCCTCAGCCCCGACGCAGTTGAGGCAGAGGTTATCGAAAGCGTTGTCTGCCCCGCCGAGCCCAGCGTTCACTGCACCATTCTTGCAGGCATTCCCAAGCAGGGTGAGCGCAGCGACTATATCGTGCAGAAATGCACCGAATCCGGCGCCAGCGAAATAGTTTTCTTCATGTGCCACCGCTGCGTTGCACGGCCCGATGCAAAGGGCATGGAGAAAAAGGTTCAGCGCTGGCAGCGAATTGCAGAAGAAGCCGCCAAGCAGTCCGGCCGCGGAATAATCCCCAAGGTCAGCGCCGTGGGCAGCTTTGCCGAAGCTCTTGATATTGCAATAAAGACCGACCTCCCCCTCTTTATGTATGAGACCGGCGACCGCGTCGAGCTTAAGGAAGCCATTGAAGCCGCAGGTGAAATCTCCTCCGCAGCCATAATAACAGGCCCCGAGGGGGGCTTTGAGCCCTATGAGGCAGAGCTTGCCAGCAAGATTGGCATCAAGCTTTGCGCAATGGGTCCCCGTATTCTCCGCTGCGAGACCGCTCCTGTGGCAGCTCTTACTGCCCTTATGTATGCCACCGGCAATCTTTAAGCCATGAATACGCCCGTTTGCCGGACAGCAGCGGATTGAAGGTGTTTCTCAGCATTAAGCCCGATTCTCAGAAAACTGCATTTTTCGTAAACACAAAGGAATGTGAAGCTCATGAAATTGAAAAACATAGAAGATATTCTTGACCGGCTCATCCTCGAAAATGATTCAAACCGCATCCCCGGAGAACTTGCGCTCAGACCCGAACTTGCGGGAATGAAAATTTTTTCCAAAAGCCTCGTGGGCTGCGCCGATGCTTCAGGCCCTATATTCCCGGAGATGAAGGGCGATTTTAAGGCCTACGGAGATATGCTCCGTCTGCCCTGCGACTGGCTTCCCGGGGCGAAAAGCGTTATTTCCTTCTTCCTTAGCTACACGGACGAAATAAGGGTCTGCGACCGCCCCGGCACACCATACCCCTCCGATGAATGGCTCCACGCCCGCATTGAGGGACAAAGCTTTATGCTCAAGGCCTGCGATGAGATTATTGCCGAGCTTGAAAAGGAAGGCTATAAGGCGGTTATTCCTTCTGCAAGCGGGGATTTTGCCGTGTCCAGAGATGATGCCAGGGCGGCAGCAGGAGGCCCTCTTTTCGCCGCAAACTGGTCCGAAAGACATGCAGCCTACGCTGCGGGGCTGGGCACTTTTGGCCTTGCCAAGCATCTTATAACGGAAATCGGTGTCTGCGGCCGCTTTGGAAGCATCATAACCGATGCTCCCATTGAGTCCACACCAAGAGCCTACAGTTCTCCCTATGAATATTGCAGCTTCTGCGGAGCATGCGCCCTGCGCTGCCCCTCCTCCGCCATAGGCAAATGTGAGAAGGACAATGCCCCCTGCTCGGACTTTATAAACCGCACAAAGGAGCTTTTCCCGCCCCGTTACGGCTGCGGAAAATGCCAGATAGGTATGCCCTGCGAAAACGGAATACCCCTCAAATAAAAAAAGACACCCTGAAAAGGGTGTCTTTTTTTATTTGTTTTTCAGTCAACTCTCCTGTCGCCCCAGAAGAATATGGCGACGGTGCCGGGACCGGCATGGCTGCCGATAACGGTACCGATATTATTGATAAGCACCTTCTCCTTCAGCTTGGGGAACTTGGCCTCTATGGCATCAGCCACTGCGCGGGCATCATCATAGCAGGCACTATGGCACATATAGCACTTGTCGGAATAGTCATAACCGTCAGCAGCAAAGCTTTCCATACGCTTGACTATCTCCTGAAGCACCTTATTCTTGCCTCTTACCTTGCTGCGGGGAATGAGGCGTCCCATATAGTCCATATTCATAAGGGGGCAGATGTTCAGCAATCCGCCGAAAATGCCTGCGGCCTTGGAAATGCGTCCGCCCTTCACATAGAAAGTAAGGTCGGTGGACAAAAACCAAATCTGGAGGTTCAGCTTGTTCTCCTCTGCCCAGTCGCGGACCTCGTCAATGCTCTTGCCCTCGTCACGGAGGTCTGCCAGCTTATCAACCAGGAGACCGAAGCCGGAGGAGGCCGCAAGAGAGTCCACAACATAAATCTTGCGCTCGGGATAACGCTCGGCAGCAATGAGGGCGGCATTCACTGCACTGTTATAAGAGCCGGATATGCCGGAAGAAAGGCAGATATGGAGAACATCCTTGCCTTCCTTGAGGAAGCGTTCAAAATGGTCCAGATATTCGGATATGTTCACTTGAGCGGTGGAAGTTTCCGCGCCCTCGGTCATTTTGTTGTAAAACTCGTCAAAGGGTATGGTCTCACCCAGATCGTCGGGATATTCTATGCCGTCCAGCTGATAGTGGAAGCAGATATATTCAATTCCCCGTCTTTCAAAATGCTCCTTTGAAAGGTCGGCGGTGGAGCAGCTGCTCAGTACAAAATTGCTCATTATGTGGTTCTCCTTGAAAAATATTGGAATGACGGTCTTTCCGTCCCCCAACCATTATTGCCCCAAGACAGCAAAAACACAAACTACTGCAGATAAATTTGTCTCTACGCCTAAGCACCCTACTATCTACCGCAAAAACAAGGACTCTACCGTGGGTAGAGTCCTTAGTTCATGCATTATTCTTATTTTTCTTGCGTTTTTTCCCTATCTGGAAACTAAGGTAGACAACCGCTTCCGCGGGAAGAGCGATAAAGAACAGCTGCCAAAAGTTATTTTTGAATAGGGCAAAATATATAAGAGCCACTATGCAAAGAACCAGCGCCATCACGATATACATATTGTTTTTTCCCTTAAACCATACGGAGTTGAACACCAACAGCGTTATGAGGGATATGGGTACCGCCGCCACAAAGCTTATCCAGTGAGCCTGCCCGAAAAGCCAAGCCACGACAAATTCGATCACAGTGAGAGTCCATATGCCGGCTATTGACGCAAGGGCTATGAACATGCGGCTGTATTCCTCTCTCTTTCCCCAGGGCTCTGCAGGCTTTTCCCAGCTGTCGTGAGAGGAGATAAGATAATCCACGCTGACACCGAAGAGCTCCGCGATGGATTTGAGAACAAAAACATCGGGCACTGATTCGCCTCTCTCCCATTTGGAGACAGCCTTATCGGAATAGTGGAGCTTTTCTCCCAATTCCGCCTGGGTCATCCCTGCCCGGGTTCTTAGCTTTATTAAGTTGCTTGCAAAAACGATTTTGAGTTCATCCATAGAAATATACCTGTGCGCTAAATTATTATCTTTGCTATTCTATCCGTTTTCAGAGCTTTTTGCAAGAAAAAACTGCCCCGCATTCTGAAACGCGGGGCATTGGTGTTTTATTGACTTATTTCTTAAGCTGTGCAAAGTGCTCCTTAGTGAGCTTGATGACCACACCGCTGAGGCCCAGAAGTGCCACAAGGTTGGGAATTGCCATAAAGCCGTTGAGAGTATCGCCTATGTTCCAGACCAGATCAAGCTTCAGAGTGGAGCCAATAACGATAGCTATAATAAAGATGATCTGATAAATACGGAGGCCCTTGCCCTTGAAGAGGTACTCGAAGCAGCGGGTGCCGTAGAGCGACCAGCTGAGAACCGTGGAAAGGGCGAAGAAGCTGATACCAACAGCTATGATAAGAGAGCCTATCTTGCTGCCAAAAACAGTACCGAAGGAGGCAGCCATCAAAGCGGTGGAGTCCATAGCAGAGGAGCCCCAGTCAATGGCGAGACCGCCTGCCTGTGCATCGGCGCAGCAGATGAGCATTGCAACGCTGGTAAGAGTGCAGATAACAATGGTGTCCATAAAGACCTCAAAGATACCGTAAAGCCCCTGCTTTACGGGATTGCCTTCGGAGGAAGCAGCATGTGCAATGGGAGCGGAACCGAGACCCGCCTCATTGGAGAACACGCCGCGTCCAACGCCCTTCTGTATGGTCTGCATAATAACAATACCGGTTGCTCCACCCAGAGCAGCATCGGCGCTGAAAGCGCCCTTGAAGATCATGGCGAACACAGGGCCAATGGCGCGAATGTTGAAAAGGATAACAATCAGTGCGGAAAGGATATAGATAATAGCCATAACGGGAACCAGCTTCTCGGTAACAGCGCCCACGCGCTTAATGCCGCCCAGAAGGACCAGTGCCACAATGATAGCAAGAACCACACCGATAACAACGCTGCTGACAGGCACACTCTGGCCGAAGATCGTAAGCGTGTTTGCTGCGGTGTCGCCGCCAAACTCGTTGATGGCATTATTAATGGAGGCTGCAATGGTGTTGACCTGAGTCATGTTGCCGATACCGAAGGCAGCGCAGCAGCCCAGAACGCAGAACACAGCACCCAGCCATGCCCAGCCCTTGCCGAGACCGTTCCTTATATAATACATAGGTCCGCCGACCCAGTCGCCCTTTTCATTGCGTTCGCGATACTTCACTGAAAGAACAACTTCGCTGTACTTGGTAACCATTCCGAAGAGGGCACTAACCCACATCCAGAACACGGCGCCGGGGCCGCCGACGATAATTGCGCCGGTTACACCTGCGATATTACCTGTGCCTACGGTTGCGGCAAGAGCAGTTGTAACAGCCTGCAGGGGGGTTACCTCTCCTTCACCCGCCTTGGTCTTCTTAAACATCTTGCCCAGGGTGTTCTTCATAGCATAGCCGAAACGGCGGAACTGGATAAAGCCTACTCGGCAGCTGAGGTAAATACCGGTGCCCACCAACAGTATAAGCATCCAGGGACCCCAGGCGTAACCGTTCAATACATTCACAAAATCGGTGAGTTTTTCCATAAACATAAAGCACTGACTCCTTTCGGGCTGAGCATATATCCGTCTGAATAAACAAAAAGAGGCTGCACCGAATCGGCACACCCTCAAAAAAAACATAAAAGCTATTGCATAAACTGCAGCTTTAATTCTGTCCTTTTGCCTGAGAGATTTGACCCTCCCTTGCGGAAGCATCTTGCACCTTCGGCCCCCGGGCTTTCACCGGGCTTCTCCAGAATGCCGTCCATTTGCGGTCAAGCAATTCCCTCAGCCATTATATGAGCCTTGAGTCAAAAGCTTTCCTGCAAACTTCAGCCGGATCATATTTTGTTATGCTTATATTCTAATGCATTCCCGCGAACATTTCAACTCGTTAAATTGACAGATTTTTCATCTGTAGAAGCCCATAATAAGACAGACTGCACAAATTTTGTGCAGTCTGTCGTCCATATAGCGCGGATTTATGTTTTTGCAGCGCGTACAAACCCCGCCTGTTTTTGGCAATTTACTTTGCTTCCTTGTATACCTCGGGGATGCAGATGGCGTGGTAGCTATAGCCATTCTGGCTGGGAGAAGCCTCGTAGTCGCAGTGGAAAACTATCTTCATGAGCTTTGCACCGCTTACATCAACCTTGACGGCAATAACGGGATTTTCGCTGGTTGCGCTGAGAGTCTCGCTGGTGTAGACCTTCTCGCCGTCCAGATAGATATCAAAGTATGCACTCTTCTTATCATCTGCACTGCCACGGAATGCAAACATGGCTTCGAACACATCATATCTGGCATCGAGGCTGAATTCTATGTTGGATTCGTCTCTGCCCCACATCCACTTGTGATACTTGGTTCCTTCAATGGCGGTGAATTCGGTGGAATTGCGGTTTACCTCGCCTGCTCTCTTGGAATATGCCTCGCTTATAAGGTCGAAGGGCAGCAGAGGCTCAAGCTCTGCGATTTTGTCCTTGATAAGCTGAAGACTGCGGATTTCAAGGGCTGCCTCCAGATCTGCAAGGGCTGCGGCAACCTTGCTGCGGTCTCCGCCGTATTTTTCATCGGCCTTAGCGCACATATCCTCGCCAAAGCGGGTCTCAAATTCGATAATGCCGTTCTGAGCCTGAGTTTTGTATTCTCCGTTTACCTGCTCAGCTATATCCTCGATAGCCTTAAAGGCCTCAGCATATTTTCCCGCGCTGTAAAGGGTCTCGGCAGTTACAAGAGTGGAGGTTACAAGCTGCTTCTCGGCAAGGACAGAATACTGCTCCAATGCTGCCAGGAGAGCATCGGTGGAGTAACCGTATTCCTCAACACATACGCGGACGGTTTCCTTTGCACTGACATAGTCATCGGTTTTTGCCAGTGCCTCGGCGCTGACGAGTATGTAAGTCTCATAGAGATTATAGCAATCCTGAATCTTTCCGTCGATTTCGGCGGAGAAGGTTCCGTAATCGCCAAGAACTCTGTCGCCTGCTTTCAGGCATTCAATGGCAGCAGTGTATTCATTTTCTGCAACAAGGGCATTTGCGTCATCCAGCACGGTGCCTGCATAGGCATCCAGAGCCTGCTGAGCCTTGGTTTGAGCCTCCTCATAAAGGGCATCGCCCTCTATAACCTTTCTGTAGCTGTCACAAGCGGCAAGATAGTCGCCGGAGGCATAAGCACTGTCACCGAGGGTCATATTTGCGGAGGATTCCAGAAGCGCATCCATTCTCTCCTGAACAGGTGCGAAAAGCTCCTTGGTGAAGCTTCCGAAGGAATAGAGAATATCCATGGAAGACTGAGCCTCAACATCTCTTATCTCTCTTGCGGCAAGACTGTCGCAAACCTGGTTTGCAGCCGCAAGCAGCTTCTTCTCAATTCTTTCGCTTGCTTCCCCGTCGCTGAGCTTTTCATGCCAGATTCCCTGGGCCATAACATATTCGCCTCTGTCCAGCGCTCTTGCAACACGGGCTGCAGGAAGGTTGAACACCACAAGCAGAATAATTGCGATTGCAAGCACAGCGCAGGCGGCAGCAATAATTATGGTCTTTCTGTTTTTATGAAAGTTTTCTGCACGTCTGAGGATCTTTCTTTCCTCCTCCTCGCTCTCTCGCCAGGCATCGGCGCTGGAGGTGAGCTTTGTGAAAAGGGCGGCATCGGACTCAGACTGACCGATAGCATTGCAATCGGGGCATACGTCTGCACCCTCGGGCAATACTTTTCCGCATTTTATGCAATATTTTGCCATAAATACATCTCCTGATGTTAAAAAATTCAATATGTACATGTCTGCAGTATACAGACACAGTCATTATACTAAATTAATTGCTTTATGTCAACTAAAGTGGGGAAAGGGAGAACATTTTCCCATTATAACAGAAGCAAAATGGGTATAATTGTCTTAGCCCGAACAATATAATCGGCGAAAAATGTTGAACAGCGCATTCGCCGGTGATATAATGATTCTTTAGATAATCCAAAACGAAGGACAGTGTTTTTTAATGACCAAAGTTGATATTTTCTCCGGCTTTCTCGGCGCCGGCAAAACCACTCTTATAAAAAAGCTTATCTCCGAAGCTTACTGCGGACAGAAAATTGTCCTCATCGAAAACGAATTCGGCGAGATTGGCATTGACGGCGGCTTTATGGAGGAGGCGGGCATTCAGGTAAACGAGCTTAACTCCGGCTGCATCTGCTGCTCTCTCGTGGGCGATTTTGCTCTTGCTTTGGGCAAGGTTATGGAGGAATATGCTCCCGACAGAATCCTCATCGAGCCTTCCGGCGTGGGCAAGCTCAGCGATATCGTCAAGGCTGTTTCCGCAATCGATGGCCTTACCATCGCCTCTGCCACCGTTGTATGCGACGGAGCAAGATGCAAAATGTATATGAAAAACTTCGGCGAGTTCTATAATGACCAGGTCAGCAATGCCGCCGCCATAGTTCTCAGCCGCACCCAAAATCTCAGCGAGAGCAAGCTGGCCGAGGCAGTTGAGCTTCTTCGCGAGAAAAACGGCAGCGCCGTTATAATCACCACTCCCTGGGATCAGCTCAGCGGCAAGCAGATCCTCGAAGCCGTTGAAGGCTGCGACACTCTTGATAAGCAGCTTGAAGAAATGGAGCACCATCACCATCATCATGAGCATGAGTGCCACGACCCCAACTGTGATTGCCACGAGCACCATCACCATCATCACGAGCATGAGTGCCATGACGAAGACTGCGATTGCCACGAGCACCACCATCATCACCACGAGCACGAGTGCCATGACCCCAACTGCGATTGCCACGAGCATCACCATCATCACCATGAGCACGAGTGCCATGACCCCGATTGCGATTGCCACGAGCACCACCATCATCACCACGAGCACGAGTGCCACGACCATAACTGCGATTGCCACGAGCATCACCATCATCACCACGAGCACGAGTGCCACGACCCCAACTGCGATTGCCACGAGCATCACCACCATGCCGATGAGGTTTTCGCCTCCTGGGGCATGGAGACCGCCGCAAAGTTCAGCGTGGAGGGCATCCGCTCCATTCTCGCTCAGCTTGAAAACTCCGAAAAATACGGCATTATACTCCGCGCAAAGGGTATTGTGGACGCCTCCGACGGACAGTGGATTCACTTTGACTATGTGCCCGGCGAGGCCGACATCCGCCGCGGCAGCGCCGGTATTACCGGAAGATTCTGCGTCATCGGCAGCGGCATAAACGAGGCCGAGCTGAAAAAGCTCTTCGCCATATAAGGAGACAGCCATGCAGGAAGATATTTTTGACATGCCCCAGGCAGAAATTCCCGTATATCTCTTCACGGGCTTTCTGGAGGCAGGCAAGACCAAGTTCCTTCAGGAGACCCTTGAAGACCCCCGCTTCAACTCCGGTGAGCGCACCTTGCTCATTATGTGCGAGGAGGGCATGGAGGAACTGAGTCCCGACACCTTTGCCTCCCCCAATGTTTTCCTCCGCTATGTTGAAGAAGTTGAGGAACTCAGCGAGGAAAATCTTCAGCGCTGGTTCCTTGAAGCCAACGCAGAGAGGGTTTTGGTGGAATATAACGGAATGTGGATGCTGGATGACTTCTACATGAACATGCCTCCTCAGTGGGCGGTTTATCAGGAGTTTATGTTTGCAGATGCCGGAAGCTTCCTCAGTTATAACGCAAATATGCGTCAACTTTGTTACGACAAGCTGAAAAGCTGCGAACTTATTGTCTTCAACCGCTTCCCTAAAGGCGCAGACATTATGCCCTATCACAAAATAGTCCGCGCTGCAAACCGCTCCTGCGACATTGCCTATGAGTCAGTTGACGGCAGCGTTAAATATGACGATATTGTTGATCCCCTGCCCTTTAACAAAAAGGCAAAGCTCATAGAGATTGCCGATACGGACTACGCCCTGTGGTACAGAGACTTAAACGAGGAGCTGGACAGTTATCAGGGAAAGACCGTTCGTTTCAAGGCTCAGGTCGCCCTCAGCGAGGATCTGGAAAAAGACGAACTCATTGTCGGCCGCCAAATGATGACCTGCTGCGCCGACGATATAGCCTTTGCAGGCCTCATTGCCGTGGGCAACAGCCGAGGCGACCTTGAAAACAGTCAGTGGATAGATCTCACCGCCTCCATCACCATCGAAGAGCACCCCGGATATGACCGCCCCGGTCCCGTGCTGAAGGTCATCGAACTTAGTCCCTGCTCCGCACCTGCGGAAACCGTTGCCAGCTTTATGTAATAAAAAAATCCCTTGCCCGCAGGCAAGGGATTTTTTTATTACATTTACAAAGTTTACTTTGCCTCGGGCTCAGCCAGGGTGTCCTTGGTCATGCAGAGTGCGAAGACCATAGCGATAACGGAGAGAACGCCGTAGAATACGGAGAGAGCCTGGAAGGAGCCGTGGGTTGCGCCGAGGATAGCGGGCATAACGATGAAGGTGGTGGTACGCAGAGCAACAACGATGGGAGTTACAACGCTGTTGGCTGCAGCAAAGTTGCGGCCGCCGAAAATCTGAATAACCATGGAGGGCAGCAGGTTGCAGATACCGCCGATGAGGATGCCAAGGAGAACGATGAGAATAAGGGTGACGATCTGGTTGCCGAAGAAGATGGCAAGGAGGAACTGCATTACAGCCATGTAGATGGCGAATACAACAACAGCAAGCTTGGTGCCGCCCTTCTGGTCAAGAACGCCCCAGAGATAGCTGCCGGGGATACCAAGGATGGAGGCGATGGAGAGCCACATGGTGCCCTGGTCCATGGTGAAGCCGCTGGCCATCATGCGGGGGATGAACTGGGTCATGGTGGCAACGAGAGCCATGAAGAGCAGACCGAAGGCGACAGCTACGAGCCACATGTTCTTGCAGGCGAGAAGCTTCTTTACAGTCCAGGGGGACTGGGGGTTCTCAACGGGAACATCAGCCATAGCGGGGTCGTTGTCGGGATATGCGCCGGCCTCTTTGGGGGTGGCCTTAACAGCAAGGAGG
>JAZSRY010000057.1:0-8737 GCA_045538735.1 Oscillospiraceae bacterium
TGCCGTGTTCCAGCAGATCACTTCCCACATGCAAGAAGGCCTTGTTTTGCTGGACGGCGAAGGCGATATTCTCAGCATCAATTCTGCCGCGAAGCACTTATTTGAAGCCGGAAATGACTGCGTTGGCAAGAACTTTCTGATGATAGACCGGACCAGCTCCATGCGAAGCGCAGTGAACGATGCGCTGGACAAGGGGCGGGGTTACGCAAGATTAAACCGAAACGGACGGGATTACCAGTTTGATCTGAGCCGCATTGAGTCCGACGGTGCTGTGATTGGCGCGGTGGTTTTGGCATTTGACATTACCGAGCAGCTTAATTCCGAGCAAATGCGCCGGGAGTTCTCTGCAAATGTATCTCATGAACTGAAAACACCGCTGCAAGGTATCATCGGCAGCGCAGAACTGATGGAGAAAGGTTTAGTAAAGACGGAGGACACACCCCGATTTGTGGGTCATATCCGCAAGGAAGCATCCCGGCTGGTGAATCTGATTGAGGATATCATACGCCTTTCCCAGTTGGACGAGGGCGCAGAGCTGCCAAAAGAAAATGTGGATATGCTGGAACTTTCCGAGGACGTGAAAGCAATTTTGGAAGCCAGTGCTGCCGATAAGCAGGTAACTGTTCAGGTTGTCGGAGAAGGCTTCTGCATAGAGGGTGTTCGCAGAATGCTCCACGAGGTGGTTTATAACCTTTGTGACAATGCCATCAAGTACAATGTTCCCGGCGGCAGTGTGACAATCCATGTAGAGAACAAGCGGCTGGTTGTCAGTGATACCGGCATCGGTATTCCCGCAGAGCATAAAGACCGAATTTTTGAACGGTTCTACCGTGTGGACAAGAGCCATTCCAAAGCCTCCGGAGGCACCGGCTTAGGATTATCCATTGTCAAGCATGCTGCAGCCTATCATAAAGCGGAGATTGCCTTGGAAAGTACACCCGGAAAAGGCACCGCGATTATAATTCAATTTTAATTTTGACCGCATCCGTAAGGGTGCGGTCATTTATTTTACATAGATTTTACACATACTTTTCATACCCTCTATGGTATTTGCAAATGGCAAAATTTATAATGCCGACTGTCGAAATAATTAGCCTGAGCAATATAATCCGAACCCGCTCCATAGGGTGGGTTTTAGCGCCAGACTTCATTTAATTCTTTGGTGGGCGACAGCCCACCTGCATAATTCAATTTTGCCTGACACAAAAATCCCCTCCCATGGAGTCGCAGATTTCTGAGGTCATATGCTAATGCAGTGCAAGGCGGCGGCTTGCAGATGGGCTGTCGCCCTTCAAAAGCCGACAACGCAGCAATGCCGACGCATATGTCATCAGAAACGGGTTCGGATTATATTGCTCAGGCTAAAGGAGTAAAATATGACAGCTTACATTTTTAAGATCATCACCCTTCTGGGTGGCTTGGCTTTGTTCCTGTTCGGTATGGACATTATGGGCAAAGCGCTGGAGCGTCAGGCAGGCGGCAAATTGCAGACCATCCTGGCAAAGATGAGTTCCAATGTGTTCAAGGGCTTTCTGCTGGGTCTGGGTGTCACTGCGGTGATCCAATCCTCATCAGCAACCACCGTCATGGTAGTCGGTTTCGTCAACTCCGGCATTATGACTTTGAAGCAGGCCGTCGGTGTTATCATGGGTTCCAACATCGGTACAACCGTCACCGCCTGGATTTTGTCCCTGTCCGGTCTGGAAGGCGACAGCTTCCTGGTCAAATTCTTCAAGCCTTCTACCCTGGCACCCCTGATCGCTATCTTTGGCATTGTGCTTTATATGTTCACCAAAAGTGAAAAGAAAAAGGGTGTCGGCACAATTATGCTGGGCTTTATGGCTTTGATGACCGGTATGGATCTGATGAGCAGTTCCATGTCCTTCCTGAAGAACGAAGCATGGTTTGCTGAGCTGATGATTTCTTTCACTAACCCCATTGTGGGCATTCTCTTTGGCGCCATTCTGACCGCCGTGATTCAGTCCTCTTCTGCTTCCGTCGGTATTCTGCAGGGTCTGTGTGTCACCGGTGCGGTTACCTACGGCGCAGCAATTCCCATTATTCTGGGTCAGAATATCGGTACTTGTGTCACTGCAATCCTCGGCTCTGTTGGTGCTAACCGTAATGCCCGCCGCACTGCGATGGTTCACTTGCTGTTCAATGTGGTTGGCGCAGTTATGTTCGCCATAATCTTCTACGGTTTGGGTATGTTTATCGAATGGAAGTTCCTGGATGACTCCGTACAGGCCTGGGATATCTCTGTGATCCACACCGGCTTTAACCTGATTGCCACTGCTGTTCTGATGCCTATGAACGGTCTGCTGGTGAAGCTGGCATGTCTGTTCATTCCCAAAGAGCAGACTCCTCAGAAAACCGAGCTGCTGGATTCCCGTCTGCTGGCTACTCCCGCCGTTGCCGTGCAGCGTGCCCATGAGATAGCAGGCGAGATGGCTGCGGATGCTGCCAGGGCTATGCATCTGGCCATTGGCTTGACCAAGAAATTCGACCCCGCAATTATGGAGCAGGTTGTGGAACTGGAAGATAAGACCGACCGCTATGAGGATGCGCTGAATACCTATCTGGTGCAGCTGTCTGCCATGAACCTTTCCGTCAGTGACAACCGCATTCTGAATACACTTTTGTATACCGTTTCCGACATAGAGCGTATGGCTGACCATGCTAAGGCAGTTGCCAAGGCAGCTTTGGAGATTGAGGAGAAGAAGATCGAGTTCTCCAAGCAGGCCAAGAGTGAGATGGCGGTTCTGGAGCAGGCTGTTCTGGATATTGTAGACCGCACTGTTGCCGCTTACGGCAGCTTCGACAGGGAGCAGGCTGCTAAAATTGAGCCTCGGGAGCAGGTTGTCGATGCGCTTGTCCGTGAGGTCAAATCCCGCCATGTGCGCCGCCTGAGAGATGGTCTGTGCACTGTGGAGTATGGCTTCGTGCTGGAAGATCTGCTGACTGCCTGCGAGCGTACCGCAGACCATTGTTCCAATGTGGCTGTGGAAATGCTGCAGGTTTCCGAAGGCAAGCTGGAAGCCCACGAGTACCTCAATGCGCTGAAGGCCGGAGAACTTTATGAGTCCGCTGCTTTTGCGGAGCAGTTTGCCAGGTACAAGGCACAGTACGCATTCCCGGAAGAAAACTAAAAGGTTCAGTTTAACCGGTATGTGTCCATTAAAAAAGAGCCACGACGAAAGTCGTGGCTCTTTGCCTTTAATTGGCGTCATACTTATCAATGAGCTCTTCGAACATGGTCATTATACGAAGTTCGCTTTCAATGTCTGCCATATAATATTTTCCGTCAAATATCACATAGGCAAAGTATTGCTGCTTTTCAATGTTGTAATCATGAACCAGAATGCACAGTGGCTTTGTCAAAGCCTCCAGTTCCTCGCGGGATGCGGAATTCAGCTTTTCTTCAAGTTCTTCTCTGTAGTCATAGGGGTGGATGAAAACATATCGGTCAAGCTGATCTCCGTCTGCCATATTCCCGGTACTGTAAAGCTGTGCAAGCTGGGGATTGAACGCATCATCGTTTTCGCTGATCTCGGTGAATGAGGATTCTGAAATAATGTTAGCGACACGCTTTATATCCTCTGTGGGCAGCCATTCAAAGATGTTTTCGAGCACAACAGGCCACGCATACATACACATTGCCATATCGCCGTTCAGCGGCAGATTTATTTCGGATTTGCCATCGGCTTCGGAGAAGGCATCTTCAACCACCACAAGGCGGAAGACATATGTGTCATCACTCTGGTATTGATAACTGGAATCTGCTTCGTGGGTTATAGTCCTGTCAAAGGCCACATAATAGTTCCCCACAGGTAGGGCATAGAGATCCTCTGCTTCATAGAACACCTGAGAGCCGAAGCTCAGAAGTCTGGAGTTGTCGTCATAGATGCGCATTTCGCTGTGGCTGACATGGTCGGGGAATGTGAAGTCAAACTCCGTAATCCCCGGGGGAACCGAGTCAGGGTCATCGCTTATAACAATGGTTTGAATTCTGTCGTATGGAACGGGCGTGTCCTCGGCGGTGAAGTTCGTCCTGCCCCAATAATGATTATATGCATCAATCTGCATAATTTCGGTAGTTACGGTGACAGGGGGACTTGGTCTATCAACCACGATGAGGCGGAAAATGCAAGTATATACGGTCTGTTCATGTTCGCCAAGTTCGGAAATGTATTCACCGAGCACCCTGATATCAAAGGTAACATAGTAGATTCCGACAGGAAGAGTATAGAGGTCATCTGCTATGTAAAATTCTTGCGGGCTGAGATCCATTATTTCAAAGTTTTCGTCGCGAATGCAAAGCTCTCCCGGGACTACAAAGCGGTTATATATAATGTTGAGCTCCGTATAATCGTCAGGCACAGTTTCGCGGTCATCGCTTATGGTTACGGTGGGGATATCTGCATCCGGGTCAAGGGGTGTGCCGCTGGCAGAGAGCCAACCGCCGGTAACGGGAACGTAAGTGCGCGCATGCTTCATGTGGTAGTATGGCGCAACGGTGTAATCCTCGCCTGCAAGCATAACGCGGTATTCGTGGTCGCTGCGGCCAATGAAGGTCTTCAGAATCTCCATAGTAGCAGCGGTATATTTGTTGCCGTAGCGCTCCAGCATAATTTCCGTGGAATATGTGGCGTCAAGCTCTTCGGTATTGATAAATCTCAAAATTTCCCGGTAGCTGCCGTCTTGGAGATAAAACAGCATATAGGGCTGCCCTTCGCTGCTCCATTCCGTCAGCCAGCCGTCTTCCATCTTCCTGTCCTCGGTCGGGAGTATGTCATCGATGTTTTCGGGAAGAAGGCGGTACTCAACGCGGTACATTTCCACGGCATTTCCATACTGATCGGCTGCGCCTGTGTGGATGGGTTCCAACGCAGTCAGCTTTGCCTCTATAATGTCTATGCCGAGATCAAAGATATAGTGGCCAATCTGCTGGTCGAGCATATGCACGGCATAGGAAATTACATAGGGGTCGACCTTGGCCTTGATGGAGTCATCAACCTTTATGAGCTCATGGTACTCCATTTCCATTTTTCCCGGGGCTGTCAAAAGCTCCGTGAGCCAGTCGGGCATTTCTTCGGGCTTTGCGATCTTATAACAGCGGCCGTCAATCTTCGCGTAGTCCATTCCGAAGCTGACGCTGCTGCCATCTTTCATAAATACTGTAAAGCCCGCGTCGTTGAGGGAACTGCCCATCAAAGCGCCGGTGGGGTATTCATCGGCGTAGAAGAATTTGGTGACATACTCTTTTATTTCCTCCCGATAGGCCTCGGGTATCACGGGGTTGGCGTAGCCCCTGCGCCAAATATGCACGCTTTCGATGTAATCTGCGGGAACAGGCACAATCTGAGTATAGCTGCGGGATAGCCAGCTTGCAGCGGAGAAGGGTTCGTCATAGTGCTGCCCCTTGCTGTCGGTCATACAAAACTCCACATTAATTTTTTGTAGACCGTTTCTTGTGGGATAGCTGACTCGCACATACTGAACATTAGTTTCCGGATCTGCCTCAGCAGGAGCTCCCTCATAGCGGAGTATTTCCGCTCTTCCTTCAATGCGGCAGGAATTTGCCATAGCCACGCTCTCAGCGAGAGGTCTTGCCTCTTTGCGGGCTTCCCGGTCGGAAAAACCGCTGTCCGCACCCGAGAAGGTGCAGCACACCGCAACTGCCGCCGCCAGAATAAGGGCTGCGAGAGCATAAAGAGCCATTTTGGGCTTTTGGGCAATGAACGTAATTCGCTCCTTGATGCTTTTTTTGCTGCCCGTCATGGTTGTTGCATTTAGGGCAAGGGCTCTGAAATCACCGCGGGCGCAGGTGAGAGCAATGAGAGTCCGTCCGTAGTCGGCCCGTTCCCCGTCACCGAGGCGGCGGAGAGCGCCTTCGTCGCAGGCAAGCTCCGCATCCCGCTTGCTCAGCATAGCCGCCCACCAGACAAGGGGATTATACCAGTGCAGTGCAAGGGCAAGGCAGCGAAGCGCACCCCAGATATTGTCTCCGTGGCGGTAGTGGGTGCTCTCGTGGGCCAGGACATGGCGCAGCGAGCGCTCATCGGCGGCGCAATCGGGTGTTACATAGATTTTGGGGCTGAAAATGCCGAAAAGACAGGGCGTTTCAACATTTGGAGAAACATAGACGGGGAGCAGGGCATCGGAGGAGTCAAGCTTGCGTTTGCCTTTCCCGCGAAGCCGAGTCCCAAAGCGGAGGTTAGTCCATAAAAATACAGCCAGTACCGCAAGAACTCCGGCAAAATAAAGGGGGATGAGAATGTCCTGCGCCTTAACGGCGCTTTCCAACTGTCGGAATTCGGCTTCGTCCACGCTTTCAAGCACGGTTAGGGGAAAATTGCGATCGCTGTCTCCGTTGTGGTAGGCATAAACATCGCCCGGGTAAGAAACAAATTCTTCCTCGATTTCAAGGGAAAGGGGAGGGTTTGCATCAAAAACAAATTCCTCATAGGCGCCAAGCTCCTCCGCGGTTTGGGCAATCTCAACGCTGCGCAGAGAGCCCATGATATTCATTATGCTGAAGGAACTTTCAAAAAATGAAAAGGGTACAAGCAGCCGCAGCAAAACTATTCCCCAAAGGGCATACTGCAAAATGGGCTTCACCTTGCCCTTCAGCAAAGCGCGAAGGGCAACAACAAGGAGGATGAGAAGGGAAGAAGTGATTATCCATTCAATCATTTTTTGTTCCCCTCCTCTGCCTTTTTAAGTATGTTATAGAGCTCGTCAATTTCCGCGCGGCTGAGGGTGGCTTTCTCGGTCATAGCGGAGAGCATAAGGCTCAAAGAGCCGTGATAAACTCTGTCCAAAAAGTCCTCGGTCTCCTGCATGGCTGCTTCCTCGCGCCTGATAAGGGGGAAATAGTTTTTCATGCTTCCGCTTTCGTCGCAGCGAATGAAGCCCTTGTCCGTCATGCGGCGGAGCATGGTAAGGGTGGTGGAGCGGTTCCAGCCCACGCTTTCGGCCATATATTCCGTTGCCTCGCGGCCAGTGCGGGGAGAATGTTCCCAGAGACACTCCATAAGGTGCCATTCCGCCGCGGTGAGCCCAACTTCGTTTTTTGTCATCATTATCCCTCCTTTAAGCTTATGATATTGGTGTTTACACTGTAAACATACCACATACTGTTTACAATGTCAACAGCGTGCAGTCGATTTATGATAAAAAAAGAAAAAGTTGATGTATGGGTGAAAAAATGCTACAGTGAATGAGAAAAGATACGGAATTATATTGGTCAGGCTAAGTTGCTTTGTCAAACAAGGAGAGATTGTTATGTCCGGTCCGAGAAAAAATAAGGGTCTGTTGATCGCACTGCTTGCCGGCGCCGTCGTGCTGGCTGCGCTGATTTTGTTCGCATTAAACTCAGGCTTTGGTGAGCTTCCTGAGGAAACTGTCCCAACGCCTGCTATCGAAGGCACACAGGTCAGCATATCTCCCGAACCCACCACAGAACCTGAAGCAGAGCCCACAGCGCAACTTCCCTCAGAGCCTCCTGCAGCCAGGATCGCCACAGCTACAGTTGGAGCCGTCGGCGACATTCTTATGCACGACGCGGTGATTGCAAGCGGCTATGACAGGGAAAGCGGCAGCTATAGCTTCGATTATATGTTCGAGCATTTCGGCAACTTGCTTTCCCGGATGGATTACGCTGTTGCCGATTTGGAAGGGACTTTATGCGCTGAGGACAATGGATACAGCTACAGCGGACGCATCACCTGCTTCAACTGTCCGGATTCTATAGTGGATGCGCTGAAAAATGCGGGTTTTGACATGCTGCTGACTGCCAATAATCACAGTTATGATACCCGCAGCATAGGTTTGGCACGTACCCAGCAGGTCATTTCGGAAAAAGAACTGGACTATACCGGCACAAGAACTGCTGCAGAGGATAAAAACTACCTTGTGGCAGATGTGAACGGAATTAAAATCGGTATGATTAACTATACCTTTAATACCAACGTCAGGAAAGACGGTTCTGTGTCACTCAACGGCATACCGGTTTCAGTTGATGATTCCAAACTGGTTAATAGCTTTAACTATTACTATTTACCTGAGTTTTACTCTCAGCTGGAGGGCGACATCGCTGCCATGCGCTCTGACGGTGCGGAGTCCATAGTGCTGTATATCCATTGGGGACATGAGTACCAGATCGTAGAATCCCGGGTTCAGAACGAAATGGCGCAGGCTATATGCAATCTGGGTGTGGATGTTATAGTGGGAAACCATGCCCATGTGCCCCAGCCTGTGGAATTGCTGACCAATGAAAATGACGAAAGCAAAAAGACTTTGTGCCTGTACTCTACCGGCAATTCTGTGTCCGCTATGCGCAGAGGAGGCGACCATCCGGTGCAGGTTGAGGACGGCATTGTGTTCACATTCACCTTTACTAAGTATTCTGACGGTACTGTGCTGGTGGAACGAACCGAAGTGATTCCAACATGGGTTGAATATTACGCGGAAGAGGGTCTCGTGAAATATAAGGTGCTTGTAATGGACGGTACTGAGGATGACTGGAAAGCTGATATGAACCTAACGGACAATCAACTGTGGTACTGCCAAAACTCCTACGAAAGAACCATGAAAATCGTAGGTGAGGGCATCGAACAAGCCAATGATTATTTTACGCTCAACCGGGAGGCTGTGGAGAAGGCCTTGGGAATTGAGTAGATTAGGCGCTGAATGAATCCCGATCTTTTGCAACGAAACCGCACATAAAAGAAAC
>JAZSRY010000044.1:0-4045 GCA_045538735.1 Oscillospiraceae bacterium
CTCAAGCTTGAGCATATTGTCATTATACTGGGTGGGACGTGTCTCATAGTGGTCGCAGCGGGAGCAGGCTCTGTATTCCTCACCTTCGGCATCCGGAGTAGCTTCAGCAATGATCTCCCAGTCGCCCATATTATGACCGAGGGCTATTTCTTCGCCGTCCGTATAAGTATCGCCGCAATTGCAGACATGGACGGTACAGCCGGCCTCCGTACAGTTTGCCTGCAAAATTGTTTCCTCATAGCTATGTCCCTTGACCTCTATAGGCTCCTGCTCCACGGTTATCTCTCCGCAGACGGTACATTTTTTGCCGTCGCTCAGGCCTATTCTTGAACAGGTAGAGTCCTTACCCGGTTCTACAACTTCATTGTGTCCTGTTGCACCCACTTCATCCGCAATGTAACTATCTCCACAGTAACAAGTGTAAGTGGTATATCCGCCTTCTGTACATGTGGGAGCTGTAACCTCATTTTGATATTCATGTTCGTGAGCCGCCTCTTCAACAACAACATAAAGGCTGAAATGATCTGTTTCAAACACTACATGGCTTCCCTGTCTATACGCACCCATATCTGTAAGAGAACCGTCATCATTTATGCGGTAAACTCTGTAGCCCTTGGACATTTGCCAGTCAAGAGGAAGTTTGACCTTAACTGTGCCGTTAGGCTGAACATGCACACCATCAGAGTTTTTCATGGTAATATCAAATGTTTTTATAGTCTCACTTACCACTTCGCCGCTTACAGCGTCAATAGCTTCTTCAACAAGGACGTACTCATCGTCAGCGGGAGTTATTGGCTCTGCTTCAAAGCCCGTATCTGGGTTTTCCACAGACTCTATCTCCACATTGCCACTGTCAGTATTTACCGTGGTTTCCATATAACCGCACAAACCGCATGTTCTATAGGATTTATTACCTTCCGTTACCCATTCGCTGAAACTATGGGCAGCGGAAGAACGAGAACCCTCTATTACCACTATATCCACATTGCCGCATCCATGTACGCACTCCGCACTCTTTGTTGCATCTGCAATGCAGCTTGCGCTTTGATAAGGCTTGTAGGTGGTAAATGAACATCCCAAAGCCTCAAGGATCTTTTGCTCTTCCAAGATTTCACCGCAGACACTGCACTTTTTGCCTGCAGTCAATCCATCCTCGGCACAGGTGGCTGCCTTGCCGGGGATAACAGTTTCAATATGTCCGGTTGCAGGAATAAGCTGCTGTTCAAGAGTGATTTCGCCGCAAACTACACATTTCCTGCCGTGGGTCAGCCCGTCCTCGGCACAGCTTGCCGCTTTACCGGGAATAACTATCTCGCTGTGCTTTGCGGCTATTATCTGTTGCTCAATAGTGATCTCGCCGCAGACACCGCACTGCTTGCCGTCAGTTAATCCATCCTCGGTACAGGTGGCCGACTTACCGGGTATGGTAAACTCACTATGGCCATTTGCAGGGATAATCTGCTGCTCAACAATGATCTCACCGCAGATGTTGCACTTCTTGCCGTCGGTCAATCCGCTTTCGATACAGGTGGCAGATTTGCCTGCAACAATTTCCTCTCTATGAACATCATGATAGGACTTCCATGTAATATTGCCGCCATAGCCTCTAAGCACATCTGAAGTCCATCCGTCATACCCAAGAGGATAGTAAGCAGTTGCTACCACTCCGTTAAAAGTGCCGGTAGTAAAACTTGCCTGTATACCCTCAACAGGAGGTAACCTGTCATACATCTCCGGAGCGTTTCCATAAAATCTAATTGTTTTAAGACGCGAGCAACCCTGAAATGCTTCGTGACCTATACTGGTCACACTACCGGGAATTGCAATTTCTGTTAACTTGGTGCAGCCCGCAAATGCACCATCAGCAATTGTTGCAACATTTCCAGGGATTACAAAGCTTGTAAGTCCGGTGCAGCGATAGAATGCATTCGTCCCAATAGTGAGAAGACTTTCTGGAAGCGTAATCTTTGTCAAGCCACTGCAATCAGTAAAAGCGGCTCTTCCGATGTTTATTACGCCGTTTGGCACTTCGACTTCCTTAAGCGCTGTACACATAGCGAACGCAAGCTCGCCAATATCTTTGACGCCCACCGGAATGTCTATTTCTGCCAATCCGATGCACTGCATGAAAGTGGAATCACCTATTCTATTCAGACTTTCTGGCAGCTTTACGCTTTTCAGTTTTTTGCAGTTTTGAAAAGTACCATTTCCTATATTGGTAACGCCATCCATGATAATAACTTCGCTCAAGTTGGTGCAATCATTAAATGCACCGTCACCGATGTTGGAAACACTACCTGGGATAACGATTTCTGTCAGCGCGTAACAAGCGCCAAATGCACGCTCGCCAATAGCGGTAACACCATCATGAATATCAATTTCCTCAAGCTTACTGCATCCGTTAAAGCTGCGTTTTCCTATACTTTTTACGCCCTTCGGTATAGTTATTTCTGTCAAATTCCCGCAACCCTCGAACGCATAATCGCCAATGCTCGTAACGTTTTCCGGAATTATGATCTCAGTTAAATCACGACAGCTCTCAAATGCGTAGTCGCAGATGCTTGTAACACTGTCCGGTATGTCATACGCACCGGTAATGGTTCTAGGACAAAAAATAAGTTCCGTTTTGTCTGCATTGAAAAGTACTCCGTATTCGTCAGACGAGAAATATTTATTACCGTCCGCCACATAGATTCCGGTTAATTTATTGCAATACCCAAATACAAGAGAAGTAGCATAGTTGTTCCAGGGAAGTCCGATTTGACTGAGCGTTTTAGGAATATTAACTTCGGTCAGACTTTTGCATTCAAAAAATGCAAAATCTCCCAAATGAACAACACCCTCCGGAATGGTAACCTTCTCTAAGCTCCAACAATAATAAAAAGCATAAGTATCGATACTATTTAACCCAGCGGGCATATCTACCTGAGTAAGATTATAACAGTGCTCAAACGCACGGTCTCCGATAGATGTGACACCGCTTTCAATAACGACCGATTTGATTTTAGCCCTATAACTTTGCCAAGGCGGACTTATGGACAAAAACTGGTCCATAGCTCCGCTTCCGCGAATTGTCAATACACCGGCTGCATCAAGCCCCCATGTCAGATTCTTACCGCAGGTTCCTTCTGCTACAACTGTGGCATCCGCTCCAGCAGCAACAGTCTGTACAGGCAGCATACAAACTACCATAATTACAGCCATAAGCATACAGATAATTCTTCGTATACCTTTCATTTCGCAAGCCTTCTTTCTCTTTGTTTCGCCAACAAATTTTTGTATCCAAGGGATGCAATTATACGAGTATAATATATTACTAATTTTTTCAAATTACAACATGAACGCAGGATAACAAAACACATTCAGCAATTTGATTTATTGAGTTCAATTATTTTGTGGAATATGTCAACGAACAAAAAAACTGCGTAAAGACCCTGAACAAGAAAATATGAAACACGGCTCCCCGATTGGTGATCCGTTTTTTTGCTTTTTTTACATAACGGGGTCGGTCCATTCCTGACCACCGCCGCCGCCATAGAAGACGATGCGGTTCTGGCTTACCATAGAGGTCGGCATATAGCCGATTTCGCCGTTGACACTGACAACATAGACACCGCTGCAATCCCAAAGGACAGTGACAGTTGTATTCGTAGTCAGCGCTTTTCCTTCACCCTGAAGCAGATAGTTATCATACACGCGGGCGCCGGATGCAGCAAAGCCCTCCCAGGAAGCATAGGCTTCCTCGCCCTCTTTCAGGGCAAATTCCATAGGCATATAGGCATAAAGTCCGTCAAAGTAAAGGGTATAATATCCTTCCCATTCGGGAGCAAAGCCCTCTTCTACCACAGCAGAAACAATTTCGTCCCTGTCAAAATATCCGAGAACCACCTGAGTGCCATCGGCAAGGACTTCTGCAGTGCCGCTGACATCGCCGCTCTGAATCACAAGAGAGAGCAGATTTGCTCCGCCGAAGCTGAGGCTGATGTCGCCGCCGTCTGCACCTCCGACACCGCCGCCATAGTAAACTATGCGGGTTTTGCTGAGC
>JAZSRY010000006.1:0-6374 GCA_045538735.1 Oscillospiraceae bacterium
CAACCTCGGATATGGTTACATCGGTATCAGCGCTAACCGTGTAAACGTTGCAGGCGACATTGATTCCGACGCTTCCAAGAATCTCCGTAAAGCACTTGCTACCGTACTTGCAGTTTACAGAGACATCTCTGTTGACTCTTACTACGGCGAATTCGCAAACGTCATCAACTATCCCATCTCCGACACCTCCTGGGCCGCTCCCCGCGTGACCGACGAGGGCTACGAGATCGCATTCTCCACCGACGTAAACGGCGATCCCATCTACACCGAAGGCATGACTGCTGACGAGAAGTACGAGGCTGCTAAGGCTGCTGCTCTCGGCTTCTTCGAGGCTGCCGGCTACACCGTAGCTGACGGCAAGATCACTGCTGCTCCCAAGGGCGGCAAGATGGATTGCGAAGTCATGGTCGGCGGCGGCGGTACCGGTGACCACCCCACCTTCATGGCTCTGACCCTCGCTTCCGAGGCTCTCAAGGAAATCGGCTTCAACTTCATCGTTACCGATATGTCCAACTTCTCTGAGCTGACCAACGCCGTTAACGGCGGTACTGCTGAGATGTTCGCAATGGCATGGCAGGCAACTCCCGACCCCGACATGTATCAGATTTACCACTCTCTCGGCGGCTCCAACGAGAAGAGCTACTGGATCAAGGATGCTGAACTCGACGAGCTCATCATGATGGCACGTCAGTCCACCGACCAGACCTACCGCAAGACCCTCTACAAGGAGTGCCTTGACATCGTTGCTGACTGGGCAGTTGAGATCCCCGTATATCAGCGCCAGAACTGCATCATCTTCTCCACCGAGCGCGTTAACATGGATACCGTTACTCCCGACATCACCACCTTCTGGGGTTGGGCAAACGATATCGAGCTTCTGGAGATGAACTAAGTCTGAGGACTTGGGTTTCTGAAAAGCTATAATACCAATTAATCAGGTTGCCAAGGGGGCTTATGCCCTCTTGGCAATCCCCCGTCAAAAAAGATACCTTAATTTTTCCTATAAATTAAAAAATTCGCAGCTGTTAATCTGCATATGAGACGGCCGGTCCGGCTGTTTCGGCCAGAGACAACAAGTTTTGTCGGAGCGGCTGCCTGATATGCAGAACCTGCTTTGGCCTGTCGGATTATATCGTTCAGGCTAACATATCTGAAAGAAAAGAAATATAAAGGCAAAATGCCTCAGCGGTGAAAAATCCCTTGAACCGCTATAACAAACGGAGGGATCTTATAAAATGTATAAATATATAATTAAACGAATTCTGCTTTCAATCGTAATACTCTTTTTCGTAATATTCATCATCTATGCAGTGCTGCGCTGCCTGCCCATGAGCTACGTTGAAACCATGGCAGTTCAGCTTTCTCAGGCTCCCGGTTCAAAGTCCTATGAGGAATGGCTGGTGCAGCTAAATGCTCAGTATGGTCTGGACATTGGCATTATTCCCGGCTTCTTTGTGCAGCTGGGCCATCTGCTCACCGGTAACTTCGGCGACAGCTGGAAGTATACCGTTCCTGTTATCGAGAAGTTCAACGATGTTATCTGGCTGAGCTTCATTGTTGGCGCCATTGCCTTGTTCTTTGAGCTTATAATTGCAATTCCCCTCGGCGTTATTGCAGCAACCAAGCAGTACAGTAAGACTGACTATGCTATCACTGCCATTGCGCTGACCGGTATATCTTTGCCCACCTTCTTTCTCGCAACCTTCCTGAAGCTGATATTCTCCGTCAAACTGGGCTGGTTCGATTTGTTCGGCCTTGTCGGACGAGACCATCAAAGTCTGGATGCAATGGGGCAGTTCCTGGATAAGGCCAATCACCTTGTCTTGCCGATCATAACCCTGACCATCATTTCCATCGGTGGTCTTATGCGCTATACCCGTACCAATATGCTTGAGGTTCTCAATGCTGACTATATCCGTACCGCCCGTGCAAAGGGTCTCAGCGAGCGCAAGGTTATCTATACCCACGCCTTCCGCAACACCCTTATTCCTCTGGTTACCATCGTTGGCGGCTCTCTGCCCGGTCTTTTCTCCGGTGCTCTCATTACCGAGACCCTGTTTATGATCCCCGGCATTGGTTACACCTCTTACAATGCAATGATTGCCGGCGATATTCCCTTCTCCGTGTTCTATCTGAGCTTCCTTGCCGTGTTGACTCTGGCAGGTAACCTCATCACCGACCTTCTCTACGGCGTGGTCGATCCCCGCGTACGCTACTCTTAAGAAAGGAGAGAATTGCAATGAGCGAAAAAGAAATAAACACCTCTGCTGCCTCTCCTGAAACCGAAGAGCAGCTTTCCCTTAACGATGACCGCCGCGTAAAGAGCCTTTCTCCCGGCGCTCTCGTTGCAAAGCGTTTCTTCCGCAACCGTCTGGCTGTTGTTGGTCTTGTTATCCTCGCATTCATGTTCGTTTTCTCCTTTATCGGCGGCTGGATTATGCCCTACGGTCAGGAGCAGGTTTTCTTCACCGACGAAATGCAGATGAAGGAATATGCCGGTGCCACCGAGAATAACGAATACCGCTATATCTCCGCAGAAGGTCAGGACTTCGGCGCAGTTCTGCAGGCAAAGTTCACTCTCGCTGAAAAGAAGGGCGAAGAGAGCTTTGTAAATAAGGACATCGAGTACACTGTTAAGAAGCTCGGTACCGAGCTTTACACCGTGTCTCAGGGCGACACCGTTCTCGGCGCTGCCTATAAAGATCTTATCAATCCCTTTGACCAGAGCGCAAAGTTCTCCTTTGAGTTCACCGTCAACGCTCTTGAAGCCTATGTAAACGGAGAAAACTCCTTCAAGGCCGATGGCACAAGCTATCAGCTGGATGACAACGGCACTGTTTCCGGTGCTGAGGGCGAGATTGCCTATATCAGCCGCATTATTGTCCAGTCCAAGGTTGCCGGAACTAATATCAGCCGCGAGATGAAGGAGATTGTTTCTGCCAACATTGAAGACGGCATCACCGCCTTTACCTACACCGGCGCAGACGGCATTGAGCATGAGTATACCATGGAATATGTCCCTGCTGACAAGATCTGGTCCATCAAGGAATCCACCGCTACCCGCGTTTTCGACAAGTATTCTTTCCCCAGCGCCGAGCATCCTCTCGGTACCGATAAAAACGGTATGGATATGATCACCCGCCTTATGTATGGCGGCCGTGTCTCCCTCGTTATCGGCTTTATCGTTGTTTTCATTTCCGCCTTCATCGGCGTTATTCTGGGCGGTATCTCCGGCTACTTCGGCAAGTGGGTCGACCAGCTCATTATGCGTATAGTCGATATTTTCTACTGCATACCCTCCACACCTCTGCTCATAATTCTGGGTGCGGCCATGGACGGTATGCGAGTTGACCCACAGATTCGTATGCTTTATCTGATGCTCATCCTTGGCTTCCTGGGATGGCCCGGCATTGCCCGTCTGGTCCGCGGCCAGATCCTCTCCCTCCGCGAGCAGGAGTTCATGACTGCAACCGAGTCCAGCGGCCTCCGCGTAAGCCGCCGAATCTTCAAGCACCTCATTCCCAATGTAATTCCCCAGCTCATCGTCACCTGCACCATGAGCCTCGGTTCCACCATCATCACCGAGTCCACCCTTTCCTTCCTGGGTCTCGGCGTTAAGTTCCCCTTTGCTTCCTGGGGCAACATCATCAACGATGTTAACAATGTCCATGTTCTCACCAACTACTGGTTCATCTGGATCCCCGCAGGCGTTCTGCTGGTTTTCACCGTTCTCGGCTTCAACTTCGTCGGTGACGGTCTCCGCGACGCTTTCGACCCCAAGATGAAACGATAAGGAGGGAGGAAATACTATGGCTAAGAAAAAACCTGAAGGTTACCTCTCCGGCCGCGAGGCAAGAAAGATTTCCAAGGCAAACCGCCGCATCACCGATAAGATGGAGAAGCAGCGCAAGCGCAGAAATGTTCCCGAGAGCGAATACCTCACCACTATGCAGGATCCCCGCAATGCCGTTGAGTTCGATAACCTCCATACCTACTTCTTCACCGATGCAGGTACCGTTAAGAGCGTTGACGGTGTCAGCTTTGAAGTTCCTCTGGGCGCAACTGTCGGCGTCGTCGGCGAGTCCGGCTGCGGCAAGAGCGTTACCAGCCTTTCCCTGATGCAGCTTCTGCAGCGTCCTCAGGGCCAGGTCGTTGAAGGCGAGATCCGCGTCAATCTGGGTGACAAGTGCTACGATGTTACCAAGGTTCCCAATGAGAAGATGCAGAATCTCCGCGGCAACTATATTTCTATGATTTTCCAGGAGCCCATGACCGCTCTTAACCCTGTTTTCCGCATCGGCGAACAGCTCACCGAAGTTATCGAGCTCCATGACGCAGAAGGCAGAACTGCAGAGAGTATCAAGGCACGCTGCATCGAGCTTCTTGAGATGGTCGGCATTGCCAACAGCGAGGGTGTATACAAGATGTATCCCCACGAGCTTTCCGGCGGTATGCGTCAGCGTGTTATGATCGCTATGGCTCTGGCCTGCAACCCCAAGGTTATCATCGCAGACGAGCCCACCACCGCTCTGGACGTTACCATTCAGGCTCAGATTCTGGATCTGCTCCGTCAGCTGAAGGATAAGATCAATTCCTCTATCATGCTCATCACTCATGACCTTGGCGTTATCGCCGAGATGGCAGATTATGTTGTCGTCATGTATGCAGGACGTATAGTTGAGAAGGGAACTGCAGATGATATCTTCTATCACCCCGCTCATCCCTACACCATCGGTCTGATGGCCTCCAAGCCTGTTGTCGGCAAGAAGGTAGACAAGCTCTACTCCATCCCCGGCAAGGTTCCCAACCCCATCAACATGCCCAACTACTGCTATTTCAAGGATCGCTGCGAGATGTGTGTTGAAGGCTGCAATGGTGAATATCCCTGCGAAATCAGCCTTAGCGATACCCACAAGGTCAGCTGCTACCGCTACTACAACAAGGAGGGTGAACAGTAATGGAAGAACTGAATATTGTCAACACCCCCGAAGAGCAGAGCGAATATATCCTTGAGGTCAAAAACCTCAAGAAGCATTTCCCCATCAAGGGCGGCTTCATTTCCCGTACTGTCGGCCATGTAAAGGCTGTTGACGGCGTAAGCTTCAAGCTTAAGCGCGGCACCACCATGGGTCTCGTCGGTGAGTCCGGCTGCGGCAAGACCACCACCGGTCGTGTCATCCTCCGCCTCAGCGGTGAAAAGACTGACGGTGAAGTCCTCTTCAACGGTCAGGAAGTCTATGACCTCTCCACCAAGGAAATGCGCGCAATGCGTCCCAAGATGCAGATTATCTATCAGGATCCCTTCTCCAGCCTTTCTCCCCGTCTTCCCGTCGGCGAGATTATCGGCGAAGCTGTCCGCGAGCATAAGATTGTTCCCCCCGACCAGTTTGATGATTATATCGATTCCGTTATGGATGACTGCGGACTCCAGCCCTTCCACAAGGATCGTTATCCCCACGAGTTCTCCGGCGGTCAGCGCCAGCGTATATGCATTGCACGCGCTCTGGCTCTCAACCCCGAGTTCATCGTCTGCGATGAGCCTGTTTCCGCTCTGGACGTTTCCATCCAGGCACAGATCATCAACCTGCTGAAGGAACTGCAGGAAAAGAGAAACCTCACCTATCTCTTCATCTCCCACGACCTGAGTGTTGTTGAGCATATCTCCGATACCGTCGGCGTTATGTATCTGGGCAATCTTGTTGAGTACGGCGAGACCGAGGATATCTTCCGCAATCCTCTCCACCCCTACACCAAGGCTCTCTTCTCTGCAATTCCCATTCCTGACCCCAAGGCCAAAATGGACCGCATAGTTTTGGAAGGCTCTATTCCTTCTCCCGCCAATCCCCCCAAGGGCTGCAAGTTCCATACCCGCTGCGCCAACTGCATGGAGCGCTGCAAGGTGGAAGAACCTGTTCAGCGTGAGATCGAGCCCGGTCACTTTGTAGTCTGCCATCTTTACGACGAGGAGAAATAAATGGCTTATAACGGAAAACGCTATGAGGATGATGACGGCCGCACCATAGTTGATATGAGCGGCGTTGAACGCCCATCAATGTTCGGGCACCTTCCCAAAAGGAAAAATCCGGTGTTTTCCGAGCCTAAGGAAAAGCCTGAGCGTCCCTGGGAGGACAGCGGATATAACCGCAGTGAACGCCGCAGCGCTGTGCTGGGCGCACTTTCCGCCTCGCTTCTTATAGGCCTCGCCTATGTAGTGGGTCTGGGCGCACTGGTTGCATTTCTGATCTACGTTCTTTGGTAATAATTAAAACCGACCTGCACATTGTGCAGGGCGGTTTTTCGTTATAAAAATACCGCGCACAGGTGGTTTTTGGGGGGGTGGGGGTATTTTGGATTTTTTTTCTGGAAACTTCACC
>JAZSRY010000013.1:0-235938 GCA_045538735.1 Oscillospiraceae bacterium
ATAAAGGGCATGTGGGAATAAAATAAATAAGGTTAAACAAAAAAATAATATTCAAAGGAGAAATATTATCATGGATTTCAGCAAGCTTTTTGACCTCACCGGCAAGAACGCAATGATTATCGGCGGCGCAGGCGGCCTCGGCAAGCTCGTCGCTCAGGGTCTCGCAGAGTGCGGCGCTAACGTTGCTATCGCTTCCCGCACCGAGAGCAAGCTCCAGGCAGCTTGCGAAGAGCTGAAGGCTCTCACCGGCAAGGAGTTCAAGTACTATGTTTGCGACGCTAACGACGAAGAGGTCGTTGCAGCTGTTGCAAAGCAGTCTAACGAAGAGATGGGTCACATCGACATCCTCATCAACTCTCAGGGCACCAACGTCAAGAAGCCCCTTTTCGACTTCCCCGTATCTGAGTTCAACAAGGTTCTGCAGGACGATATCACCTCCCTCATGATCACCTGCAAGCACTTCGGCAAGTACATGGCAGAGCGTAAGTATGGCAAGATCGTCAACGTTACCTCCGTCCGCGGCAAGATCGCTACCAAGGGCCCCGGCAACGCAGCTTACTGCGCTTCCAAGGGTGCTGTTGATATGCTCACCAAGCAGCTGGCTTCCGAGCTCGGCCCCTACGGCATCACTGTTAACGCCTTTGGCCCCAACATCATGAAGACCCCCATGATGACCAAGATCTTCGAGATGCGCGCTGCTGAAGCCGGTGTCACCGTTGAGAAGTATCTGGAGATGCAGGGTGCAGGTCTGCCCATGCGCCGCATGAGCGATCCCGATGACTGCGTCGGCACCGCACTGTTCCTCTCTGCTCCCGCTTCCGACTTCCTGACCGGCAACATTCTCTATCCCGACGGCGGTCTCACTGCTATCGGCTAAGAAATTGCTTCTTACATAAAAACGAGGGATTTTATCCCTCGTTTTTTTATTTTCCACACAGTCAAAAAATGTGCTATAATCAGAGAAAGGGGTGGAGCGCGTGACATTTGATGAAATAAGAAAAATTGTTAATGAAAGCGAGCGCGTGAATAAAATTTACGAACTCTTTGATGAGGATAGCAGACTTAATCGTTCAAAGGCCGCAAGAGTTGAGTTTATAACCACCGTGCGCATCATTGAGGACTATCTTCGTCCGGGAGACAAAATATTGGACATCGGCGCAGGTGCTGGAGAATACAGCCTCTATTTTGCGGAAAAAGGCTATGATATCCACGCAGTAGAACTTTCTGATGCCAATATAGCCGCTTTCAGACGCAAAATATTGCCCTCTCACTCCCTTGAACTTGTTCAGGGCAACGCTCTTGACCTGAGCGCTTACAGCGATGAGAGCTTCGATATAGTGTTGCTCTTCGGTCCTTTGTATCACCTCGCATCTCCTGAGGACAGACTTAAAGCCATTGAAGAGGCGAAGCGGGTTTGTAAAAGAAGCGGAAAGCTGTTTTTCGCCTTTATCACCAATGATATGGTAATACTTACGGAGTTTTGCTGCAATAATCGCTACTTCACTGAGGGAGACTATGATAAGGAAACATTCCGCCTTAACGATTTTCCCTTTGTTTTTTCAACTATTGAAGCCAGCCGCAAAATGCTCCGTGATGCAGGCGTCAGCATAATTCGTCAGGTGGCGGCAGACGGTGTCAGCGAGCTTATGGAGGACAAGATAAATGCCCTTGATGATGAGGGCTATGAGCAATATCTCAGATATCATTTTTATATCTGCGAGAAAAACGAATTTTTGGGAATGACAAACCACCTGCTTATAGTGGGAGAGAAATAATTCGGAGGAAAGCTATGGCCGGAAACAACAAAAATAAATATTGGGGTTCCGGCCTGCTTAAAAGCAGAGGCTGGACGGAAGCGCTGATACACGAACTTCTTCCCGAGTGCCGCTATATAAATTATCGAGGTAAAAAAGTTCGCAGTTGGATAAAATCCGATGTGCTTGCTGCTGAGCAAACCGAGCGCTTCAAGCGCGATCTGCGCCTGAGGCGGGAGATTGAAAAGCAGCAGCAGGAACTCAGCTATGCTGACGGCGAAACGGCTGTAAGGGAAGCAATTGAGTTTTTGGACTCCTGCCGCCCTATGCCCGGAGATAATGCGTCTCCGGGAGAAATGCTTGCCTGCCATTACCACAGTGCAATCACCAAAATGATGAGCGGCTGCAGCTGGGCAGACGCCATTCCCCCGGGTAAAGCGATGGGGTATATAGCAAATTTCCTGAACCTGAAGCCGGAAGGAAAAACCGAAAATATCAGGGGTGCTTTTAAGCGTTTTGTAACAGCAGCCCCCTGGCTTGGAAGAAACACCGAGGGAGGGCTTGCGGACAAGCTGAAGGTCAATTATGCAGAACTTCTGATAAATATCGGCAGCTTTATGGTCGACAGCTTCGTAAAAGACCAGCCTGAGGTTAACATAACACGATTTCTCGGCATGGAGAGATTCCCTTATCAGGAACTTTTGAGCCATCCGCTTTCCTATATCTACTCGGTTATCTATGTCCCGAGAGCCATCCGCTCCAGCCTTAAGATGCTGGCGGAGCTGAACCCGAAGGATGAGTATCCCGAGGCCAGAGCCATGTCCCGCCATTTTATTTTGCATCTGGGCGGCACCAATACGGGAAAAACCTATGCAGGCTTCCGCCGTCTTTCCGAGGTGAAAAGCGGAGTTTATCTCTCGCCTCTGCGCCTTCTAGCCCTTGAAGGGCAGGAAACGCTGCTGGATTACGGTGTGAAATGCTCTCTCACAACAGGTGAGGAAGAGGATATAATGCCCGGTGATACCCATGTTTCCGCAACGGCTGAGAAGCTTGATTTGAAGCGGAAATTCGATGTGGCGGTAATAGATGAATGCCAGATGATATCCGACAGAGAAAGAGGTTACGCCTGGACAAGAGCCATTCTTGGTGTGCAGGCACCGGAGGTGCATCTTTGCGGTGCGCCACATGCCAAGAATATTTTACTGCGCCTTATAAAAAGCTGCGGCGACAGCTACGAGGTCATAGAGCATAAGAGAAAAACTCCTCTTATCTGCATGAAGCGCCAGACCTCGTGGGAGGATATTCGCCCGGGAGATGCTCTTATAACCTTCTCCAAAATAGGTGTTTTGAGCATAGCCGAGGATATGCGCCAGAAGGGAAGAAATCCCGCAATAATCTACGGCGCGCTTCCTTATTCCACCAGAAGAAAACAGGTGGAAGGCTTCCTCAACGGGGATATGGAATATGTTGTCAGCACCGATGCTATAGGTATGGGTCTTAATCTGCCTATACGCCGCGTTATATTTACCGACACGGAGAAGTTTGACGGCACGGAGCGAAGAGAGCTTAAGGCGGAAGAAATTCAGCAGATTGCAGGCCGCGCAGGACGCTACGGAATGTATGATAAGGGTTTTGTTGGTGCAACGGAAAATCTAAACGCCATAAGACGGGGACTTGAAAGGGAAGTCCCACCCATTGAACATGCGGTTGTGGGTTTTTCCGATTTGATACTGGATGTGGATTTTGACATTCTGGAGGTTCTTCAGGTATGGAATTCCATACCCACCGTAGACCCTTATATAAAGCTGGATGTGAGTCGATATATCCATATCATCGGGAAAATGCGTGAGTTCGGTTTTGTTATGGACAGAGAGCAGGAGCTTCGGGCGGCAAACATTCCTTTTGACGAGACGGATGGGGAGCTTATGGAACTTTTCAAAAGCTTCCTCAGACAGTTTTTCCGCGGAGACGAGCCTGAAAGACCCTGCCTGCCTGAAAAAAGCGAGAGAAGCTATACATTGCCGGAACTGGAGCTCTATTACAGAAAGCTTGACCTCTATTTCTCCTTCTGCAAGGCCTTTTCCTGCAGCGTGGACAGCGATGAGCTTCATGAAGAGCGCGAGCGCACGGCGGAGCTTATAAATGGCATATTGCTCCATAATCTCAAAAACAATATAAGCTTCTGCACACGCTGCGGAGCGGCGCTGCCGCTGCACCATAAAGGCAGACTGTGTAATGCCTGCTTTGCAAAGCGGGGAGGCTTTGCGGTGCAGAAACCATGGCATAAATGAAAAAGACCGGATTGATAATCCGGTCTTTTTTCGTATTGGAGTGTTTTAGAAAGAAAAGAGAAGAGAGGAGATTTTGCAAACTTGGATAGGCTTTCCTGTTTGCATCTTTATACTAAAGCATAATTATGAAGATGCAATGAAAGAATAATGAACAATTTTGAAACAAAGTGCATAGAATTTGCATCTTATTTCTTTTTGCCTTTAATTCCGGTAATCATAAGGATGCCTATGAAGTTGGAAATCATAGTGAAGCAGTCAAAACATACTGCAACATAGTTCAGGTGGATGAAGTCATATATAACCCAAAGAATCTGGGTGGATATTATAACTATCTTAAGCTTAACCTCGCTTTTAGTGTCGATGAACCATGTGAAAAGGACGGTTGAAGCAATGGGAAGGAGGGCGATTGCGCCTTCGCTGAGGCTGCTCAAAGCCAGCAGAAGCTGCAAAACAATAAATCCGACTTTGAGCCATATAGTGGTTTTCCATTTGGAAAAGACGAGGTTTCTGACAATGCTGACAACATTTGCAATAAAACCCGAGGTGCCGCCGAGAATCAGGTTGGCAGCGCCCTGAAGAGTGAACTGAATGCACTGGGTGTAAAGAATGCGGCGTTTTTCCTTGATTAGTCCGATGAGAACCATAAGGGCGCAGCCCACAAAGGAAATTATATTTCCGATTACTACGATTGTCATACTTACTCCTGTTAAACTCTGTAAATAAGGCTGCCGTAGCTGGGATAGGGCCAGACATTTTTGCTGACCATGCTCTCAAGGCGGTCGGAGCTTTCGCGGACAAGGGTCATGGCGGGGAGAACCTTGTTGCGGAAACTGAGGGCGCGCTGAGCCATATCCTCTATTTCGGCGGTGGCTGCGGTGGCGCAGTCCAGCTTTTCGCAGCGCTCATAAAGCTGATCACAAAGGGTGGATACGCTGTCGAGAAGCTCCGTCTCGGTGCGGTGGCAGAACTTATGGTAGCCGCCAATGCTGTTTTTAGCGGCGATGGTGGAGGCAATCATACCGGAATACTCAATGACGGCGGGGAGGATATCCCTGCGCACCATCTCGCTCATAACATTTGCCTCAATATTTATCTGCTTGCAGTAATTTTCAAGCAAAATTTCAACAACGGCAGCAACCTCTGTGCGGCTGAGAACACCGTGACGCTCCAAAAGCTCAACATTCTTTTCGTCAAGAGCGTGGGGGATGGCCTCAGCGGAGGAGGGATAGTTGCTCAGTCCGCGATTTGCGGCCTCCTCGATCCACTGGTTGGAGTAGCCGTTTCCGGAGAATATAATTCTGCCGTGACGGCGGATAGTCTGGCCGATGAGCTCCTGAAGGGCGGCTTGGAAGTCGGGTGCTTTTTCGAGAATATCAGCAAAAACTCTGAAGCTTTCCGCAACGGTGGTGTTGAGGACGGTGTTGCAGTCGGAAGCAGACATGCTGCTTCCCAGAGAGCGAAATTCAAACTTGTTTCCCGTGAAGGCAAAGGGGCTGGTGCGGTTGCGGTCGGTGGTGTCCTTGGGGATGCCGGGGAGGGCATCGGCGCCGATCCTGAGCATTTCCTGCTTGTGCTTGCCGTAGCCTTTTCCTGCGGCGAAGCGGGTGAGAATTTTCTCAAGGTCCTCACCGAGGCACATGCTGATGATTGCGGGAGGAGCCTCGTAGCCGCCGAGACGGTAGTCGTTTCCGGGTCCTGCAACGGAGAAACGAAGAAGGTCCTGGTATTCGTCAACAGCTTTGATAACTGCACATATCATCGTGAGGAAACGGGCATTTTCCAAAGGGGTGGAGCCGGGGGAGAAAAGGTTTATGCCCGTGTCTGTGCCCAGACCCCAGTTGTTGTGCTTGCCGGAGCCGTTGACGCCGTCAAAGGGCTTCTCGTGGAGAAGGCAGGTGAGATTATGGCGGCGAGCAACCTTTTTCATAACCTCCATAGTTATCTGGTTGTGGTCAACAGCAATGTTGCACTTGCAGAAAATGGGCGCAAGCTCGTGCTGGGCGGGGGCGGCCTCGTTGTGCTCAGTCTTTGCAAGTATGCCCAGTTTCCAAAGCTCTTCATTCAGCTCCTTCATAAAGGCGGCAATACGTATTTTGATGGAGCCGTAGTAATGGTCGTCCAGCTCCTGACCCTTGGGGGGACGGGCACCCAGAAGGGTGCGGCCTGTATAGATAAGGTCCTTACGTCTGTCATAGCGCTCGTGGTCGATAAGAAAATATTCCTGTTCAAGACCAACTGTGGGGATAACGCGCTCGCACTCCGTTCCGAAAAGGCGGAGAAGACGCATAGCCTGAGTGTTCAAAGCGTCCATGCTTCGAAGCAGAGGAGTCTTTTTGTCAAGGGCATGGCCGCCGTAGGAGCAGAATGCGGTAGGGATGCAAAGCACACCGTCTTTGATGAAGGCGTAGCTGGTGGGATCCCACGCGGTGTAGCCGCGTGCTTCAAAGGTGGCGCGAAGACCGCCGGAGGGGAAGGAGGAACCGTCGGCCTCACCCTTAATGAGCTCTTTGCCGGAGAACTCCATCAAAACTCCGCCATTGCCGTCGGGGCTTATGAAGCTGTCGTGCTTTTCAGAGGTATAACCGGTGTGGGGCTGGAACCAATGGGCATAGTGAGTGGCGCCGTGAGCCACGGCCCATTCCTTCATTCCATTGGCAACAGCGTTGGCGATGCTGATATTCAAGGGCGCGCCGGATACTATGGCGCGCTTCAGCGCGGCAAATACCTCGGGGGAGAGGTACTGAGCCATAGCTTTTTCATTAAAGGCCATTGAACCGAAAACTTCGGGAAGGTTTTTCATATTATCACCTGTAGTAAGAGCAAAATTAAAGTGGGTTTTTCTTTATAAGTGCAAAGCGGCGGGGATATTTTTTCGGAGTGGGGGAGACCTTGCGGATAATAACTATGTTATGCTTAAGCTCCGTTCCGGGAATGGAATACTCAAAGATTTTTTCAAGCCTTCCGCCGAGAAGACTTATGGCCTTTTTGGCCTCGTCTATTTCCTCACCTGCGGCAGGTCCTTTGAGAGCGAGGAAGCTTCCGCCAACCTTCACATAGGGAAGACAGAATTCACAAAGCATACTGAGTCTTGCGACCGCACGGCTTACGGCGAAATCGAAGCTCTCACGCATTTCACCGGGTTCTTCGGCTCGGCCGTGAACAAGGCGGACACCTTCAATGCCGGCTTCGCCGCATACCTCGGCAAGAAATTTAATGCGTTTATCAAGACTGTCCAGAAGGGTAAGCTGAATGTTGCTCTCCATAATTTTAATGGGAAGTCCCGGGAAACCTGCACCGGTTCCGACATCAATAACGCTTTTGCCCGCCATGTCAGCAGCCAGCAAGGCGGCTGCGCTGTCCAGAAAATGGAGCCGCGCGCAATCCTCCTCGCCGTATATGGCGGTGAGATTCATAACCTTATTGCGCTGCTCCAGAAGCTCGTAGTAGCAGCGGAAATGCTCTATGGATTTTTCGTGGGGAACAAGTCCCATGGCCTCGAAGCCTTCGGAAAGAATTTTTTCCAGCATAGCGCTCTCCAACAATAAAATATAGGGCAGGAAACAAATTCCTACCCTATATTATATCACATAATATTTGCTCAAATCAAGCGGTGTCAGACAAAGAAATCGTGTTCTCCAATCGTTTCGCGGAAGGTAAGATTGTTCCTGAACCAACTTCCGTTACAGAGTTTGGGGTTTATGAAATAAAGGCTGTCTCCGACGCTGTCGGCACCTTCGAGACAGAGCTTCGCGGCGATGATGCTGCGCTCATCAGGCTCGCGGTAAATCATACCGCAATCCACAACGGAAAACTGGTTTTTCTGAAAGACCACTTCATATACGCTGTCAGGGAAGCGGGGGCTGGCCACGCGGTTGAGCACAACATTGCCAACGCCAATCATTCCTTCAAGAGGCTGAGTGCCGGATTCGGAGAAAATAACGCGGCTCAGCCAGTAAAGATCGTATTGGTTATATATATCCGATGAACTTGGGATGGGACTTCCGGCCCGGTACTTGATTTGGACGGAAGTTCCGGCCTCGTCAGTTTTCATCTCAGCCCCTATCAGTTTGGTGATTGATGATATGGGAAACCACACTCTGCCGTTGATTTCTCTTGGAAGTCCGCCGAGAGGAATATATCTTCCGTTTGCAGAAATGTACCCATGCTCGGGATAGCAGTAAAACTTAAAATTATCGGAACTGAGGACGAGTGCGGAATAGGGAAGGCTATAGTCAAGACTGAAGGGTGTCCCAAGAAAAAGCTCCAGAAAGTCAGTTACGGGAACATAGAATATGCCATGACGCTCAAGGGCGTAGCCCATATGCTTTCCATTCCAAAATACGGGTACATTAGTGCACTTGATGGAGATGAGCGTGGGCACTTCATAGGACTCAAAAGAAATGGCCGAAACATTGATGCATAAGGAAAAAATCAGTATAAACGCAAGGATAAAAGCACACAAGCATTTTCGTTTTCTACTCATTTCAATACTCCTGAAAAACAAAACAGCAATTTCATCTTATGCAATAATTATATTTTACTCAACGGAAATAAATCAAGGTGAAATTTGCACAAAATGCACAACTATAATTTTAATAAAATAAATAAACATACTATATATTGTGAATGAACCGTAATAATAGGGCTTACTGACTATATATTGCGTTGTGCAAATAAACAAAAAGTTGCGGCAAAGCTCGAAAAGACTCGAACTTTGCCGCAACTGATCAAATTAGGTTGAAATAATATTTATTATGTCAACGGATTTTCTCCAAGTGGGGAGAAAAGTTGAATTAAAGCTGGTTTTTGTAGCTGATAAGTGCTTTGGCGATCTGATCTGGGCAGCTGGTGGGTTTAAGACCGCATCTGATGCCCTGCGTACGCTGGATGATGTCATCAATCTTCATACCTGTGATGAGGGAAGAAATGCCAAGAAGGTTGCCGGGGCAGCCACCGATAATTTTTACTTTTGTTACGGTATCTCCGTCGATTTCAAATATATACTGTCTGGAGCAGACGCCTCTGGGGTTATAAACAAATTCCATAGAACACCTCGTAAAATTTATATCTGGGGCTATTATACTTCATTTTGTGAAAAAAAGAAAGGGTGGCTGCATAATTTTTTCATCTCAAAAATAAGCTTGAACGATACCGGGGTGAAAGGGGCTTGTGGGATGAAAAAATTTTTCTTAATTTTGCTTTTATCTGTGTTGCTCCTCTATTTTGCCCAAATTTCAGGAACTGGTGCCGTGCTTGAAAGTTTTGTTGATGAGCTTATGAGATACATCAGCCTTCATCAAGGCAATAACGGAGGAGAGACGGCGGTTTTTATTGAAGGTGAAGAATCTTCGGCAGAGATTATGCCTTTGCCTTCTGCAGCAGGAACATCGGAATTCGCGCTCTGTCTTGGAGAAATAACGCCGAGCGCTGCTGAAAAGCAGGTATTTGAAAAAAAGCTGGATATCAGAAATGACAGTTCCATAGAGATAGATGCTGAATCCTTGATGGCTGAAAATCCTGTGCTGCCATCTGCGAAAGGTGAGCCTCAGGTGCTCATAATACATACCCACGGAAGTGAGGCCTATACCCAGACGGATGGGGATAACTATATTGAATCCGACCCATACAGGACAGAAGACAAAAGCCGCAATGTTATAAAAGTGGGTGATGTTCTTGCGGAGGTTCTGGAGAGCAAAGGAATAGGTGTTATCCATGACAGGGAGCTTTATGACAGTCCCAGCTATACAGGCTCTTACACCCGCTCGGGTGAAGCTGTTGAGAAATATCTGAGGCGCTATCCTTCAATAGCAGTTGTCATAGATCTGCACCGCGATGCCATTGGCAGCGGCGACACTGCCTATAAGACAAGGGCGGAGCCGGCTCTGGGCTCCTGCGCCCAGATTATGCTTTTGGTGGGAACGGGAGAAAACGGACTTTATCATCCCGAGTGGCGGGAAAATATGAGGCTTGCCCTCTTTATACAGCAGGCTATGGAGGAACGCTATCCAAGTCTTGCCCGTCCCCTTGCGGTGAAAAGCGAGCGATATAATCAGCATCTCAGCCCGGGAGCCATGATAGTTGAGGTGGGCACAAACGGCAATACTCTGGCCGAAGCTGTGACAGCCATAAGCCTCTTTGGAGATGCAGCGGGAGATGTTTTGAAAAGTTTCATGGTATATGAATAAAAAATAAGTCCTTCCGACGATAATAGATATATAACCATTATTTCGGGAGGAAAAAATGAAGATTTGCGATGTAATGACCGATAATGTAGTGAGCATTGGACCTCAGGAACCTATCACTGCGGCTGCAAAGCTCCTTAAGCGCTGCAATATAGGCGCCCTTCCTGTCTGCGATGAAAAGGGCGCGCTTAAAGGAATGCTCACGGACAGAGACATAGTAATCCGCTGCATTGCTCTGGACAGTGACCCTTCGAGAGTGAAAGTGGAGGATATTATGAGCAGGGGGGTTGTTACCACGGGTCCCTTCGAGGAAATTGAGCACGCTGTGCGCATTATGAGTGAGGATCAGGTGCGGCGTATCCCGGTTCTTGATTCGGGGCGTCTTGTGGGAATGGTCAGCCTTTGCGATATGGCAAGAAACTGCAACTGCGATATGGAAGCAGCTGAGGCTCTTGCGGAAATAAGCTCCAATCTAAAGCGCAAATAAAATAAATCCCGAACAGTTTTGTTCGGGATTTATTTTATTATTCCGTAAAATGCTGATGGGCATTTATATGGTCAATGCAGAAGCAGTGGTAGCCTGTGCAGCGAGAACAGTAACGAAATTCGAGCTCGGGATGGCTGGTATCCGTGCGTCCGCATACCTCGCAGCGGCGGGTGTAGGACTGGGTCTTTTTCTCGTAGTTTATACGCTGAACCTCCCGCTTGAAGTTGACGGCGGCCTTGCGCTGGCTGCGTCTGCGGGGGCGGATATAAGAGAAAAGCTCATCGCCGCAGAAAATGAGGAAATTGAGAACCGCAACAATGGGAAGGAGATTGACGGGGAAGGGAAGCTTCACAATATCAACAATAAAGATGACAGCGTCCACAATGGCAAGCCATTTTATCTTAATGGGGATAATGAAAAAGAGCAGAACCTTCAGGTCCGGGAAAAGTGCGGCGAAGGAGAAAAACATTGAAAGATAGATGTAATAGGCGGTGATGGAGTAGCTTACTCCGGTAATGAAGTAAAGGATAAAGCCGTAGATAAGGGTCAGAAGTATACCTGTAAAGAAGTAGATATTAAATCTGGCGGTACCCCATCTGTCTTCTAGGGTTTTTCCTATTAGATAGTAAAAATAAAAGAAGATAAGCGCCCAAAGCCCCCAGGAATTGGGAATGAGGGAGAAGGTGAGCAGTCTCCATACCTGACCGCGCAGAATATGGGCGGGTGAAAAGCTCAAAAGATTTATGAAGGTGGCGGAACTATCCATCATGCCGAAAAGCCATACGATGACATTGCCGATGACTACATAAAGCATAAGATTGCTTATGCCAAAGCGTGGGTGCTTATAACAAAACAGATCAACTTTTCTGCTGAACCATTTCAAATGATATCAACTCCTGTAAAACTTATATTGCTATGATACCCCCTTTTGGAGGCGATGTCTATGAATAAATTATTAATAATAAAAAATCCGGAAAAAATCAAGGTTTTTTGGTTGACAGTGAATTATTTTCTGTATATAATGTATCGGCTGAAGTTTGGCTAAAAAAGCCCTGCTTTAGCATGATAATATCTTCATTTATCAAGAACGGGCGAGAGGATCAGCTCTGCGACCCCGTGCCAACCTGCAGCAAGGCTGTAAGGTGGTCCTGCTGATAGCGATAAAGGGGTGAGATGATATGCCTAAGCCTTAGCAACTCTCCCGCACCGCGGAGGGTGCTTTTTTTATGTTTCCCTGGGAGCAGAATTTCCAAATGAATTAAAAAGATTTCGATAAAGAGGTAATTAATTATGAGCGAAAAAAGAAAGAACAGAGTTTTCACTTCCGAATCCGTAACCGAGGGACATCCCGATAAGATCTGTGACCAGATCTCCGACGCTGTCCTTGACGCAATACTTGCAGAAGACCCCGCAGCCCGCGTTGCCTGCGAGACCACCGTTACCACCGGACTTGTCCACATCATGGGTGAGATCACCACCTCCTGCTATGTAGATATCCCCAAGCTTGTCCGCGAGGTAGTCCGTGATATTGGCTATGACCGCGCAAAGTATGGCTTTGACTGCGATACCTGCGCTGTTATCACCTCCATTGACGAACAGTCTCCCGACATCGCAATGGGCGTTGACAAGAGCCTTGAGGCTAAGCAGTCCGGCAGCGATGAGCTTGACCACGGCGCAGGTGACCAGGGCATGATGTTCGGTTATGCCTGCACCGAGACCGAGGAGCTTATGCCCCTGCCCATCTCTCTTGCCCATAAGCTTGCTCTCGAACTCACCCGCGTCCGCAAGGAGGGCATCGTAAGCTATCTCCGTCCCGACGGCAAGACTCAGGTCACCGTTGAATATGACGAGAACGATAAGCCTGTCCGCATCGACACCGTTGTTCTCTCCACCCAGCACGGCCCCGAGGCAGAGCTTGAGCAGATCCGCCGCGATATGATTGAGCTTGTTATTAAGCCCACTCTCCCCGCCGAGCTTATCGATGAGAACACCAAGTTTTATGTAAACCCCACCGGACGCTTCGTAGTTGGCGGTCCTCAGGGTGACAGCGGCCTTACCGGACGCAAGATCATTGTTGATACCTATGGCGGCAGCGCTCCCCACGGCGGCGGCGCCTTCTCCGGAAAGGACCCCACCAAGGTTGACCGCAGTGCAGCCTATGCAGCCCGCTGGGTTGCCAAGAATATTGTTGCAGCGGGTCTTGCAGAGAAGTGCCAGATTCAGCTTGCATACGCAATCGGCGTTGCAAAGCCCGTCAGCGTCCGCGTTGACACCTTCGGCACTGCAAAGTATTCCGACACCGAGCTTGAAGATGCAGTTGAGGCAGTCTTCGATCTGCGTCCCGCAGCCATTATCCGTGACCTCGGCCTGCGCCGCCCCATCTATCGCCAGACCGCTGCTTACGGCCACTTCGGCCGCAGCGATGTTCTTCTTCCCTGGGAGCAGCTTGACCGCGTTGAGGCACTGAAAAATTATCTGGAGAAATAAGAAATGGCATTTGAAAACGATAGAGAGGACCTTATAGAAGGTCGCAATGCGGTTACCGAAGCTCTCAGAGCGGGCCGCAATATTGACAAAATTTATATTGCCAAGGGCGAAGTGGACAAGACCCTTGGTCATATAGCTTCCCGTGCCCGCGAGATGGGCATCGTTGTTGTTGAGGCTGACCGCAGAAAGCTCGATTCCATGAGCGTGACCCATGCCCATCAGGGTGTTGTGGCTCTTGCTGCTGTCAGAGAATACTCCAGTATTGATGATATTCTCCGCATAGCTGAGGAGAGGGGAGAAGCTCCCTTCGTCATCGTTTGCGATGAAATTTCCGACCCCCATAATCTGGGTGCAATAATCCGTACCGCAGAGTGCGTTGGTGTCCACGGAATAATCATTCCCAAGCGCCGCAGTGCAGGTCTCACCTCCATTGTTGGCAAGACCAGCGCAGGTGCAGTTGAGCACATGGCAGTTGCAAGAGTTTCCAACCTGACCGCAGCCATTAAGGAGCTCAAGGAGCGCGGTCTTTGGGTTTACGGCACCGCAGCAAATGCAAGTTCCGGCATGTGGGAGACTAATCTCACCGGACCTATCTGCATTGTAATCGGCTCCGAGGGCGACGGTATGGGACGCCTTGTCACAGAAAACTGCGATGTGCTTGTAAGCATCCCCATGCACGGAAAGGTCAACTCTCTCAATGCATCCGCAGCCGCAAGCATACTGATGTATGAGGTGCTTCGCCAGAGAGGCTGAAGCTGATTTTAAAATTTTTCTGCCGGAGATAATATGGAAGAAAAAACTTATAAAAACAGTATAGAGAACGCTGCATTGGCAGACGATTTTTCTCTCGATGATATTCTGGATGAATTCCGCACGGGTGCGGCGCCCAGACATTTCGGAGAGGAAAATATTGCTGACCGCAGCAAGCGCATAGTCCTTGATGCCTTTGAGGAAAATGTGGGTCACAGCTCTATAAGCTCCATTGAAGAGCTGATAGACGAGAGCATGGCTGAAATTTTCCCCGAAGAGGAGAGTGGTCCCGCTGAGGAGAGCTTGTCCTATGAGGAAAGCTATGAAGCCGAGAGCATTTCTGCCGATGAGTCCGAGGCGGAGACTGATGAGCGCGAGAGCGAAGCTCTTTCGGAATATGAGATCCGTCAGCTTGTGGACAGCGATGAGCGCGAGAGCTATGCCTCTGCCGCTATAGACTTTGAGCTCGGTGATGATTTTACCGGTGATGAGCCTCCCCTTGTGCAGAAGGATAGTAAGCGTGGCAAAAAGAAGAAAAAAGGAAGCAGCAAAGCTGGCAAAGGCTCTGTTTCTCCCTTCGTAGCCCTTCTGGCTCTTATGACCGATAAGCGAAGCCGCAGAGTGAAGGCCGACGGACAGATACCCACCGTTGCCGATGAGGATTTCACCGCACCCGAGATGAGCGCCGCCGATGCCGCAAAGCATTATTCAGAGCAGGTGAAAAATATTCGCTTCAGAGCCAAGGCTGCCACAGCAGTTTGCGTGGTGATGCTTTATTTCACCTTCGCCGCATATTCCTTCCTGCCCCTGTTCGGAGCAATGAAAGGACCTGCAGGCGCTTCCTTGACTCTGCTTATAATGCTTCTGACCGTCATGGTTTGCGGACTGGACATATTTGTGGCAGGTATTATAAACCTGTTCAGAGGTCATCCCGGCTATGAGACGCTGGTGTCTCTTTCCTGCATAAGCGCTCTTGCGGATGCTGCTATAATGTTTTCCAGCCGCAGCGCCGCCATGGGACTTCCTTTCTGCGCCGTAGCTGCAACATCCATGTGCTTTGCAATATGGGGAAGCTACTTCACCTGCAAGGGTATGCGCAACGGCTTCAGAATAGCCCGAAGCAAGGAGGCAGTCGGCGTCGGAGCGGAGAAAGGAATATCCGGAAAGGGTACTGCTCTTTGCAAGAAACAGGGCGGAATAAAGGGCTTTGTCCGCCGCAGCGAACAGGCTGATCTTGCAGAATATGTATACGGTATTATGAGCCCTCTGCTCATTGTTGCGGCTGTGATTTTCAGCGCCCTTACAGCCTTCGTGAGAAACGGCTCCGATACCTTTGTCCACAGTCTTTCCACTATGCTTGCCTGTTCTGCTGTTTTTTCCGGTGGAATATGTTTTGCACATCCCTTCTCTATAGTTGCCAACAAACTTTTCGGAGTGGGCGCAGCGATTTCCGGCTGGCCCGGCATCCGCGATGTTGGAAAGAGCTATGGTGTTGTTATAATCGACAAGGACATCTTCCCCAATGACAGTGTCAGCGTCAGCGGCATCCGTGTTTTGCAGAACGCAGATCCGGACAAGGTAATTTCCTATACCGGAAGTGTTATTGCCGCCTCGGGAAGCGGACTTAGCGCAGCTTTTACCGACCTTATAAAAAGAAACGGCTATGTTCTTTGCCGCGTTGAAAACTTTGCTCCCCATGATGGAGGCGGTCTTACCGCTGTTGTCAACGGTGAAAATGTTATGGTGGGAAATGCGGGATTTATGAACCTTATGGGAATTCGTGTTCCCCGTAGACTTGCAAACCGCAACACCGTTTTCACTGCAATAAGCGGAGAGCTTTCCGGACTTTTTGACATTGATTATAAGCCTCTGCCCTCCGTGCAGGATGCATTGGGAGTGCTTCTTCGTTCCAAATGCGATGTTATATTCGCCCTGAGGGACTTTAACATGACTCCCGATGCCCTTCGAAATAAGTTCCATGTCAACGGAGACGGCTTCAATCTCCCCTCTTATCCCGAGAGATACCGGATTTCCGGCATTGAAGCCTCTGCGGACCTGCCGGTTTCCGCCGTTATTTCCAAAGAGGGTATGGTACCTGTGGCAGAGATAAGCAAAAGAGGCAAGAACCTCTATTATGCGGTTATGGTCTCCGTTATAATTGCCGCAGCAGGCAGTGTTATCGGTGTTTTGGGAATGTTTTTTGCGTCCTGGTTTGGTGCATTCGGCCCTGCCAATGCAGCCCTTGCAGCGCTGATAATGCTTATATGGCTTATTCCCAACATTCTGATTGGAATTTGGCTGCAAAGATAATCGGTATTTTTGGTAAAAATGATATTGCCAATGCCATTTGATTGGTGTATAATTTATCCGTTGTGACGAAAAAACATTTTTTCATAGATGAAACTGAAGCAACAAATTTGCTACACAAGGAGAGAAAATCCAAATGAGCTACGAAACCAACAAAATCCGCAATGTATGCCTTCTTGGCCATGGCAACAGCGGTAAAACCACTCTTGCAGAGAGCATGCTGTTTGCTACCGGTGCAGTTGACCGTCAGGGCAAGGTTACCGATGGCAACACTGTCTGCGACTATGATCCCGAAGAGATCAAGCGCCAGATAACCATCGCTACCTCCGTTGCTCCCGTTGAGTTCGGCGGCTGCAAGATTAACGTTCTTGACTGCCCCGGCTACTTCGACTTCGCAGGAGACGTTGCTGCTGCTGTCCGCGCTGTTGAGACCGCTATTATCCTCGTAACCGCCAAGGACGGCATTTCCGTCGGCGCAGAGCGTAACTGGAAGCTTCTCAAGGCTGCCGATATGCCCACCATGTTCTGCATTTCCAAGACCGGCGAAGAAAACGGCGATTATGCCGGCGTTCTTTCCGCTCTGCAGGAAAAGTACGGTTCCATCGTCTGCGCTGTTACCGCTCCCATGAGCGACGGTACCGGCGTTATCGACCTCGTACACAATGTGGCATATCAGACCAAGGGCAACAAGACCACCAAGATTCCCGTCCCCGCAGCAGATGCTGATATGGTTGAGTCCCTCCGCGAGACTCTTATGGAAGCTGCCGCAGGCGCTGACGAAGAGCTTATGGAGATCTACTTCGAGGAAATGATGCTTGATGAGGCTCAGATCGTCCGCGGTATCAAGGCCGGTCTGAAGGATCGCAGCGTTGTCCCCGTTCTCGCTTCCAATGCTCTTGACTGCATTGGCACTCAGGCTGTTCTCCAGGCTATCGTTGACTACGTTCCCGCTCCCTCCGAGGTTGAAGGCATCGATCCTTCCGCCCCCGTTTCCGGTTTCGTATTCAAGACCGTTTCCGATCAGTTCGGTAAGTACTCCTTCGTTAAGGTTATGAGCGGCAAGATCACCGCTGACCTTTCTCTCCGCAATGTTCGCTCTTCTTCCACCGATAAGCTGGGCCGTCTCTATACCATGACCGGCAAGAAGAACGTTGAAGTTAAGGAAGCTTGCTGCGGTGACATCGTTGCCGTCGGTAAGATGGAGTGGAAGACCGGTGATACTGTTTGCGACCCCAAGCACGAGGTTGAGTATCCCGCTATCGAGCTGGCAGAGCCCTGCTACTCCATGGCTATTTCTCCCAAGACCAAGGGTCAGGACGACAAGGTCGCCGGCGGTCTTGCAAGACTGAACGAGGAAGACATTTCCTTCACTCTCGTTAACAACGCTGAGACCCACCAGATGGTTATCTCCGGCGCCGGTGATATCCAGGTTGACGTTCTCTGCGCCAAGCTGAAGTCCCGCTTCGGTGTTGACACCGAGCTCCATCCCGCACGTGTTGCTTACCGCGAGAAGATCAAGGGTCGCGTTGAGGCTCACGGCCGTCACAAGAAGCAGTCCGGCGGTTCCGGTCAGTTCGGTGACGTTTGGGTTCGCTTCGAGCCCCAGGACGAGCAGGATGACCTCATCTTTGCTGAGGAAGTTTTCGGCGGCTCCGTTCCCAGAAACTTCTTCCCCTCCGTTGAAAAGGGTCTGCGCAACGCAGTTCAGAAGGGCGTTCTCGCCGGCTATCCCCTTGTCGGCCTGAAGGCTACCCTCTATGATGGCTCTTACCATCCCGTTGACTCCAACGATATGGCATTCCAGACCGCTGCCCGCCTTGCATACCAGGATGGTATTCCCAAGGCTAAGCCCACCATCATGGAGCCCATCGGCCTGCTGAAGGTTACCATTCCCGATGCAAACCTGGGTGACATCATGGCTGACATCTCCTCCAAGCGCCGCGGTACCGTTCTCGGTATGAACGCTGAAGACGGTATGCAGATCGTTGAAGCTGAAGTTCCCATGGCTGAGATGAGCTCTTACACCATCGACCTTCGTTCCATGACTCAGGGACGCGGCAGCTTCTCCTGCAAGTTCATCCGCTACGAAGAGGCTCCCGGCAACGTTCAGCAGAAGGTTATCGAAGAAGCCAAGGCTGCAGCTGAGGAATAATTCAATAATTAAAAAAGTTCGCATCGATTTGATGCGAACTTTTTTTGCTTTTTTAAGATTATTTGAAAAAAGCTATGGAAATCTGATGCATAAACTGTTATTATATATAGTTGTAATCCTGATTTTTGATAAAAATATATATAATAAATTTAGGAGTAATGATATGAAAAAAAGGAAAGCAAGAGCTAATACTGCCTGGAAGGGTGCGATTATTCTCTGCATCATCCTCAGCCTTTTCGCAGTGTTTTTCACTTCCTGCACCAAGTATAAAGGACCCGATGAGTTCACCAGTGAGATGAACGATGATTTCGGCAAGGACAAGGATAAGGACAAGGATAAGGATAAGGACAAAGAGAATCAGCAGGGTGGAGAGCCCGACGATCTCACCGATCCCCTGATTCCTGTGGGTGATCCCACTGAGGGTGAAGATCCCCAGACTCCCGAAGTTATCAACACCCCGGATCCCAGCGTTCCCTCCTTCCTCCTTGGTGAAACCGAGGATGCAGGCAGAGAGTATCTGGATAAGTTAATTTTCCTTGGTGACTCCACCACCTACGGTATAGGCTACTATTACAGACAGGGCTACAGCGATCTCTGTCCTCCCAGCCAGATTTGGACTCCTGCCAGCGGCACTCTAACCCTTTCCAACCAGAGCACCGCAACCATCGTTTATCCCGAATCCGGCGGAGAAATCACCATCAAGGAAGCTGCCCGCCTTTCCCAGCCTGAGATACTGCTTATGACTCTGGGCGTAAACGGCGTATCCTTCATGGATGAGCAGTGGTTCATTGATGAGTACACCGCTCTTATCGAGAGCGTTCGCGAAGTCAGCCCCAATACCAAGATAATCCTCAACTCTATCTACCCCGTTGCCAGCAGCTACCAGCACATTGGTTCTATCAGCAACGAGAAGATTGCAACTGCAAACACCTGGATAAAGAAGATTGCAGACCAGACCGGCTGCAAGTATCTGAACACCTACGAGGTGCTGGTAAGCGAAAATGGCACCCTTCCCGAAGCAAGCCATAATGGCGACGGTATCCACCTCAGTGGTGAAACCTTCGGCATCGTTATGCAGTATATCCGCACCCACGCATATAACTGAGAAATGAGAGAGTGAAAATATGAAAAAGATTACTAAGATTATCGCACTTATTCTTATAGTGGCAGCTCTGGCCTCCACCCTTTGCGCCTGCGGCGGCAAGACCGAGACCAAGAATGTTCCCGCTGCCGACATCGCAGCAGCTGTTGCCGATAAAATCGGCAAGACTGATTCCCTCTCTGCAGTTGAGACCAACTGGTTCAGAGGCTGGATGAAGACCGATGCAGCCCTCTTTGGAGACTACACCGTTATGGTTAATGTTTACGGAGCAAATGTCGATGAGTACGGCATCCTCAAGGCCGGCGAGGAAATGAGCGTTGCCGATGTGGAAAAGACCGTTCAGGCATATCTGGATCTTAAGCTTAAGAGCTGGATGGATGAATATATGCCTGAAGAAAAGTATAAGGTTGAAGATGCTTCCTATGAAGTTCTGGGTGACTATGTTATGTATTGCATTCTCAGCGCAGAGGACAGCGAAGCTGCCTTCGCAACCTTTGAAGGAATGCTTAAGTAAAGGAACTGAAAAAAGTCCCGTAACGAATGGGTTATGATCAAAAAAGTCAACAGGCACAACAGTTTAAGCTGTTGTGCCTGTTCTTGTATACTGTGCATTTATGTGATAATATGCAATCAATCAGATAGATAAACCTGAATTTGGAGGTGCGTTTCTATGTTATTTGAAGCAGAAGTAATCCCTATGTTTATTGGTGGGGTGGGCGTCGTCAGCTTATTGGAACTTATTATTGGTTGTTGGGTGCTAAAAAGAGATAAAAGAATCATAGCACTTTTTGTTGGCAATGTTATGAGCATGATTATTGCTATGATTTTTCTTGTTCTCTGTATTTTCGGAAACAGATTAGGCTTCGTACATGAATACGCATCCCCGTCAAACTCTGTAAATATAGGGTTGTTTGGGGTGTTTTGGACCATTAGTGTAGGTTTCCTTTTGGCAATTCTTGGAGTTAAAACAAAGAAGTCAGCAAAGTGACAAATTCCTATTTATTGAACAGATAAGGGACGCCTTGGGGGCTACTGCCCCAACAAAGTAAATAGTTAACCGACCTATGATGGAATGATCATAGGTCGGTTAACTGTTTTATAAACACCTGTCCAATGGCATGGTTTTAGCTCATCTTGAGGGTGGTGGAATTATTTAGAACCATGCTGCTGTAGAGGAAGAGAACATCGGCGTTTTCAAAATCAACAAAGTTGCCGAGGATCATGGGCTGAATATAGCGCACATCTATTACTGTGGTTTTGGCATAGCTTTGAGCGAGAAGGGGAGCGATGGCGCTTCCAAAGCTGTCGCGGAAGATAATAAGTTCTTTTTGAGTGTTCACAGAGGGATTTTCAATGGTGACAAGGCTCAGAGGGCCGGAGAGGAACATCTCGTAAGGGTCTGCTCCTGCGGCAAGAGCGGTGTCATAAACGGGGATGGACTTGTTGCTTTCATAGTTGAAAACAGAGTAGCTTTCAATTATATCGTTTGTGAGGTAGTAAAGCTCCTCGGTGTCAAGCTTCAGACCAAGCTGGCTGAAATATACTCCCTTGAAGGGCTCATCAACAAGAACCTCCTCGTATTTATCGGGGAGCATGTTGCCGAAAGCAGCTGCTATTTCCCGGGCGGCGGGGAGGATACGTTCCTGCCTCCAGTGGGTATCGGTGAGATAATAATCGTCGATATTCAAAAGATCGCGAATATCTATATGCTCTGCGAAATGAGAGGTGGAGGCCTCCAGCGTGGAGTAGAATTCATCATAGTCCATGTGTAGCATTCCTGCATCTTCAGCCAGATAGTAGTTCTTATCGGGGACGATCACGAAGCCGATTTTATCTGTCTTGCCTGCAAGGAATCTGTCATAAAGACCGGAAAACACCGTGGAAGCATAATCGAGAGAATCACGGTTGAGGGGGTACTCTTTTTTCGCAACGGAGTCATTATGGATATAAAGTCCGTTGGAGTCTGTCTGACCCATTATTTTAAGGGAGGTAAAGGCCTTGAGGGAACGAAAGGTATCGCGAAGGGGAAACTGATCAAGGCTGTAGTCCTCAAAATCCTCCATAAAACGGCCGTTGAAAATTGTCTTGCTGCTTATCTCGGGCATTTGCTCCAGCTTGCGGCGCTCGGAAAGAGAATATTCATCGGGCGCTTTGAAGATGGCAAATACGCTCAGACCGAAAAATACTGCTGCAAGGAAGGCGACAAGATATATTCTTTTTGCTTTGCTGCTCATCTATCTGCCTCCTTAAAATCTGAAATAGAGGAAGGGGTTGAAGGACCCATCCACGAGATAAGCGGTGGAAACAAGCAAAATAGCTGCAAGAGCAATAGGCTCGATAACGCTTATTATATTCTCTGCCCATTTGCGCTGACGGAGAGCCAAAACAGCTTTTTTCACAAGGGGAGTTGCGCCGATAACAGCAATTATGAGGGTGACGGCGTAGCTGCGGAGGTAGTAGAAAAATTCCTCATTTATGAACCTGTCAGCCCCACCGAACATACCGCCGATAACTCTGAAGCCGTCGGTCACTCCGGATGCGTTGAACATTACGAAGGAGAGCATAACCATTATCATTACATAGACATGTCGGATGCCGCGAAGATGTTCAAGTTTCTTGAGAAGCCATAGCTTTTCGATAAGGAGCAGAATTCCGAAGAACACGCCCCATACAACAAAGTTCCATGCAGCGCCGTGCCAAAGACCTGTCAGCATCCACACAACGAAGATGTTGAACATCTGGCGGGCTTTGCTGCAGCGGTTGCCGCCCAATGGAATGTACACATAGTCACGGAACCAGCTGCCGAGACTCATATGCCAACGGCGCCAGAACTCGGTGATGGAGCGGGAAATGAAGGGATAGTTGAAGTTCTCGGGGAAGGAGAAACCGAGAATTCTGCCGAGACCGATTGCCATATCGCTGTAAGCGGAGAAGTCGAAATAGATATGGAGGGTGAAGGCAAGGGCATAAAGCCAGCAGAAGGCAACGCTTGTTTCGGAGGAGGCGAGGAATACATCGCAAAGCTCGCCGAGAACATTGGCGATGATAATCTTTTTGCCGAGACCGAGGATGAAGCGGCGGGCGCCCTCGGATACAGCATGCAAAGTGATTTTTCTGTCGTCAATTTCCTTAACAATGTTGCTGTAGCGCACAATAGGACCGGCTATAAGCTGGGGGAACATGCTTACATAAGCTGCGAAAGAGATGATGTTGCGCTGCACGGGAGTATCGCCTCTGTAAACATCGATGATGTAGCTTATGATCTGGAAGGTGTAGAAGCTTATGCCGATGGGCAGAGCAATACGAAGTGCGGGTATGCCTATGCCCGTGAGAGCGTTAAAGGATTCAATGAAGAAGTCTGCATACTTGAAGTAGGCAAGAAAGCCGAGGCAAATGACAAGGCTGACGATAAGCCAGCATTTTTTGCTTTTTTTAGTCCTCGCTGCGTCGATAAGCAGACCCGCAACATAACCCACAAGTATGCTTGCGGCCATAAGAAGGACATACTTAGGCTCACCCCAGGCATAAAAAAAGAGGCTGGAGATAAGCAGCACGGCATTCTTCAGTTTTTTTGGCGCGATCAGGTAGAGGATCAGCACACAGGGAAGAAAATAATAAAGGAAAGGAATACTTGAAAAAAGCATTTCTGTAAACTCCCGAAAGAACTAAGATAAAACTTTTCTCCGACTGTAAATTCAGTCGGAGAAAAGGAGCGTGTTATTTATGCGATGGGCTCTTCAACGAGGACGGTGCAGCTGAAGGAAGCGCCAAGCTTGTCCTTGAAAAGCTGAACGATCTCGCCGTTACCGAAAGCGGAAACGATGCAGCCGTCAACCTCAACAACGATGAGAATCTCGGGGAAACCGCACATCCACTGGCGGGCAAGGATGTTCTCCTTAACGCTCTGAGCGAAAGCAGCGCTGTCAGCGCCTTCTGCAAGCTCATAGCAGGCAGAGGTGAAGGTGTTGGCGTTCATCATGTGCATGAGGGATGCAGCAGCGCTTACGGAAGAAACGGAAGCGGTGGGCAGACCGAAGAGAGCATCGAGAGCCTCTGCATCGGAGAGGGTGCATGCACCGGGAGCGTCCATAACATTGTTGGTGTAGTCACCGCCCATAGCGGCAAACTTCTCATCTTCGCCGTAGGTGGCCCAAACGGTGTTGAGGATGGAGAGGGGCTTGTTGTCGCCGTCAGCAATGTCGGTGCTGGTTGCGGGAAGCTCAACATCGGGAAGGTCGGTGTCGCTTACTTCGGGCATAACAGCGGGCATATCCATCTCGGGGCCTTCACCGGGAGCGGCGGGCTCATTGCCGGGATCAACAGTGGGGTCTTCAGCGGGGGTCTTGCCGCATGCGGCAAGGCTCATAATCATAACAAGTGCGAGAATGAGTGCAAGAATTTTTTTCATTAGTTTGTTTTCTCCTTAATATGTGTAATTATATATTCGTACTGTTAGACGGCGGAGGAATTAAAAAGTTCCCCCAAATAAATTATTTTATGCTGAGAAATTCTTCCACAGTGCCTGTGGCCATATAGACCCTGTCTCCGATCTCAATAACTACGCTTTCTCCGATAAAGTAAAGCTTCAGGTTTGAGAAATACGGACCGTGGCCAAGTTCAAGTATGGCAGAGGGCTCTGCGGGAATGGCAGAGCTCTCAATCTCCGCCGGACTCTCCATAAGAAGTTTACTAAGCGCAGCGATGTCGCTAATGCTCAGATACTCCGTTTCGCCGCTGTATATTATGCTTGCCCAGTCAATTTCCATACCGGGGTAATAAACTTCGGCGTTTTCTTCTGCGGAAAAAGAGTCTTCTGCGCCGTTTTCGGGCTCGGGCATGGGGACGGGGGCAGGTGCAGCTGGCTCAGCAGGTGCGGCTGGCTCAGCAGGTACTCCGTAGTCGATTTCGTTTCTTTCCAAAATGAAAGAATTCATATCCGGTGCCATAGGGGCTGCAGCTTCGGCGGGAGCAGCGGGCTCAGCAAGCGCGGCGGGAGCAGCGGGTGCGGCGGGTACGGCCTTGTCGTAGCCTCTACCGTTTCCAACGGCCAGTACGGCGCCAACAACAAGCACGAGGCAGGCGGCTGCGCTGAGATAAGCGCGAAGGGGAATTATTTTTGCTTTTTTCTGCTTAGCCTTAACTCCGCTCATAATGTTTTCGTGGAGAGCGGCAGGAACGGCAGAAAATTCTTCCTTAAGGGAAATGCTCAGGGCGGAAAAATCCTCATACATGGCTGCGCATTCCGGACACATTGCAATATGCTCTTCAACCGCGGCGCGCTCTTCATCATTGAGCTCGCCATCCAGCATAGAGCTTATCATTTCCTGAATTTTTTCGCAGCTTATCATACCTGCTCACCTCCTTTCCGTACCTTAGACGGAAAACTATCAAAAAAGTTCCCGTCTTCGGAAAGAATTTCGCAAAGTTTCTTTCTTGCTCTGAAAATTCGGGATTTAACCGTTCCAAGATCAGTATGAAGCAGGGAAGCTATCTCCGCATAGCTCATACCGCCGCTCTCACGCAGAAGCAGCGCTCTGCGGTAATCCTCGGGAAGAGTTTCCAGCGCTGCTGAAAGGGCGCTTTGGCGCTCTTTTTTCTCCAGCGCTTCCTGAGGAGATGGAGCGGTGTCTGGAATATCAAACTGATTTTCGTCGCCCTCATCGTTTTCTATAATGAGACTTACTGTGTCATTTCTTCTGCGGCGGAGAATATCCGTGCATACATTGCTTGTGACGCGGTAGAGCCAGACGGAAAGCTTGCTTTCGCCTCTGAATGATGAAAGGGAGGTCCAGACCTTTATGAAAACCTCCTGGGCGGCATCCTGCGCGTCCTGCTCATTACCGAGAGTGCGGAGGGCGAGGTTATAGACAAACCCCTCATTGGCGCTTACCAGCTTTTCAAAAGCAGCAATATCGCCCTTCTGCGCTTTGAGTATTATATTTTTTTCCTCATCGCGGTTCACAGAGTTTCACCTCAATTCGCTTTTGATGCGCTTGGCTATCTTTCTCATATCCTCAAGGGTTTCAATTTTTACGATGTCGCTTTTATATGCTCCTGAATAGGGAACTCCGCGGAGATACCATGCCATATGGCGGCGGGCTTCAAGACAGGCAAGACGCTCGCCCCGCATCTGGGCGGAAAGCTCAATCTGAGCCATAACGGTGTCCATTCGCTCCGCAATGCTTGGACGGGGAGGAATAGTCTCTCCCGCAATTGCTGCGTTTCCGTCGCGGAATATCCAGGGGTCGCCGAAGCTGCCGCGGCCGATCATAGCCCCGTCACAACCGGTATAACGGAGGATATGCTCTGCATCCTCGCCTGAAAAAACATCGCCGTTTGCAATGACGGGAATAGAAACTGCGTTTTTAACCTCTCTTATTATGTCCCAATCGGCCTGACCTTCGTACATCTGCACTCTTGTCCTTCCGTGGACGGTTATTGCGGCGGCGCCGGCTTCCTGACACATTTTGCCGAACTCAACGGCATTCACGCTGCCCTTGTCCCAGCCCTTGCGGAATTTAACGGTTACGGGCACACCCGCTGTTTTCACAACGGCTTCGATAATTTTACGGGCAAGCTCAATGTCTTTCATAAGTCCGCAGCCGTCTCCATTGCCTGCGATTTTTCCCACAGGACAGCCCATGTTGATGTCGAGGATGTCTGCCCCCGAGTATTCAACAGCCATGGGGGCAGCTTCGCCCATAACTTCGGGTTCGTGTCCGAAAATCTGGGCGGCAAGAGGTCTGTCTTCGGGAATGGAGGCAAGGAGTGTGCGGGTCTTTTTGTCGCCATAGGTGAGGGCCTTTGCGCTTACCATTTCGGTGTAAACCATTGCCGCACCCATTTCGCGGCATATATGGCGAAAGGCAAGGTCGCTGACTCCGGCCATGGGGGCAAGAAGAAGCTTTCCTTCAAGTTTTATATTGCCAATTTGCATCATAATTCAATCTCAAGTCCTACGGGGCAATGGTCGCTGCCCATAACCTCGGGGAGTATATATGCTTCCTTGATGTTGTCCGCTGCCCGATCGGAGCAAAGGAAATAGTCAATGCGCCAACCTACATTTCTCTCTCTGGCAGCGGCGCGGTAGCTCCACCAGCTGTAAGCATCGCGAGTGTCGGGATGGAGATGGCGGAAGGAATCGGTGAAGCCTGCGGAGAGAAGCTCGGTAAACTTTGCGCGCTCTTCGTCGGAAAAGCCTGCGCTGAAATGGTTGGTAGAGGGATTTTTAAGGTCAATCTCGTTGTGGGCAACGTTCATATCGCCGCATACGATAAGGGTCTTCTTGCTGTCAAGCTGCTGCAGATAGGCTCTGAAGGCGTCCTCCCACTTCATGCGGTAGTCAAGGCGCTTGAGTCCGTCCTGAGAATTGGGGGTGTATACGCATACCAGATAAAAGCTTTCGTACTCGAGGGTGACAACTCTGCCCTCGGTATCGTGTTCGGCTATGCCTATTCCGCGGGAGACGGAGAGGGGAGTATGGCGGGTATAAATGGCGGTGCCTGAATAGCCCTTCTTTTCTGCATAGTCCCAGTAGCTTTCATAGCCGGGGAAGCTCAGGTCAATCTGACCTTCCTGAAGCTTAGTCTCCTGCAGACATACAAAGTCTGCGTCGAAGGAGGTAAAAATATCCTCAAAGCCCTTTTTAACAACGGCGCGAAGACCGTTTACATTCCAGGAAATAAACTTCATTCCTGATTCTCCTGTCTGCCTCTGGCGTCGGAAAGGCTTGCGTTGCGAAGTCTTTCAACCTCGCCGTCGGCGGTGGTTTTGGTGCTTGCAGTTTTAACGGCAACAAGTCGGTTTATCTTGATGCCCTCTGCGTGGAACTTTGCCTCATAGTCGGTCATAATGCCGCAAATTCCGTTTTCGTGCAGGTCATTTGTGACCTCCTTCAAGTCCCAACCCTCGAGAGCGAACTGCTCAAGGCTCCACTGGAAGAGGGGGAGGTTGTCGGTCTTGAAATGGATCTCGCCGCCGATGGGGAGAACATCCGCGTAAAGGCGCTGGAAGCCGGGGGCGGTGAGGCGGTGCTTTGCATCGCGGCTCTTGGGCCAGGGGTCGCAGAAGTTTACAAAAACTCTGTCAACCTCGCCCATAGCGAAAATTTCGGGAAGAAGGACAACATCTCTGTCCATAAAGCGGACGTTTTCAATGCCGCGAGAGACAACGCGCTCCATTCCAACCACCATTGCATCGGGAACTTTTTCAACGGCAACGAGGAATATCTCGGGATTTGCCTCAGCGGTATCCGCAGTGAAGCGGCCCTTTCCGCAGCCAAGCTCAAGCCAAAGCTCTTTGTAGCCGGGGAAGCTCTCTTTCCACTTGCCGGGCATAGTTTCGGGTTCTTTTATAAGTGCAGAGCCTGCCTTCTCCATTCTGGGAAGAAGATTGGGCTTTTTTCTCATTCTCATAGGATTACTCTCCTCATATTTGTTCTACCCTTTAGAATAGCATACTTTTATGTAAACATCAATGAAAATAAAATAAACCCTTCCGAAAAAGGAAGGGTTTTGTGTTATATTCCGTATACCCGGAGATGCACCATGCCGAAGGCTTCGCGGATGAAATAGTTGAGCCTTAAAACGGGATAGCTTGTGCGTCCGGGAATGCCGTAAAGCTCTTTGCCCAGCAATTTTCCCATAGTCTTGGCGCGGTGGAGATGGTACTCGCTGCTTATAACGGCAACGGTGCTTTCTTCAAGCTCTTCGCCTATAATCTGGAAGGAGAATTTAAGGTTTTCCTCGGTGGAAGTGGCCTTGTCCTCCATAATGAGTCTATCGGGATCAACTCCGTGGGCTGTGAGATAATCAAACATGGCCTGCGCCTCGCTGAGGTCTTCTCCCTCGCCCTGACCGCCCGTGAGTATGGCGATGCAGTCGGGGTTATTTGCCAAATATTCAATGGTGGGAGTCATTCTGTTTACCATGGAAAGGGAAGGTTTGCTTCCGTTAACTCCCGCGCCGAGGACTATTACATAGTCCGCATCAACATCCTTGTCACCGCGGGAATCGAGAATGACGGGGATTTCCATGTAGGCAAAAAGGCAAAAGCCGAGGAAGAGAAGGGCGGAGAGAATTACCAGCAGAGCCTTTTTTCTGCGTCTTATCAAAAAGCCGTAGATAAGCACAACTGCAGCTGCACACATGAGGCAGTAGGCAAGGAAAGAATAGCCGATAAGGGCAAAGCGGAGAAAAGCTGCAATGAGCAAAATTATTCCCGCTGCAATGTAAAATCCTTTTTTCATGAGTTAAGCTCCTCCCAAAGCAGGTAAAGCTCTTCAAGCTGCTGCTCGAGGAGCGATCTTTCATCGCCTATTTCCATAAGCTTCTGATAGTCGCTGGCAAACTCCTCGCAGAGCGCATCCTTTTCGGCAATCAGCTCTTCAAGCTTTGCAATGTCCTTTTCAATGCGGGCTATACGCTTTTCTGTGTTCTGGCTGGTCTTTTTAGTGGGAGCCTCCTTTTTGACAGGCTCTTTTTTAGCCTGCGCATACTGAATGGATTGCTGACGGGCTTTGAATTCGCGGAATTGGGAGAAAGTGCCTCTGTAGTCGGTGATTTTTCCGTCACGAAGCTCCCATATTCTTGTGGCGAACTTTTCAATAAACCAACGGTCATGGCTTACGAAAAGCAGAGCCTCTTCATAGTCCAGTATGGCGGATTCAATCCATTCGCGGGAGGCGATATCAAGATGATTGGTAGGCTCGTCAAGGATGAGGAAGTTGATGTCGCCCCGCATAAGCATACAAAGGCGCAGACGGCTCTGTTCACCGCCGGAGAGAGTGCCGACGCTTTTGAAAACATCCTCTCCAGAGAAGAGAAAATGACCAAGCCTGTCGCGGGCTTCCTGAGGGGAGCAGCCGCAGTCATAAATCATGGTGTCATAGAGAGTGCGCTGGGGATGGTCAAAATGAATGATCTGGGGGAGATAGGCGGTCTTGACGGTGGGGCCTTTGCGGATGAAGCCTTTGTCTGCAAATTCTTCACCCATAATGAGTTTTATGAAGGTGGATTTGCCCGTGCCGTTGTCGCCTATAAGGGCAATGCGCTCCTGACCTTCTATCAGCAGCTCAAGGTCAGAAAAAAGAGTTTTCTCTCCGAATGCCTTGCTGACGCCGTTAATGAGCAGCACCTCGTCGCCGTAAAACTCCTTGGAGGAGAATTTGGCATTGAGCTTCTTTGAAGTTTTGGGCTTGGGAGAACTCTGAAGCTTTTCAATGCGCTTTTCCATGGAGAAAGCACGCTTATGAAGCTTGTCCATGCCCATAAAGGCCCAGAGATGCATCTGCTCGGCGGCTTTGGTGAGCTGCTTTATCTTGGCTTGATCTTTTTCGTATTTTTTCATCATCTCGTCGAAGCGGCGCTGTTTTTCTTCAACGAAGAAGCTGTAGTTTCCGGAATAAAACTCCGCCTTGCCGTCCACTATCTCAATGCAGCGCTGCGCAACGGTGTCGAGAAACCAGCGGTCATGGCTTATCGCAAGAACTGTTCCTTTGAAATGGTTTACATAATCCTCAAGCCATTCGGTAGCATGGAGGTCAAGATGGTTGGTGGGCTCGTCCAAAAGGAGAATATCCGTGTCCTCAAGGATGAGGCGGGCGAGGTTAACTCTTGTTTTCTCGCCGCCTGAAAGCTGGCTGAAAAGACGCTCGCGCATAGCGGGAGGGATGTCGAGACCGTTGGCAACACGGCTGCGCTCAAACTCTGTGTCATAGCCCCCGAGACGCTCAAAGTCTGCGGTGAGGCGGTCATACTCGCGGAAAACATCCTCGGAGGGGTCTTTTTCCATGATATGAGTAAGCTCATCAATGCGTCTGCCTATTGCATAAACTCTGTCATGGGCGGTTTTGAGAACGTCCTCGGTGGTGTAATGGGCGGGATAGACGGGTATCTGGGAAATAAGGCCGATTCTCTTGCCCTTGGCCATGAAAATCTCACCGTCGTCGTGGTGAATTTCCCCGGAGAGTATGCGGAAAAGGGTGGTCTTTCCGCAGCCGTTTCTGCCCAGAATGCCTATATGTTCTCCTGCCTGCACATCGAAGCTGAGGCCGTCGAGTATGTTCACTCCGTCGTCATATGCTTTTTTCAGTTCCTTGATGGAAATATCTATCATTTTAAGTTACTCCGTAACAAGTGCCTGAAGCACAGTGTTTGCAAGGGCGCCCGCATTGCGCAGACCGCCGCCTGCATTTTCAATGATAACGGTAAATGCGTAGGGGTGACCTTCATTTGTAATAAAGCCCGTGAACCAGGAATGGCTGCTTCCGTCGCCAACCTCGGCGGTGCCGGATTTTGCGCACATATCAAGACCGGGGAAAAGCCAGGCGCCGTAGGCGGTATGTACATTATAGCTCATCATTTCCGCAAGAATTTGAGCGGTATCGGGAGCAATAAGGGTGCTCATTTTGCCGGTCTCACCGTAGATCAGGCTGCCTTCAATGGCGGTTCCTCCGTTAGCGATGGCTGAAGTGAAGCGGAGCATGCTGTAAGGGCAAACAAGGTCCGTTGCCTGACCGATTCCCGACCATGCAAGACCGGGAGTACCGCGGTCAAAAGCCTCAAAGCGGCCTTTCTTGGTGTCAATTCCGTTGAGGGAATGGGAGGAGGTGAAGCCGTAGTCGGAAGCATATTTTTCAAGGTTGTCGCCGCCGAGGAGAAGACTCAGCTCCGCAAAGGCGCAGTTGCAGCTGTTTGCAAGTGCCTGCTCAATAGTTTGCTCACCGTGAATGCCTGTGCAGTTGATTACAGAGCCGTCGACATAGCTTTGTCCCTCGCAGAAAAAGCGTCGGGAATATATGTTGTCTATTTGTTCAAGAGCGGCTGCGGTGGAAACAAGCTTGAAGACAGAGCCGGGGGTGAAGGCGGAGGAAATGCAGCGGTTGAGATAAGCGCCTGAGTAGGCGGGGTCGGCGCTGTCAAAACCCACAAGGGGGTCATAGGAGGGAGCGGAGACCATACAGAGAATCTCGCCGGTTTCATAGTTGCTTACAAGCACGGCGCCTTTTCTGCCTGCAAGAGCTTCATAGGCGATGGCATTGATGCGGGAATCTATGCTGAGTTTAACTGTTCCGCCCTCGCCGGTGATGCCGGTAATGGGGTTATATCCGGAAAGATGGTCGGCAAAAACGCTGAGTGCGCCCGTGCCGATATTTCCGGGGAAATCACCCACTGCGTGGAGGGTGGAAACGCGGGTGAGAAGGTCGGGGGAATAATCCTGCTTGCTGTTATCCGCTTTTGCAAGCAAGACGCCGTTTCTGTCCAGAACTGTGCCGGAAATGAGCTTGCCTTCGTTTGTGACTACCTGACTGTCTGCAGTGAAGGTTGCCCAATCCTCACCGTCGGAGGCATAGCGTACGGTGTAGAAAACCATGCCAAACATAACGGCAAAGGCTATGATAAGGGCGGAGAAGGATCTGTTTTTAACTTTTTTCATTCGTCCCAATCCTCCTCTGTCTCTTCCTCATAGTACTCCTCTTCCGCTGAGCGCTGAGAGAGTATCTCGTGGTGGGCAACAACGGGAGCGAACTTCTTGCTGTAAGAGCGTTTGACGGAGAAGCTTGCGTTCATGCGGGTGTCGGAGGCCTTTATAAAGGCAATCATGGCCCAGCAGGAAATAAGGCTGGAGCCACCCTTGCTGACGAAGGGGAAGGTAACGCCGGTAAAGGGGAGAATATCAACGCAGCCGAAGCAGTTGAGAGCCAGCTGCACCATCATCATGCTTGCGGCGGCGCAGGCTGCGATAACATAAAAGCTGCTGCGTCCGCTGCTTGCGCTTCTAACGGCAAAGAAACCGAGAGCGACAACACCCAGCATGGCAATGAGGGTCATGATAAGACCCAATTCCTCGCTGAGAAGGCAGAAAATCATGTCCGTGTTTGCGGCAAAGAGATTTTTGCACCAGCCCTGACCTGCGCCAACGCCGAAGAGACCGCCTTCAGCAGCTGCGGAAAGACCCTGGGTCTGCTGCCAGCCTGCGCCGTAGGGGTCGTCCCAGATGTGTCCCCATGTTGCGAAACGCTGGGCAACATAGGGCTTAACGGTGAGGACAAGCATAACCGCAAGGGCTGCGCCTGCAAGGGCGAGGAAAATGGTGGCAAAGCTTCCGCTTCGCAGGAAGGATATAACAAGGAAAGTGCAGAAGAATATAAGGGCGGTGCCGAAGTCACCCATGAGTGCCAGCGCACCCACGCAAACTGCGGAGAATGCGATGAACATAAAGAGGTTTCGTCCGCGGAAAAGTCGGTCGAGAGTTGCGGTGCCGGTATAGATATATGCAATCTTGACAAATTCGGAGGGCTGGAGAGTGAAGCCGCCAAAACTAAGCCAGTTGGTTGCGCCATAGCTTGTCTCGCCTGCAACAAGGTTTATTGCAAGAAGACCCAGAGCAAGAACGGCAACGGGCCAGCGCATAATTTTTGCTCTTCTGATATCTCGGAGCCAGAAGCCCAGTATCAGATAGAAGACAATGCCGGCAAGGAGCAAAATGAGCTGCTTGAGCATATATTCGGGGGAGGAAGTGGCAACAACCGCAATGCCGAGGGTGGAGAGGAAAAGAGCGATGGTCTCAACCTCGAAGCCCACACGGTCAAACGCTCGCATAATGAGATAGTAAAACCAGCCAACCGCGGCAATGGCGGCAAAGCCGAGAACAATTTCAAAAATATATTCCTTGTTGTCCGTAAAGCAAAACTGCAGAGCCAGGAGACCCTGAATGGTTGTGAGGATGAGCATACTCAGTGCGGGACTGACCCGTCCGGGGGCATTGCGCTGGGACTCAACGGCAGCCAGCTGCGCCTCGGTGAGATCGTGGAAAATGAAGGAAACATCGCCGAAAGAGAGAATATCCCCGTCATTTACATTTATGCCCTCGCCGTTGTCCTCAACGCTGTTTGCGAGGCTGCCAACCTTGGAGTCGAGGTCATAAAGCTTCCATTTCCCGTTGCCGGAGCGGATAAGGCTTGCGTGGGTTCTGGCGGTGGCAAGGGAGTGAAGAACTATGTCGCAGCTTCTGCTGCGGCCGATAAGGCATTCCCAGTGGGAGATGGGATAAAGCTTGCCATTGGCGTCTTCAAGATAGGCCCAGATTTCGGGCTTATATTTCTGCTGAAGCATGCTTCGGACGCATCGGAGAAGCAGCCATAAGCTCAGCAAAGGCAGTATCCATTTAGAGATATTAAGAAGAAAATGAGAAAGCGCCTCCATTCCGGTGCCTCCTTTCAATACATAATTCAACAATCTAATAATATAACAAAAATGCATCAAAATTACAATACCTGGGACTTTAAATGATTGATTGACGGAATATAATGTATTTTACGCCCTGGGGAAGCGTTAAAAGCATTGTAATCCCAGGAAAAAAGGTGTAAAATATATTGAATTATTTTACCCGGAGGCTTGCTATATGAGAATAGTTTTGATAGGCGGAGGAAAGGTCGGCTATGCCATTGTTCGCCAGCTCACCCGTGAGGGACACGATATTATAGTTGTGGACAGCGATAAGAATGTTGTGGAGGAGATAAATAACAGTCTGGACGTTATGGCCATATGTGGCAACGGAGCCAATCTTGATGTGCTCAATGCTGCGGAGGCTGCAAGCGCGGATTTGCTTATTGCCTGCACCGCTCAGGACGAGCTGAACATCCTCTGCTGCATATTCGCCCGCAAGCTGGGTTGCGGAAACACAATTGCCCGTGTACGCACTCCGGCCTATGCCGAGCAGATGTATTATCTCAAGGACGAGCTGGGTCTTTCCATGACCATAAATCCCGAGCTCAACGCCGCCCGTGAAATCTTTTCTCTGCTGGAGATTCCCGGTGTTCTCCGCCGCGACAGTTTTCCCAAGAGCCGCGTTGAGATCGTTGAGATTGAGCCTAAGCCCGGCAGTATTCTGGACGGCATTCAGCTTTTTGAGTTCTCCAAGCGTCTTCGCTGCAAGGCTCTGGTATGTGCAGTAAAGCGGGAGGGCAAGGTCATCGTACCTGACGGCGGCTTTGTGCTGAAGGCAGGGGACAAGGTGTCCATCTGCGGCACGATTACCGAGATAGCCAAAATACTCAGAGTCACCGGTCTCAAACTGAAGAAGGCTAAGAACATCATGCTTATCGGCGGAAGCAAGGTTGCCGATTATCTCACTTATCTGCTCCTTAAGTCGGGCTCCAGAGTTAAGGTGCTGGAGAGCAATCCCGATAAGGCCGCTATGTTCGCCATGAAATACCCCGATGCTGAGGTGGTTTGTGCCGACGGCTCCAGCGAGGACGTTCTGAAAAGCGAGCACGCTGAACATATGGATGCTATTGCCACACTTACTAACATAGACGAGGAAAACCTTATCCTCTCAATGTATTTGAGCCATATCGGAGTTCCTCAGGTAATTACCAAGGTCAACAGAAGCGAATACGGAGCTCTTATGGCTGATAAAGGCGTCAGCCGCCTTGTAAGCCCCAAAAAGCTCTGCGCCGATGCCATCGTGGGCTATGTCCGTGCCATGCAGAACACAGGAGACAGTTCTGTTCTCACCCTTCATCATTTGGTGGATGGCCGTGTTGATGCTCTTGAATTTGATGTAACCGCCTCCTGTCGTCATCTGGGAGTTATGCTCAAGGATATAAAATTCAAGCCCAACATACTTGTTGCCTGTATAAACCGTATGGGCAAGGCCATTGTTCCCGGCGGCTTTGACAGCTTTGAGGAAGGCGACACCGTGATTGTTATCAACTCTGCGGACAGAGTTATTCTGGACCTGAACGATATTTTTGTAACTGAGGCTTAAAATATGAATTATTGGATGATCATAAATATCATCGCCAAGATAGTTGGAGTTGAGGCGGTCTTTATGCTGCCGGCTCTGATCATATCTGCGGCCAAGGGAGAAAGCAGTTCCGCTGTGGCCTTTGCTGCCACTATGGTGCTTATGGCCGTTGTAAGTGTGCCATTTGCCCTTAAAAAGACCGGCAGAAGGGACTTCCATGCAAGGGAAGGCCTTGTGACCGTTGGTCTTGCATGGATAGTTGTTTCACTCTTCGGTGCGCTGCCTTTCTGCATCAGCGGAGCGATACCCAACTATATTGACTGCATTTTTGAGACCATTTCCGGCTTCACTACCACAGGCGCCACCATTCTCGGTGAAATAGAAAGTCTGCCCATGGGTATACTCTATTGGCGCAGCTTTACCCACTGGCTGGGAGGTATGGGCGTTCTTGTCTTTGTTTTGGCTCTCAGTCCACTGACGGAAAAGGACGGCGGCGAGGGTATGCACCTTCTCCGCGCCGAGAGCCCCGGTATAAAGATCGCAAAGCTGGTGCCCCGCATGAAGCGCAGCGCCGGCATACTGTATGCGATCTATATCGTGCTGACAGTGCTGGAGACTATCCTTCTTCTCATCGGCAAAGTTCCCCTTTTCGACTCTGTCACTATTGCTTTCGGTACTGCCGGTACCGGCGGCTTCGCTATTAAAAACGATTCCATCGCTTCATACAGCGCCTATACACAGTGGGTGGTCACTGTGTTTATGCTGCTGTTTTCAGTGAACTTCAACATCTATTTCCTGCTGCTCCTGCGCCAGTTCCGCAAGGTAATCAGAGACGAGGAGCTCAGAGCCTTTGCATTCATTGTTGTGGGTGCAACAGTTATTATTGCCATAAATACCTTTGGCTGCTTTGATAATTTGGGAGACAATATCCGCCACAGTGCTTTCCAGGTGGCCTCTATCATCAGTACCACAGGTTTCTGCACGGTAGACTTTGACCAATGGCCCCAGATAAGCAGAACACTCCTTGTACTGCTTATGTTCATTGGCGCCTGCGCGGGAAGTACCGGAGGCGGAAGCAAGGTGGTGCGCGTTGCAGTACTTCTGAAATCTGCCAGGCGCGCCATATATAAGGCCTTTCATCCCCGCGCAGTAAAAATGGTCTATATGGACGGAGAGATACTTGAAGATGATACGGTCAACGCTGTTGGCAGCTATTATCTCATCTATTTCCTTATTTTTGCGATTACAACCCTCCTTATAACCGTAGACGGATTTTCCATGGAAACCAATTTCACCGCCGTTGCCGCCTGCATAAATAATGTGGGCCCCGGTATGGACGGTGTTGGTGCGGTGATGAATTACAGCGCATTCTCCTATTTCTCCAAAATAATTCTTAGTATCTCCATGCTTATTGGACGACTTGAGATATATCCCATACTTGTTCTTATGGTTCCTCAGGTCTGGAAAAAGTGATAGTTGGTTGACATAATATGAACAAACTGAAGCTGAAGCTTTCCCATGTGCAGATTATAGCCCTGGGATTTCTGATACTTATAGCCGTGGGAACGGTGCTTTTGAGTTTACCTTTTGCCACCCGAGCGGGGGAGAGGGCGAGCCTTGGCATGGCCTTTTTCACCGCAGTATCTGCCGCCACGGTTACAGGCTTCACTCTTCAGGATACTCTTACATTCTGGTCGGATTTTGGCCATGTAGTTATTTTGATCCTGTTTCAGGTGGGCGGTCTTGGTGTTATGACCATCGCCACCATGTTTTTCATGCTCATTCGCAGGCGTATTGGTTTGCGTCAGCGTGAAGTCATGGTTGAAAGCCTCAATAGTACCCATGTTGGCGGAATTATGAGACTTTTGAAGCAGCTGCTGATCATAACTGCCTTTGCCGAGGCTGCAGGCGCGCTGCTCCTGGCTATACGTTTTGTTCCCGCCTTTGGCTTTGGTCGTGGGCTGTGGTACGGACTTTTCCACTCGGTTTCAGCTTTCTGCAATGCGGGCTTTGATCTCATGGGAAATGCGGGTAGCAGCGGGTCTGTGAGTGCCTTCAGCGGCGACTGGTATGTTAACATAATATTGATGAGCCTGATAATCCTCGGAGGCCTGGGCTTCCTTGTTTTGGGGGATATATATCAAAAGGGTTTCCGTTTCAGGCTGTTCAGTCTTCAAAGCAAGATTGTTTTGACTTCCAGTGCGATTTTTATCCTTGGGGGCGCTGTGCTATTTTGGCTGTTTGAATCCGATGGAGTTCAGACGGGTATGAGTGGGGGCGAAAAGCTCCTTACAGCTCTGTTTGCTTCCGTCACAAGCCGTAATGCCGGTTTTATGAGTACCGATGCCGCAGCTCTAAGCAGCGGCGGGCGCCTTTTGCTCATGCTCCTGATGTTCGTGGGCGGCTCTCCCGGCTCAGCATCCGGCGGCGTCAAGACCACCACTGTGGTGGTAATTTTGAGCCATGCTTTCAGCCGCATTCGTCGTGAGCGCGGTGTCAGCATTTTTGGTCGGAGAATAGAAGACGATGCGGTGAATAAGGCTGTTGCAATCGTTTGCATCAATTTGGCACTTATTTTCACAGGCTGCTTTATTGTCTGCGCCCTCCAACCGGAACTTGCTTTGGACAGAGTTTTGTTTGAGATGGTGTCCGCTTTGGGAACTGCGGGCATTAGCACAGGGCTTATCAGGGAACTCACTGCAGCCTCCCAATGGGTGGTCATCGCCCTTATGTTTCTCGGTAGGCTGGGCAGTGTTTCTTTCGGTATCGCCCTTCTTGAGAAGCGGATGAGCCCTCCTGTCCGCCATCCCGTTGAAAAAATAACTATTGGTTAAGAAAGGAAATTAACTATGAAATCTTTTCTTATAATCGGTCTTAATTCCTTTGGACATCATCTTTGCCGGGAGCTTTATAAGCATAAGGGCGAAGTTATGATAGCAGACAAGGAAGAGCGTGCTCTTGAGGATGCGCTTAAGTATTCCGTAAGCGCCAAGGTCGGCGATTGCAGCGATGATGATGTTCTGCGCTCCTTCGATGTTGAGAGCTTTGACGTCTGTTTCGTGTGCCTCAGCGGCGATTTCCAGAGCAGCCTGCAAATTACCAGTCTTCTTAAGGAACTGGGTGCAAGAAAGGTTATCAGCAAAGCAGATAATGATATTCACGCTAAATTCCTTCTCAGAAACGGTGCTGATGAGGTAATATATCCCGAGCGTGATGCTGCCGAAACCATTGCTGTCAGCGAGAGCAGCGATAGTATTTTCCACTGTATCCCTCTTTATGGTGAATACTATATTTATGAGATATTGGTCGGTAATAAGTGGATAGGGAAGAGGGTTTCTGCCCTTCCGCTGAGGCCTTTGGGACTGAGGAAGGACAGAGTATTTGAACCGAATATTGGAAATGAGCATATTATTTCTGCAGATGAACACCTGGTTGTTATGGGCAGGGCAGATGATATTAAAAAACTTATATAACAAAAAACGGATGGAGAAATTTTCTCCATCCGTTTGATTTTTATATGTGGATTTTATTTACCCAGATAGCTGAGGACCAGTTCCTGAAGCAGCTCATCGCGGTCGATGCGGGTGATGAGAGCGCGGGCCTTGTTGTAATTTGTGATATAGGTGGGATCCTCAGAGAGAATGTAGCCGACTATCTGGTTTATGGGGTTATAGCCTTTAACAAGAAGAGAATTATAAACAGAAGACAGTATCTCTTTTATCTCGGTCTTGTTGTCAATCGCTGTGAATCTTCTGGTGATGTCTTCCATGTTTTACTCCTCCCTCTCGTAATATTCAGGCAGACACAATAACACATATAGTGGTTTTAACTTCTTTTCACATACATTATAACAAAAATTTTGTTGGTGTAAAGTGTTTTATTGCGACAATTTCGTAAAATTTCCGTTCAGTTTTCAACATCGACCCGCTTCGGCAAAGTGTGCATTTTTACAGGCAGTCCAGGTAATCACTTACGGAAAAATCTTCAAGAATACTGTCCTTTTTCAGATAAAGAGGATGATGGGGATGACCGGCTTTGCTGCGCTTTCCGGCGCTGTACCAGTTCGCTCCGTATTTTTCGCCGAGGCTTATCATATCTCTCACGCAGTCAACAAGATAGCTGCGCTTTTCGATTATTGTCCCCCACGCGGCCCATATGGAAGGAGCGGTATCTGCGGAGAGAGCAAGGGCATACTCGAATGCCCGCATATTCTCTCTGTGGAGGCTTTCGTTGAGTTCTTTCTCCATGTCATCGGGGTTAGTGGCTCTCTGGGCATAGACATTGAACATAATGAAGCTGTCGTAGCCATTGTGGAGAGCAACCCGCTCAACGCTTTTAAGGGTGTTGTCCAAATCACCCGGGGCTGCGGTGGAGGGGTTTATGCCAACGCATATAAGGGGCTTGGAACCTTTTGTACCCAGTATGTAACGGTAATCCGAGTAATGGTTCGGAACATAGAGCCATTTGGAAATATCATATTCATCATTGGGGAGAAGGGCGGAGGAGAGAGCCTCCTCGAAAGAGAGAAGCTCGATATCCGCGGTGGCGGCGGAGGGAATGTGACCCATAAGAAAACTCCTTTGAAAACAAAAAGGGCGTGTATAGCCACGCCCTTTTTTGATTAGCGGATGACTGCGCCGTGAACTTTTTCCAAAGCGGCGAGAATGCTCTTCATAGTCTCCTCGGCGTGCTCGGCGGTGAGAGTTTCATCGTCAGCGCGGAGAGTAAGAGCGAAGGTGACGGACTTGTGTCCCTCGGGAATGGGGGAGCCGGTGTAGATATCAACGAAGCTGCAGCCCTTGAGATACTTGCCGCCGGAAGCGAGAATGGTTTCGCTGAGCTGGGCAACAGTCTTTTCGGCATCGCAGACAACGCTCAGGTCGCGGGTGGTGGCGGGGGAGCGGGGCAGGGGAACATAAACGGGAGTCTCGCCCTGGTTTTCATAGAGAGCATCAAACATCAGTTCTGCGCAGTAAAGTTCCTCATCAACGCCGTAGTTGGCAGCAACAGCAGGATGGATCTGACCGAGAACGCCGAGGCAGGTCTCGCCAACATAAAGAGATGCGCAGCGGCCGGGATGATAGGAAACATTGTCCTTGCAGGGGAGGAAGCGTGCGCCCTTGATGCGGAGGGTGTCGAGAATTTCCTCAACTGCGCCCTTGATGCCGTAGAAGTCCATACCGCCGCCGTATGCGCCCAGGGCAAGAACCTTGGGTTCATCAGCAAGACCGTCTTCGCGCTTGAAATAGATTTTGCCAAGCTCATAGAGACGGACGGATTTGTTGCGGTAGTTATAGTTGCGGGTGAGAATCTCAAGCATGGAAGGGAGAATGGTGGTGCGCATGATGGAGGTATCCTCGCCCAGAGGGTTGAGAATCTTCAGACTGTCGCGGCGGGAATCATCGGCAGACCAGCCTATCTTATCGTAGTAGGTGGGGCTGATGAAGGAATAGGTGATGATCTCGTCATAGCCCATAGCACGGCAGCTCTGACCAAGGGTGTTTTCGCATTTCTGAACATCGGACCAGCCGCCGCAGGTGGTGTCGCCGCGGAGGAGGGTGATGGGAATGTTGTTGTAGCCGTAGAAGCGGGCAACCTCTTCTGCAAGGTCAGCCATACGGAGAACATCACCGCGCCAGGAGGGAACGGTGACCATATCGCCTTCAACGGCAAAGTCCAGCTTGCGGAGAATGCGGACCATTTCCTCTTCGGAAACATCGGTGCCAAGGAGGGCGTTTATCTTGTCGCTCTCAAGCTTGAGAACGGTGGGAGCGGGCATATCGTTCACGATATCGATGATACCGTCAACAACCTCGCCGGCGCCGAGAAGCTCAACAAGCTCGCAGGCGCGCTCAACAGCGGGGAGAGTGTTGCGGATATCAAGACCCTTTTCGAACTTTGCGGAAGCTTCGGTGCGCATACCGAGAGCGAGAGCGCCCTTGCGGATGCAGGTGCCGTTGAAGTTTGCGCTTTCGAAAACAACATCAACAGTGTCCTCAACGATTTCACTGTTCTCGCCGCCCATAATGCCTGCAAGACCTACAGCGCGGGTATCGTCAGCAATAACAAGATGGTCAGCGGTGAGCTTGCGCACGATGCCGTCGAGAGTGGTGAGCTCTTCGCCTTCTGCGGCGCGGCGGACGATAATCTTGCCGCCCTTAACATAGCGGTAGTCAAATGCGTGCATGGGCTGGCCATATTCAAGCATTACATAGTTGGTGATATCAACGATATTGTTGATGGGACGAACGCCCATACTGCGAAGTCTCTCGCGCATCCACAGGGGGGAAGGAGCAATCTTAACGTTGCGCACCATGCGTGCGGTGTAGCGGGGGCAAAGGTCAGAAGCGGGAGTTTCAACCTTTAAAAGAGCGTTCAGATCGCCCTCTGCTCCGCCCTTTACCACGGGGGTGTGGAGGGTCAGGGGAGCATCGAAGGTGGCTGCTGCCTCTCGTGCCAGACCGATGACGGAAAGGCAGTCGGGGCGGTTGGGAGTGATTTCGAATTCAACAACGTGGTCATCAAGACCTACTGCGCTGCGGATATCCTGACCCACATAAAGCTCGCCCAGCTCGGAGTCCTCGGAGAGAATCCAGATGCCGTCTGCGCAGGCGTTGGGGAAGTCACGCTGGTCAAGACCCAGCTCAGCGAAGGAGCAGAGCATGCCGTAGCTTACTTCGCCGCGGAGCTTGCCCTTTTCAATCTTCTTGCCGCCGGGGAGGAGGCTCTTGTGCTTTGCAACGGGAACAAGGTCGCCTTCCTTGACGTTCTGAGCGCCGGTGACGATCTGAACGCTTTCGTCCTCGCCCAGATCCATCTGGCAGACCCACATATGGTCGGAGTTGGTGTGGCGGGTGATAGAGAGAACCTTGCCCACAACAACGTTGATGATTTCTTCGCCGGTGTATTCGGTGCCTTCAACCTTGGAACCGGAGAGGGTCATAGCCTCGGCAAAGTCTTTGTCGTTTGCGTCAACACTGACGAATTCATTAAGCCATTTTCTGCTGAGATTCATATTTCACACTCTCCTTTCTTTAGAACTGTTCCAGGAAACGGACATCGTTTTCGAAGATGAGACGGAGGTCGGCAATCTTGAAGCGGCGCATTGCGGTGCGCTCAAGACCGATACCAAATGCCCATCCGGAATATACGTTGGGGTCAATGCCTGCCATCTCAAGAACGCGGGGGTGAATCATACCTGCGCCGAGAAGCTCAATCCAGCCTTCGCCCTTGCAGGTGGGGCAGCCAATACCGCCGCACTTATGGCACTGAACGTCCATCTCGCAACTGGGCTCGGTGAAGGGGAAGTGGTGAGGACGGAAACGGGTCTTGGTGCCCTTGCCGTAAAGCTGCTCAACAACGGTGTTGAGAGTGCCTTTAAGGTCGGCCATGGTGATACCCTTATCGATTGCCATGCCTTCGATCTGGTGGAACATGGGGGAGTGGGTTGCGTCAACCTCGTCCTTGCGGTAAACGCGGCCGGGAGCGATGATGCGGATGGGCAGCTCCATGGTGTCCATAGCGCGGACCTGCATGGGAGAGGTCTGGCTGCGGAGCATTACGCGGCTGTCCTCGTCGAAATAGAAGGTGTCGGACCAGTCGCGGGAGGGGTGACCCTCTTCGGCGTTGAGTCGGTCAAAGTTCAGCTCAGCAAGCTCAACCTCGGGACCGTCGAGAATGGTAAAGCCCATACCGATGAAGATTTCCTTGATTTCGTCAAGAGCGGTGTACATGGGGTGACGGTGACCCATCTCCTGCTTTTTGCCGGGAATGGTAACGTCAATAGCTTCCTCTGCAAGGCGCTTTTCAAGCATGAGAGCGCTGACTGCGCTCTTGCGCTCTTCGAGGCTTGCTTCAACAGCGTTTCTGACCTCGTTTGCAAGCTGACCCATAACGGGGCGCTCTTCGGCGGAGAGCTTGCCCATCTGCTTCAAAATAGCGGTGAGCTCACCTTTTTTGCCCAGATACTTGATGCGCAGGGCTTCCAGTTCCTCGCCGGTCTGTGCTTCGGCAATGGCGGAAAGGGAGCTTTCGCGCAAAAGCTTCAACTGTTCTTTCATTTCAGGTCTCCTTATATGAAATAAATTTTTTAAAAATAAAAAATGCTCTCATCCCTCATCTGGGACGAAAGCACAAAACTTCCGCGGTACCACCCGCATTTGCCGCCAATATTGCGGCACACTTTTCGGCGCTGTAACGGGCGCGCTTACCGCCGGGGATTAGCCGGAGCTCACGGGCGAACCAAGCGGACTTTTTCGCAGGGCGCTTTCAGCCTTCGGCAGCCCCTCTCTGGTGAGAAAAGTTTTCGCTATTTTCCCGGTCATAGCTTTTCACAACTCCGCTATTATATCCCGCGAAGACGAAGATTTCAAGAACAAATTTGACATATTTTTAGGGAAATAATATAATATTTCAAAATTATGTGCGGGAGTTGAGAGTTATGTATCTTTCCAATTCCGAAAATATGAAAAAAGCAGATAATAAGGCCATATTTGACCGGGGAATTAACTCCCTTGCTCTTATGGAAAAGGCGGCTTCCTTTCTTGCGGAGAGGGCTTATTCCTATCTTGAAGAGGGGAAAAGCGCCTTCGTTTTCTGCGGCAGCGGAAATAACGGAGGTGACGGAGTTGCCGCCGCCCGCTTCCTTATGGAAAAGGGAGTAAGTGTGAGAGCTGTCCTTACAGGCAGCAGAGAGAAGCTCACGGCGGATACCTCCGAAATGCTGCGCAGACTTGAGAATATAGGCGGCTGTCTTGAAGATTTTGAGCCTGACGCTGAATTTTCCGCAGCTCTTTCCAAGGCAGGCGTAATAATAGACGCGATGTTCGGCATAGGCCTCAATAAGCCTCTTCGCGGCAAAGCCCTTGAGGCGGTTAAGATGATAAATGCAAGCGCTGCAGCCGTTGTAAGCGCCGACATAGCCAGCGGAATTGAAGCGGATACGGGAAATATTCTGGGTGCTGCCGTTATGGCGGAGGAGACCGTCACATTCTCACTGGCAAAGCCCGGACACTTTGCCGAACCGGGAAATGTTTACACGGGAAAGCTTACCGTTGTGGATATAGGCATACCCGAAGACCTTGTAAATGAAGCGAAGATTTCCGTTAAGGCGCTATCCGACAGAGAGGTGTTTCTTCCTAAAAGAAACCCCCTCAGCCATAAGGGAGATTTCGGCAAAGTTTTAATTCTTGGAGGCAGCAGCGAGTATTGCGGAGCGCCCAATATGTGCTCCAATGCTGCGGTGAGAAGCGGAGCGGGGCTTGTATATCTTGGCGTACCCTCAACGATCCACCAAATATGCGCGGTGAAAAACACCGAGGCAATGCCTATTCCCTTGCCCTGCAACGGAGATGGAAGGTTTTCTTCCGAAGCCTTTGAAGAAGTCAATGTAAGACTTGATATGTGCTCTGTCTGCGTTATAGGTCCCGGTATGGGCAGAAGCGTAGGCACTGCCGCTTTGGTAGAGAAAATTTTGAAAAGCTTTGAAGGCACGGTTGTTGCCGATGCAGATGCCCTTTGGGCAATTTCCCGGGATAAGAGTCTTCTTAAAGAAACAAAGGCAAAGGTAGTTCTCACCCCACATGGCGGAGAGGCAAAAATGCTGGGCATAGACTATAATGAAAACCGCATTGCCGCTGCTAAAAGCTTTGCGGAAGAATATGGCTGCACTCTCGTACTGAAAGGTCATCGCACGCTTGCGGCATTCCCCGATGGGGAGGTATGCATTTCCACCCACGGCAATGCGGGAATGGCAAAAGGCGGCAGCGGAGATGTCCTTGCGGGAATTTTGGGTGCTATGCTTGGACAGTTTGAGCATAAGATGGCTGTGGAAGTCTCCCTTTATCTCCACGGCCTTGCAGGTGACATTGCCTGCGAAAAAATGGGAGAGTATGCAATGACTGCATCGGACATAATTGCATCTTTGCCCGATGCCCAGAAACTCATAATAAGGCAGGAAAAATATGAAACGCTTCGTTGTGCCTGCACTTATGATAATGGCTCTGCTTCTCGGTGGCTGCAGTAAAGGCGGCCTTGAAAAGAGCTTTGAGGAAGAGCGGATAAAATGGACTCAGGCCAAGGCGCTATCCTTCACTGCCGAAATTGTTGCAGAACTTGGTGACAGCAGCTTTGAATGCACCCTGCAGTGCTCCCGTGAGGAGGAGAAAATAGTGCTTGAAGTTCTGCAGCCGGAAAATATAGCCGGCATAAAGGCGATATTAAATGAGGACAGCGCACAGATAGAGTATGAGGGTATTATTCTTGCCGTAGAGGATGCTTCCATGGGAGAGATATCTCCTGTGTCGGCAGCGGCAAAGATGATGAAGGCCCTGACCCAATCTACCCTTACGCAGATATGGACGGAGAAGGCTCAGGAGCGGGAATTGATTGTGGCTGAGCTTTATATTTCGGAAAGGGAATATGTGCGGCTATGGTTTTTGAAAGAAAACTTCAGTTTAATTCACGCAGAACTTGTATCTGATGGGCAGTGTGTGGTAAAATGTGATGTTGAAAGCTTTACTAAGGAATGATAGAGATATGACTTTGGAAAAAAGCCGCACATGGGCGGAAATAAGTCTTGAAAATATTAAGCATAATGTTCGTGAAATACGCAAAACCCTCCCTGAGGGAACGCGTTTTCTCGGCGTTGTAAAGGCAGATGGCTATGGCCACGGAGCGGTTGCTGCCTCGAAGGCGATAGTTGAAGCGGGCGGCGACAGCCTTGCCGTTGCCTGCATTGCCGAGGCAGCCATGCTAAGGGAAGCGGGGGTTGAGGTGCCCATACTCATTCTTGGTCTCACTCCTCCCGAGTTTGCTGCGGAGCTCAGCGGTCTTGATATAACCCAGACTGTCTCATCACTTGAGTACGCAAAAGCCCTTTCCCGCAATCTGGAAAAGCCCCTCCGCTGCCACCTTAAGCTGGACAGCGGTATGAACAGGACAGGCTTTTCTTGCAGAGAAGAAAACATCCCCAATATACTTGAAGCCCTTTCTCAGCCCAATCTGGAGTTTTCGGGTGTGTTTACCCACTTCGCAGTCTCCGATGAACCTGATAATGACTTTACCATAACACAGTTTAATAGATTTATGTCAACTGTTGAGGAGATTGAGAAAGCTTGGGGTAAGCGCTTCGAAACAAAGCACTGTGCAAACTCCGGCGCTGTCATCAATTTCAGGGAGTATGCTCTGGATATGGTTCGTCCCGGTATTATGAGCTACGGAATGTATCCCGCCGCAGAGACAGGTGGCATTGAGCTTCGTCCCGCCATGAGCCTGAAAAGCCGGGTATATGCTGTGAAGACACTCTATCCCGGTGACAGTGTCAGCTATGGACGCAGCTTTGTTGCCGATAAGACTATGAAGATTGCCGTTGTTCCCGTAGGTTATGCGGACGGTCTTAACCGCTGCCTCAGCGGAAAGCTTGATGTGCTTATCCGCGGAAGTCGCTGTAAGCAGATCGGACGCATTTGCATGGACATGTGCATGGTTGACATAACTCATCTTGATGAGTGCAGGGTGAATGATGTTGTCACCATTATCGGCGCAGACGGAGACGAATATATCAGTGCCGATGAGCTTGCCGAAAAGCAGGGCAGCATTAACTATGAGGTCACCTGCGATGTAGCTCCAAGAGTTCCCCGGGTTTACGAAAACTGAGCATGTATATTTTTTCCGCGTTTGAGGGAGAATGATAGCAAGTCCCTACATAAAATGTATTGGGCGACTATCCTTCATCGGAGTGTGAACACATGAGCATGGTCAAACGAGGAGATATATACTATGCGGATCTCAGCCCTGTTGTCGGCAGTGAGCAGGGAGGAATGAGGCCGGTGCTGATAGTGCAGAACGATACAGGAAACAGGCACTCGCCAACGGTGATAGCCGCCGCCATAACCAGCCAGATGGGCAAGGCGAAACTGCCCACTCATATCGAGCTTTCTGCCCAGAGCTACGGATTATCCCGTGACAGTGTTATTCTTCTGGAGCAGATACGCACTATTGACAAATCCCGGCTTCGCGAACGCATGGGAAAACTTGATAATGACACTATGACTAAGGTTGATAATGCAATTGCCGTCAGCTTTGGTCTCTAAGCCTGGCAGACATAGTCCGAACCCGTTTTTGAGGGCATACCCGTCGGCATTGCTGCGTTGTCGGCTTTTGATGGGCGAAAGCTCATCCGCAAGCCGCCGCCTTGCACTATCCTAGTGTATGACCTCAAAAATCTTCGACTCCCCGGGTGCGGATTTTTGTGTCAGGCAAAATTGAATTATGCAGGTGGGCTGTCGCCCACCAAAGAATGAAATGAAGTCTGGCGCTAAAATCCGCCTCGCGGAGCGTGTTCGGATTATATCTGTCAGGCTAGCCAAAGAGAAAAGGCTTCGGGGAATCCCGGAGCCACCCCACGGAGGTACATATGAACAAAAAAAGAATTCTTGTAATTGTCCTTTGCGCAGTGCTGGCTCTTGCTCTGGGCTTCAGCGTTTTTGCAGCAACAAGCTATGGCGGCGAGGATGATCCCCTTATTACCAAAAGCTATCTGACCCAGATTCTTTTGCCCCAGCTTCAGGAGGATTTCCGTGAGGAGCTTGATGCTGCCCTTGCGGATATAGAGAAGGACGGAAGCGGAGAATTTACTGTTATTACCCTTTCCAAGGGACAGACGGTTAAATGCGGCGTAGGCTGCGAGATAATGCTTCGCATCGGCTCTGCGGAGGCTTATGAGGAGAGCGCTCCCGCAATGGTAAACACCACCACCGCCGAATCTATTTTTAAGGGTTATAAGCTGGAGGTTAATAATCTCTATCTCGTAACCATTGAGGGCAACGGCTTCAAGGCCACGAGCAACAATACCAAAGTTCTCATTAAAGGCGATTATACCATCGGCTGAATTATGCATAATCAAAATACCCTGCTCATATAATCGGGCAGGGTATTTTTGTTTTACAGGAGGTTTAGTAATGGAAGGAACTTATCCAATTATAATTCGCGGAGAAAACTGCGGTGAGCTTTGTGTAAGCAGAGAGGGGGCTTATACCCGCTTTCTTGCCAGGTGTCCTCTTCGGGCAGAGGTTATTCGCCTTTGTGTTTACGGAGAGGGAAAGGAGGGCTATCTGGGAGTGCCCCTTCCCAAGGGGGAAGAGCTTGTACTGGATAAAAGGCTGAGCCCCTCTTCAATGAAGCTCTTTCCCGAAAAAATAGAAGGCTGCACCCTGGCGGGAGAGGTGTTCCTGAATAAAGAGCCTGAAAAAAGGGAGGAAGAACCTAAATCCGAAGCCGTGGAGTTCGAGGACTGTGAAAAGAAGGACGAAGAAGAAAAGCCAACGCTGTGGTATGCAACTACGGACGGTGCTTTGGTGAGCAAGGACGGAGAGGTGGAAATGGTAGCGCTGCCTCCGGAGGACGAGAGAGTGCCGAAGGATTTTCCCGGTCAACCGAGAGTAATAGAGGGCAAAGAATATTTAGTTTACATAACAAGAGAAATGAGAGACCCAAATGATTGACAAGGGGAATAGGGCATAATATAATTAGAACAATAAAACTAAGGAAAAAGGCGGGCGAGCAGTATGCTGATGACCGAACTTATTACCAAAAAGCGTGACGGCGGTGTGCTTAATAAGGAAGAGATAGACTTTATGATAGAGGGATATACCCGTGGAGATATTCCCGACTATCAGATGTCTGCCATGCTGATGGCCATGTATTTCCGCGGTCTCGACAAGGAAGAGACCGTTAATCTCACTATGGCAATGATGCATTCCGGCGATACCATAGATCTTTCCGCTATTTCCGGTGTGAAAGCCGATAAACATTCCACAGGCGGCGTTGGAGACAAGACCAGTCTTGTTCTCTGCCCTATGGTTGCCGCCCAGGGTGTTAAGATGGCAAAGATGAGCGGACGCGGTCTGGGCCATACGGGCGGAACAATCGATAAGCTTGAATCCTTCCCCGGCTTCAGCTGCGACCTCAGCTCGGAAAAGTTTTTTGATAATGTCAACAACGTCGGTTTCGCCATTGCAGCCCAGACCGCGGATGTTGTCCCTGCCGATAAAAAGCTCTATGCCCTCCGCGATGTAACGAGCACAGTTGCTGTCCGCGGACTTATTGTCAGCTCCATTATGTCCAAAAAGCTGGCTGCAGGCGCTGATATTATCATCCTTGATGTAAAGGTTGGCAGCGGAGGCTTTATGAAGACCGTCGAGGATGCCCGTCTTTTGGCAGGTGAAATGGTTGAAGTGGGCAAGGCGGCAGGCAGAAAAACCGTTGCCGTTATGACGGATATGGATTCTCCTCTTGGCTGCTGCGTGGGAAACGCTCTCGAAGTGAAGGAGGCAATATCCGCCCTTAAGGGCGAGACTAAGGGCGACCTTGTTGAGCTTTGCCTTACCATAGGTGCAAACATACTCCTTGAAGGCGGCATTGCCGAAACCGAGGAACAGGCAAGAGCAATGCTTCAGGCCTCTATCGATGACGGAAGAGCCCTGAAAAAGCTTGCCGAATTTGTTGAAGCTCAGGGCGGTGACAGCGCCGCAGTTTATGATACGAGCCTGCTGCCCGAAGCACCCATAAAGTATGAAGCCCTCAGCTCCTGCAGTGGCTATGTCAAGAGCATGCAGGCCGACGGAATAGGCCTTGTCAGCCTCCATCTGGGCGGCGGCAGAGTCACCAAGGAGAGCAAAATCGACCTTGGTGTGGGACTTATTCTCCATAAGAAAACCGGTGACTATGTCTCCGAGGGTGAGAGCCTTGCAACCATCCATGCATCAAGTATGGAAAAAGCCCTTGCCGCAGCGGAAATGCTCCGCGCCTGCTATGAATTCAGCAGCGAAAAAGGCGAGGACAGCCCCTTTATCAAGGGCATAGTTAGATGATTATGTAAACTTATTAAAAACCCGCCGGTATACCCGGCGGGTTTTTAATTGATAAATTTTATGTATTATCCTCAGCGCAGAAATTGGGATGAGCGTCGATTATTGCAGCAACATCTTCAAAATATGCAATCAAACCTGTGTTTTCGTTTGTTTCCCGAAGCTCGTTGATAACTCTGTCAACGGTGGCATTGGCCTTGGAAAGTTCCTGATAAAGTGTAGGCTGACCGCTGGAAATGTTGCTTAAGTCACCTGCTACGGCATGCAGTTTGGATACAATTGATTTTTGACTCAGCTGGGATTCATAAAGCTCGTATGCGCCGTCATTTCCCTCAAGATTGGAACATCTGCCGCTTAACAGGTAATCTTTTATTGAGCTTAAGGCCACGAGATTTCTATATTTGGGATCTATTATGTCGAGAGCATATAAACTGTCGAGAGCGTCATTTAATGAATTGGTTGTTGCTATATGCCGCTTATACATAGGTTGAAACTTTTTTTTGTCATACGCGTGAAGTTCAAAAAAGAATATGTCTACAGCCATCTGATACTCTTTTTGAGCTTCGGCAAAATCCTGTTCATATTTTTCCAGTTGGGCGGGATAAAGCTCGCATTGCCTGCGATATTCTTCCATTTCCTTTTTATAGCGTTTTTTGACATCAGTTCGTTTCCTGATGGCTTTTGACAGAAGGAATATACCGCCAAGGGCTATGATAAGACCGAGAATGGATATAAGCAACGAGTCGGAAAATACTGCATAGGCAATTGCGGCAATTCCCACAACAGGCAATATTAAGAATTTGATCAATGAAGAAAGCGGCTCCGCCTTCAAAATGGGCTCTTGAGGAGCAAGAGGTTTATCAAGCTTTGGTTTGGGAGGACAAGCGCGCGATTTTTCGTCTAAAATGCCTGCATGATTATGCTGCATTTTCTTCTGTGTGTAAGCTGCACCCTCCAATTCAATGGCTCGGGATATATATGCTATCAAATCAACTGACGTCATAAAAATGCCTCCTATAATAATCCTAAGGCTCAGATGCTTATATGCTTATATTATATATAAACGGATTTTAATGTGCAATAAGATTTCTTCAGTTGCTTTTAATGATTTTTACCGGCAAGATATCTGTTATGTAAACTAAAGTGACTCGTGTGTATAACACGGGTCACTTTTTCTCTCTCGCTCGGAAAAGGAGGGAGAAGATTAGTCCGAAGAGTAAAGCGGCGCAGATGCCAGCAGCCGATGCGGTCAGGCCCCCTGTGAATACTCCGATGAGCCCATTTTCGTCAACGGCTTTTCTGACACCCTTTGCGAGAACATTTCCAAAGCCCGTCAGGGGGATTGATGCGCCCGCTCCTGCCCATTCAAGAAGAGGTTCATATACTCCAACTGCGCCGAGAATAACGCCGGCAACGACATATAGGCTCAAAATTCTGGCAGGGGTCAGCTTTGTTTTATCTATAAGAATTTGTGCGATTACGCAAAAGCCGCCGCCTATGGCAAAGGCTTTCAGGTAGCTTAGTAATATATCCATTCACTTATCCTCAATCATTTCTATTGCAAGGGCGTGGCAGATTCCCGGTATGCTCTCGCCCTGCATTGAACTTACAGGACTCATAAGTGCTCCGGTGGGGGCAAAAAGCACCCTTTTCCACATTCCCTCACGCAGGCACTTTATAATATGCCCGCACAAAACGCTGGCCGCGCAGCCGCAGCCCGAGCCTCCGCAATGAGTATCCTGAGCGCGGATGTTGTATAGAAGCATTCCGCAGTCGGTGAATACCTTTGGCATTATAAGCCTGTCACGCTGAAAGAAATCCGCAAGTATCTCGTGACCGAATTTTCCAAGGTCTCCGGTTATGACTGCGTCATAATACCCGGGATCTCTGCCGGTATCCTTGAAATGGGCTGTAAGGGTATCGTAGGCAGCGGGAGCCATTGCCGCCCCCATGTTGGAGCTGTCCGTAATGCCCGCATCAATAATTTTGCCGCTTGTGATATGGGTGATACGGGGTCCGATACCTTTGCGGGAGAGAATTGCGGCTCCGGAAGCTGTTGCTGTCCACTGGGCGGTGGGACTTCGTTGACCGCCATATTCAAGGGGAAGGCGGAACTGACGCTCTGCCGAGCAAAAATGGGAGCTTGTCATAGCGCAGATATTTTCGGCAAAGCCTCCGTCAATGAGCATTGCTCCAATACTTAGGCTTTCGCCCATTGTTGAGCAGGCACCGTATAAGCCGAGGAAGGGAATAGTGCTGTCCTTGGCGGCGAAGGATGAGCCGGTGCACTGGTTGAGAAGGTCACCCGCGAGGAGAAACTGAATATCTTTTTCCCGCATCCCCGCTTTCTTCAAAACCGTTTCGTAACACTGGCGGAGCATAGTGCTCTCCGCCTTTTCCCAGCTTTTTTCACCGAAATATGAGTCTGTGCTTACATAATCAAAGCGCTCTCGCAGAGGCCCTTCGCCCTCCTTCTTACCCACAACTGCCGCTTCAGCGGTAAAGCAAGGGGCTGATGAAAAACGGATGCTCTGCTTGCCTATATGTTTGCTCATTGCTGTTAACTCCCTTTTTTGAGATAGTTTTTCCCGGGAAATAAAAATAATACATTTACCGCAGCATATAAGCTGTAGTATAATAAAGAAAAACTATGGAGGAAGCTTTCTATGGTCAGAGATATAATGAAAGATCCGATTTTTCTTGGACGAAAATCTCTCCCGGCAACAAAGGATGATGTGGGCATTGCGAGGGATTTGCTTGAAACTCTGATTGCACATCGGGAGGGCTGCGTTGGAATGGCTGCAAATATGATAGGCGTCAGCAAAAGGATAATCGCAGTTAATGACGAGGGAAATTATCTTCTTATGCTCAATCCCGTAATTTTGAAGTTTTCCGGTCCATATGAAACGGAAGAGGGCTGCCTTTCTCTCAGCGGCGTTAGACCCACAAGGCGCTATAAAAGCATAAAAGTTCAGTATGAGACCCTTAATTTTGAGAAAAGGATAAAAACCTTCACCGACTATACGGCACAGATTATCCAGCATGAAGTTGACCATTGCAACGGCATTTTGATATAGCTCAGGCTAGCTAAGAGGAGGAAAAATAATGATAGTTTATTTCACCGGTACGGGCAACAGCCGCTACTGCGCCGAGGCTCTCGGATATTATCTCGAAGATGAAGTGATAGATTCCAGAGCATTTATAAAAGACGGCATTGCTGCGGAGCTTATAAGTGATAAGCCCTGGGTTTTTGTGGGTCCTGTTTATGCATGGCAGATGGCTCATGTTTTTGAAGATTTTATCCGCAGCGGAAGCTTTTCCGGAAGCCGGGATGCATATTTCCTTATTACCTGCGGAGGCTCTATTGCAGGAGCGGGTAAGTATATGGAAAAGCTATGCGGTGAAAAGGGCTTTAATTATATGGGAACTCTCCCCGTAGTCATGCCCGAGAACTATGTGGCAATGTTCGCAGTACCCGATGAGGAGAAATCCACCAAGATGATAAGGATCGCCCGAAAGCGTATTGAAAAATATGCCTCTTCAATCTCCGAAGGGAAAGCATTTGAGGAAGGCAAAAAGGGTGTTATGGATAAATTCCTCTCAGGCGCCGTCAATATGGGCTTCTATAAAGGATTCGTAAGCGCCAAAAAGTTTTATACCACCGGTAAATGCATTGCCTGCGGCAAGTGCGTTCAGCTTTGCCCCCTGAACAACATCTCCATGGAAGAGGGCAAGGTTAAATGGGGAGATAAATGCACCCACTGCATGGCCTGCATTTCCTATTGTCCCACCGAGGCTATAGAATACGGAAAGGCAAGCATAGGCAAGAGAAGATACCGCTGCGAGAAATTCGAGGCTTAAAAGGAGCGATGAACTGTGGCGCTGACAAATGAAAAAAATCTGCAGATAGATAAGGATGTTTATGCCCGGGCAAATGAAATCGATACCTGCCCACTTGCCATAGAGCCCTATGACAGGGAATGGGGTGTCGGTATATCGGGCAATACTCCCGAGCCTTCTCCATTCAGGAGGATTAACAACATTCTGAAGGTCACCGAAAGAACAACAAACGGATTTGTATCCCCTGAAAGAGCGGAGCTGGTTACAGAGGCATATCTGGCTCATCCCGGCGAATCTCTTCAGATTCGCTGTGCCTACGGCATAAAAAATGTTCTCGAAAACACCCCCATCTATGTTTATGATGATGAACTCATCGTGGGCGGTCTTGGCTGCGATAAAAAGGGTGCGCCCGTTCACCCCGAGTTTGGCATAGACTGGGTTTGCGATGAAATGCGTGACGGACTTATGGACTATAGTCCTCTGCGTACCCATGATTATTTCTCCTATACGGAGGATACTCAGAAACGTCTGGAGGCTATAGAGGGATTTTGGCGCAATAAATGTGTTGAAGACTATACGAATTCTCTTATTACCGATGAAGAACTGAAAGGCTCCCATGCGGGTAAGGGCGTATTTTTTGCCGACGCCTATATTTTCTGCGGAGCGGGTCATCTGGGTCTGGACTATGAACGCCTTCTTGGTATGGGATTTGGTGGCATCAGAGACGAGATCGATAATACCATGATGAAACTGGACCTATCTAAGCCTGAGGATATAGAGAAAAGAGATTTTCTGCGGGCCGCTAAAATATCCAATGAAGGTGCCATAAACCATATCCTTCGATATGGGAAGATCCTTCGCGAAAAAGCCGCCGAAGAAGAAAACATACAGCGCAAGGCGGAACTTGAAAAAATGGCAGCAAATTGCAGCCATATAGCAACGGAGCCTCCGAGAACTTTTTGGGAGGCAATTCAGCTTGTCCATCTTGCCAACTGCATGATTTTGATTGAATGTAACGGTCACTCTGTTTCCTACGGCAGATTTGACCAGTATATGTATCCCTATTACATAAGCGATATTGAAAAGGGCATATCCACAAGGGAGCAGATGCAGGAGCTTATTGAGAATTTCTATATTAAGATCTGGGATCTCAACAAGCTCAGAAATCATGTGCTTATAAAAACCTTCGGCAACGGAGGAATTGGCGGACCCGCCCTGACCTTGGGTGGTCTGAAGAGCGACGGCAGCGATGGCACAAATGAACTCACCTTTATGTGCCTTGATGCCAATGCCCATGTGCGTGTGCCTAACCCCTGGCTGGCTGTAAGACTTCATAACAACACACCGAGGGAACTTAAAATCAAAACCGCCAATGTTATCCGCCTCGGCACAGGCGAGCCTAAAATTTTTAATGATGAGGTGACCGTTGACAGTCTGATGTCCTCCGGCATAATCCGGGAGGAGGCCTTGGATTATCAGGTCGTTGGCTGTGTTGAGCCCGATGTTTCCGGAAAAACCTACGGCTGGCATGATGCAGGTCATATGAATATGGCAAAGGTTCTGGAGCTTGCTATAAATGACGGACGCTGCTTCCACTGCGGGGAAAGCTGCCCACGATGGGAAAAATGCGGAGCGAAGGGGCTTCGTCTCGGTCCTCAAACCGGAGATCTTCGCAATATGACCGAATTTTCTCAGGTTTTGGAAAGCTATGACAGGCAGATGAAATATTGGTGCGACAAAATGGTTGCGCTTTTGAATGCTGTAAGCATAGCTCATCAGAATGTCCGTCCTTTGCCGTTCCTTTCTACTGTGATGTATGGATGTGTGGAAAAGGGATTGGACGTGACACGCGGGGGCACAAAATATAACTTCACAGGTCCACAGGGAGTTGGGCTTGGCACAACGGGAGACGGTCTGAGCACAATAAAACAGCTTGTCTTTGATGAAAAACGAATAAGCGGAACTGAGCTTATTCAGGCAGCTGAAGATAACTGGCTTGGTCATGAAACGCTTTACGCTCTTGTAAACAGTAAAAAGGTTCATCACTACGGCAATGACGATGACTATGCGGATGAGCTTACAAAGTTTGCTATGGATACCTACTGCAAGCATATTGAACGCAGACCCAATTCTCACGGAGGATTTTTCCAGCCGGGCTGTTATAGTGTAACGGTCAATGTGGCTCATGGCGGAAAGCAGTGGGCATCAATAGAAGGACGCACGGCCTTTGAGCCCCTTTCCGACTGCATGGGTGCGGTTCATACTCACAGAGGCAGTCATGATGTTTGCGGACCTACTGCGATTTGCCGTTCTGTTACAAAGATGGATCATGCGCGGGCAACCAACGGCACTCTTCTCAACTGGAAGTTCAGCCCATCTGCTCTCGAAGGTGATGTGGGCAGAGATAACTTCATATCCCTTATTGAGGAATATGTTTATCGCAGGGGAATGCATAGCCAGTTTTCCGTGACAAGTCAGGAAACTCTGCTCAACGCTCAGAAAAATCCCGAGAAATACAGGGACCTGCTTGTCCGTGTCGCGGGCTACAGTGCGTATTTTGTGGAGCTGAGCAAGGAATTGCAGGACGATATTATAGGCAGAACAAGCCTTTCTTTTGATTGAGAGGGAAAGATGAACAGCAGTAAAAATGCAAAAGCATTGGTGTTCAACACTCAGGCCTACACAATTCACGATGGACCAGGCATACGCACAGAGATCTTCTTCAAGGGCTGTCCTCTTAATTGCCCCTGGTGCTCCAATCCTGAGGGAATTTCCCTCAATTCAGAACCGGGCTTTTATCCCTCCAGATGTCTTGGAAAAGATAAATGCGGACTTTGCCTTCAGTCCTGCCCGGCAGAGAATTCTCCATTGAAGTTTGATGAAAGGGGAATAATAATCCCCGTATCTGCAGCTTCGGAGTGTGCAAACTGCTATGAATGCGCCGATTGCTGCCCCTCCGAGGCAATAATTTCCTGGGGCAGAGAAATGAGCGTCGGGCAGATAATGGATATGCTGGAGCGGGACAGAAGCTTTTTTGAGAGAAGCGGCGGTGGAGTGACCCTCTCGGGGGGAGAAGTTCTTCTCCAATGGCCCTTTGCCGCCGAGCTTCTGAGGGAGTGCAAAAAGGCATCCTTCAATACCTGCCTTGAAAGCGCGTTGTTTGTTTCCCGGGAGAGTATGGAGGCTGTACTTCCTTACACGGATCTTCTCATCACGGACATAAAGTATATGGATTCTTCGCGCCATAAGGCATCGGTGGGAGCGCCCAACGACAGGATAATAGGGAATATTCTCTTTGCCGCGTCTGAAGCTATCCCGATGATTATAAGAACACCAATCATACCCGGGTGGAACGATGATGAGGAAAACCTGCTTGCCATCGCCGAATTCATAAGGGAGAATTTGTCCCATTGCCTTGTGCAGTATCAGCTGCTTCCTTACCGTCCCCTTGGAATTGAAAAATATGAAAGCCTCGGCAGAGAATATCCTATGAGAGACGCTGATATGCCCTCAAAGGAGGAGCGGGAAGGAAAGCTTCTGAGATTGCAAAAGCTGATTGCGGAGCGTTACGACCTGCCGGTAGAGATTGGGGCATCCAAAGCTGTAAAGAGGTGAGAAAATGAGAATTTCTCTTCAGGGACCAAATAAATATATTCAGGACAGAGCTTTGCTGCCGCAGCTTGGGGCATATGCTTCAACAATGGGTAAAAGGGCATTGTTGCTTTTGAGCCGCGGAGGGGAGCAAAGGTTTGGAAAAACAATAATAGACAGCTTTGATAAAAGCGGCTGCGGTATGGAAAGCTGCATTTTTTCCGGAGATATCAATTACAGAGAAATTGAGAGAGTAGTTTCCGAAATTGAGCGGCTTGACTGTGACACCGTCATCGGTCTTGGGGGCGGAAGAGTTCTTGATACCGCAAGAGCGGCTGCGGATATTGCGGAGAAAAAACTGATTATCGTCCCGACAACTGCTTCCAATGATGCGCCCTGCAGCGCTGTTGCCGTTATCCACGATGAGAATGGAAAGACGGTGGAGGTCAGGTCCGTTTCAAGAAATCCTGACCTTGTGCTTATGGATACGGATATAATTGCGGCAGCGCCGGCTAAATACCTGAGCGCCGGAATCGGAGATGCGCTGGCAACCTATTATGAAGCCCGCGCCAATGCGGATAGAGAAAAGAGCGTTAATAAGGGAAATTATTCAAAAATAACTGCACTTGCCATGAGCAGCCTTTGCAGAGACATTCTTTTTGAATACGGTGAGGAAGCGATGAAGGCGGCAGGCAGCGGAGAGCCAAGCTATGCTTTCGAGCAGGTGGTTCACGCGGCAAGCTTTCTGAGCGGATACGGATTTGAAAACGGCGGTGTTGCTGCCGCCCATGCTATCAACGAGGGATTTTCGGTTCTGAGCCGCTGCAGCGAAATTCTTCATGGCGACCTTGTTGGCTTCGGTATTCTTGCACAGCTGGAGCTTGAAAATTCCTCGGAAGAGGAAAAGGAATGTTTGAGAGAGTTTATGGGTAAAGTGGGGCTTTCTGTGTGCCTTTCCGATTTGGGGCTTTCTGATCTGGGAAAGGATGAGCTGATGCTTGTGGCTTCCGCCGCGGCAGCCGCTCCGCCAATGAAGAATATGCCCTTTGATGTGAGTGCGGAGGATGTATTTGAGGCTATTATAAAAGCTGACGGACAAAGCGTATAAATATAAAAGGCGTGCTGCTTAATGCAGCACGCCTTTTAAACTTGTTTTTTAGAAGGTGAGGATGCCCAGAGCCTGCAGGAGGAGCAGGAGGAGCATAATGGGAGCAACGACCTTGACCATAACGGAGTAGAGTCCTTTGCGACCGAACTTCAGACCGCCGAGAGTAATCTCGTCGATAATGGCCTTGGGTTTGATGATCCAGCCAACAAGAATGCAGCTTGCAATGGCAACAACAGGCATAAAGATGTAGTTGCTGATATAGTCGAGAACGTCGAGAATCTGAGCAACGCTGCCATTGGGAAGGGTGAGTTCAAAGTAGAAGACATTGTAGCCGAGGCATACAACAATACCCATAAGGTAGGTTATAATAGAGACTACAATAGTGGACTTTTTGCGGCTCCATCCGAACTTATCCATGCAGCTGGATACGATGGCTTCCAGCAGGGAGACGGAGGAAGTGAGAGCTGCGAACACAACAGTGATAAAGAAGATGATACCGATAATATCGCCGGCAACACCCATAGATTCAAAAATCTTGGGCATGGAGACGAACATGAGGCTGGGACCTGCGGTCATGCCCTCGGTGCCCATAAAGGTATAGACAGCGGGAACAATCATAAGGCCGGCGAGGAATGCCACAATGGTGTCAAAGAACTCAATACGGTTGACGCTCTTGACCAGATTGGTATCCTTTTTAACGTATGAACCATAGGTAATCATAATGCCCATAGCCACGGAAATGGAGTAGAAGAGCTGACCCATTGCGTCGGTGAGCACAACAAGGAATTTCTGGAAGGTCATACCCTCAAAGTTGGGAACGACATAAACCAGCAGACCCTGGAGACCGGTGCGGGTTACGCCGCTTTCATCGGTGTGGCTGAGGGTGAGGGAGAAGACGGAGATACCAACAATGAGCACCAGAAGAATGGGCATAAGAATCTTGGAAAGACGCTCAACGCCGGAGTTAACACCCTTGTACACTACAAAAACATTGGCTGCAAAGAATATAGTGAACCAAAAGAGGGGACTCCACTGAGAGGTGATAAAGCCGGTGAAATAACCGTCGGCAGTAGCTTCAGCGCCGGAAAAGCTTATATAGGTTGCAAGATACTTCAGCACCCAGCCGCCGATGGCGCTGTAGTAAGGAAGAATCAAAACGGGGATAATGCAGGCAATAATGCCGGCCCAGCCCATTTTTTTGTTGAGCACAGCGTATGCGGTGAGAGGACTCTGACCGGTTTTGCGTCCGATAGCGATTTCGGTAGTGAGAAGAGCGAAACCGAAGGTTATAACAAGGATAAGATAAACAAGCAGAAATACACCGCCGCCGTCTTTTGCGGCAAGATATGGGAAGCGCCAGATGTTGCCCAGACCGACTGCGCTGCCGGCTGCGGCTAGAATGAATCCCAAAGAACCGGTGAATCTGCTTCTTGCAGATTTATTTTCCATAATATTTTCCTCTTTCCTAATGAATAATACGAGAATTATAACTCTTTTACGGGTATATATCAAGGAAAAAGAAAAATTTAACAAAGGAAAATCCTCCGGCAGAGAAGTTGCCGGAGGATAATTTTTATTTGGTTTTCACAGGCAGTGGGGGCATATTCAGCTTCGGGAAATGCTTATTGAATATTCCAATGCATCTTCCTACAAAAATTGCGGTGCAGACAGTGCCAAGACCCACGGAATGGAGAGACCCCGTGCAGCTGAGGTCGATAATAACGCTTGTGGCGACCCAGATAATATCGCCGCAGGTTTTAACCTTTGAAAGAGGAAGCTTGTATACGGCGCTTATTGTGCGCATAAAGGCATCGGGAGCGGGGAGCATCAGGTCTGCTCCCACAATCAAAACTACGCCCAAAGCGGAAATAATGATGCCCGGAACAAGCAAAACTATGCGCAGCCAGAGATAAGGCACGCTGAAGTTTATGAGCAGCATGCAAAGGTCAATAAGGTAACCGAAGCCGATGGCCAGCGGCAGCGTAAGTATTATGCGTAGGGTGGGTTTGCGGTTGACCACGATCTGACCGATTACGCATAGCACGTGGAAGGCGATGGTGACATTGCCGAGGGTAAAGGGGGTGACGCTGCTTATGGCATCGGGAACAGAGCTGATGGGGGAGATGCCGAGATTGAGTCGTTTTATAAAAACAAGACCCACAGCCATAAGTATAAGTCCAAGAATGTATTGGGGGAGTCGGCGCTTTAAATTCATAACTGTACCGTTTCTTTCTGATAGTTAATACAGTAATTTTACAATAGTCTTTGCAAAATGACAAGCTATTTGCCTTTATATTTTATTCTAGTTGCCTCCCCGCCGCGAAGATGGCGCTCTGCTTTATTCTGCTCCAGCACAGCCTTTGCCTGCCTATATAGGATAGGATGAGTTTTGTCAAGTCTTTCGGTGAGGTCCTTGTGTACGGTGGATTTGCTTACGCCGAATTTCTTTGCGGCTGCGCGAACCGTTGCGCTGTTTTCCACTATGTACTGGGCGAGACGAACTGCCCTTTCTTCTATATCGCTGTTCACATTGACCACTCCAAACTATTATGCTGTTTGAGTATATGCTTAATATCGGAGCGGTATGAAATAATAAAAACGGTATGAGATAAAGTGTCTCATACCGTTTTGTTATCAAAGCTCTTCAATATCCTCCTGCTCGAGGACACTTATGCCTTTGGCGGAAAGAGCTGCTGTAGCCTTTGCCGCATCTGCAGTTTTGAAAATCATGTATGCGTGGTCTGCCTCGGAACCTCCAAGAAAGGCATACATGTAATCAACATTTATGCCCACTGCGCCGAGCCCGGCAAGAACCTTGCTCAGACCGCCTGGAGTATCGGGAATTTCCGCTGCAACAACGGGAGTCACTGTGCAAACAAAGCCCGCCTCTTTCAAAAGCTGAGTTGCATCATAGAGCTTGTCTACGATTATTCTTGCAATACCGAAGTCTCCCGCTTCGGCAAGAGAAAGGGCTCGCATATCGATATGTCCTTCTGCAAGCGCATCGCACATAGTCTGCAAAGCATTTGGTCTGTTTTCAAGAAAAACGGAGATCTGATTTATGCTCATTTTGGTTCCTCCTTTTATATCTTGCGCTTATCTATAACACGAACGGCCTTGCCTTCGCTTCTTGTTATGGACTTGGGTGCAACGAGGCTGATCTTGGGACCTATACCCAGCATACTGCGCATATCGCCGGCAAGCTGATTCTGCATACGGGCAATATGACCCATATTATCGGTGAACATATCGGGAGTAAGCTCCACCTTAATCTCGAAGGTATCGGTGTTATTAACACGGTCCACAACGATCTGATAGTTGGGAGAATAACCGCGGTTAAGAAGCACGGTTTCTATCTGGCTGGGGAAGACGTTTACGCCGCGGATTATGAGCATATCGTCACTGCGTCCCATGGGCTTAGCCATACGCACATGGGTGCGTCCGCAGGAGCAGGGCTCATAGTTCAGCTGGCAGATGTCGCGGGTGCGGTAGCGGATCACGGGGAAGGCTTCCTTGGTCAGAGCGGTGAAAACAAGCTCACCCTTGCTGCCTGCCGGGAGCACCTCTCCGGTATTGGGGTCTATAATTTCTGCGTAGAAATGGTCTTCGTTGATGTGCATACCTTTCTGTGCAGAGCATTCGAAGGAGACGCCGGGACCGCTGAGCTCTGTGAGACCGTAGATATCATAAGCCTTTATACCCATTGTCTTCTCAATGTCTCTGCGCATTTCCTCGCTCCATGCTTCCGCTCCGAAAATGCCCGCCTTCAGGGGGATGTCCACGGGAGTGAGACCCATTTCCTTCATAGTCTCGCCCAAATAAGCGGCATAGGAGGGGGTACAGCACAAAATGGTGGACTTCATATCCTGAATGAACATTATCTGACGTTCGGTGTTTCCGGATGAGGCGGGAACGGTAAGACAGCCAACCTTATGGCTTCCGCCGTCGAGACCTGCGCCGCCGGTGAAAAGACCGTAGCCGTAAGCAACCTGAACAACATCGTCCTTGGTGCCGCCTACAGCGGTGATGGCTCTTGCGCAGCAGTCATACCAAAGGTCAATATCGTGCTGAGTGTAGTAGGCCATAACTCTCTTGCCGGTGGTGCCGGAGGTGCTGTGGATGCGTACGCATTCGGAGAGAGGCTTTGCGAGAAGTCCGTAGGGATAGCCCTCGCGGAGATCGGCCTTGGAGGTAAAGGGGAGCTTATGTATATCGTCAATTCCCTTGATGTCATCGGGAGTGACGCCTTTTTCTTCCATCTTTTTTCTGTAAAGGGGAACATTATCCCAAACATGCTTGACCTGCGCTACAATGCGCGCATCCTGCATTGCCTTGATTTCCTCGCGGCTTGCGCATTCAATTTCAGGCTGATAATAGCGTTCCATTTCTGTTGTGCTCCTTTCGGAAGATCTGTCTTTGAAAGATGTGCTTATTATAGAAGATAAAAATCATATTTGCAAATATAAAATTTCTATGTTAATATAAGAAAAACTTATACTAGGAGGAGGCGCTAGGGTGAATCTTAATCAGCTTAGATATTTTGTAACTCTTGCGGAAACAGAGAGTTTCACAAAAGCTGCCGTTGCCCATTATATATCACAGACTGCGATAACTCAACAGATAAAATCTCTTGAGGAGGCTGTGGGCTCAAAGCTTATTAACAGAGAGTCCAGACCTATATCCCTTACTCCCGCGGGAAAGGTTTTCCTCAAAGAGGCGAGGGAGATACTTGAGAGAATGGATACGGCGCTGTGGCGCACCCGTGAGGCCTCCACGGGTCTGGAGGGCAGTCTTCGAATAGGCTATACCAAAGGCTATGAACGCAGCGATATATCCAAACACCTGCGAAATTTCCATAGGGAATATCCAAATGTTTTGCTTTCCTGCTACCGCTGCGATACGGATATGCTGGCTGCGGGACTGCTGAACGGCGAATATGACATCATATTCACCTGGGACAGTACAAACATTCTGAAGGAGGAAAACATAAGCCTTAAGGTTTTTGAAAATGTTCCCCTCCGCGTTGCCCTTTACGCGAACCATCGCCTTGCCCGCAGAAAGGAACTCAGCCGTAAGGATCTTAAGCAGGAAAACATCCTTTTCATGTCCCCTTCAGGGACCGGTGAATCCTTTGGTGATGCATACTATATCCAGCTTTATCAGCAGGCTGGTTATCAGCCAAAGATCCTTCTACGTTCCAGCGATATGGAGAGCATACTTATGATGGTTGCGGCAGAAGAGGGAATATCCATCGTTCCCGAATACTCCCGTCCATGGGATGTGGGTACCGACAATGTTGTTTTTGTGCCTCTCGCAGGAGAAGGCGAAACGGAAGAAATTCTGGTGGCATGGAGAAAAAACGACGATAATCCCGCACTGCAGCATTTTATTGAAATGTTGAAATAAGAAAAGCAGGGGCTATGCCCCTGCTTTTCTTATGCTCTTCGACCCAGTTCGAAAGCTTTTTTGTTAAGTTCAAGGAATTTGGGAGGCACAACGGCTTCAAGCGCCTTGAGCCATGCTTCCTCGGAAAGGTCAAAATAGTTGGAAAGTCTGCCCATAAGAACAATGTTGGCGGCCTTAACACTGCCGGCTTCGCTTGCAAGGCTGAGACAGTCAAGCGCATCTGTTTCAACGCCCAGAGCGCGGAGCTTTTCAACAATGTTTTCGGGATAGGCGGCTGTACCCGTAATAACCGGCATAGGGTCAATTTTCTGAGTGCTGGTGATGATGCGTCCGCCGGGAGCGAGGAAGGAGAGCCATCTGGCAGCTTCCAAAAGCTCGAAGGAGACGATGAAATCTGCTTCTCCCTCATCGATGAGCGGGGAGGCCACACTGTCGCCGAAACGGACATAGGTAACTACGCTGCCGCCGCGCTGGCTCATTCCGTGAACTTCGCTGACTTTAACATCGTAGCCCTCCTGAATGAGAAGCTGACCGAGAAGCTTGCTGGCAAGAAGACTTCCCTGACCGCCGACGCCTACTATCATAATATTTTTGGTTTTCATAGCGGTCTCACTCCTTTATCTGAAATGCATCAAAGGCGCAAAGCTGCTGGCATACGCCGCAGCCCACGCACTGGGTGGTGTCAACGGAGGCTTTTCCGTCTCTGAAGGAGATGGCGGGACAGCCTATCTTCATACACATTTTGCAGCCCTTGCACTTATCGGGATTGATAGTGAGGGGGCTGGAGTGCTTGACATACTTCAAAAGGGCGCAGGGTCTGCGGCTTATGATAACAGAAGGCTCGTCGGCAGCAAGCTCTTCCTTCAGCACGCGGTCGCACTGAGCAAGGTCATAGGGGTCAACAACGCTTACTCTGTTGATGCCGAGGGCGCGGCAAAGAGCCTCAAGGTCGATCTTTGCAGCGGGCTCGCCACGGAGATTATAGCCGGTGGTGGGATTTTGCTGATGGCCTGTCATGCCCGTGATGGAGTTATCAAGAATGATAACGGTGGAGGCGGAGCCGTTATAGGCAATGTTGGCAAGGCCGGTCATGCCGGAATGCATGAAGGTGCTGTCGCCGATGACGGCAACGGTCTTCTTTTCGGCATCAGCGCCGAGAGCCTTGTTGAAACCGTGGACTGAGGAAACAGAGGCGCCCATGCAAAGGGTCATTTCCATTGCGTTCAGGGGGGCAACTGCACCGAGGGTGTAGCAGCCGATGTCTCCCAAAACGGTGCATTTGTTGCGTACCAGGGTGTAGAAAAGTCCTCTATGGGGGCAGCCTGCGCACATAATGGGGGGACGGGCAGGAATGGATTCATCAAGAGTCAGACCGCCGCTTATAGTTTTGCCCATTGCGAGGGCAACCAGATTCTGGGTGAATTCGCCCTCAATGGGGAATATATCCTTTCCCTGAACCTTCAGCCCGAGACGCAGGCAGTGCTCTTCAATAACGGGGTCAAGTTCTTCGCAAACGATGAGCTTATCAACCTTTTCTGCAAAGTCGCAGATGAGCTTTGTGGGCAGGGGATTTACCATGCCGATTTTAAGAACGCTGACGCTGTCGCCGAAAACTTCCTTTATGTACTGATAAGCGGTGGAGGAGGCGATGACGCCGATTTCGGTGCCGCCCATTTCTACCTTGTTGATGCCGCTTGTCTCAGCCCACTCGGCCATATTCTTCATGCGCTGCTCAACAATGGGGTGGCGGCGCTTGGCATTGGCGGGCATCATAACATACTTGGCGATGTTCTTTTCATATGGAACAGCTTCTATGTCAGCTCTCTCCCCAAGCTCAACGGGAGACTGGGAGTGAGAAATTCTGGTGCACATGCGAAGCAGAACGGGAGTATCAAACTTTTCGCTCAGCTCAAATGCAAGACGGGTATACTCCAAAGTCTCTGCGCTGTCCGCGGGGTCAAGCATTGGGAGCTTAGAGGAAATTGCATGGCGGCGGGAGTCTTGCTCATTCTGGCTTGAATGCATGCCGGGGTCATCGGCAACACCGATAACAAGACCTGCATTAATTCCCGTGTAGCTCATGGTGAAGAGAGGGTCACAGGCGACGTTGAGACCGACGTGCTTCATACCGCAGAAGCTGCGCTTTCCGGCAAGAGCAGCGCCGAAGGCCACCTCCATGGCAACCTTCTCGTTGGGTGCCCACTCGCAGTATATTTCGGGATATTTGGCGGCTTCCTCGCTGATTTCGGTGCTGGGAGTGCCGGGATAGCTTGAAACTATTGCGCATCCGGCTTCATAAAGACCCCGGGCGAGGGCGGCATTGCCAAGCATAAGTTGTTTCATTTTGTTTGCGCTCCTTGGTTTAAGTTAAATTCATGATTCTGTATTTTACACCTATAATTTATCAATGTAAAGTGTAAATGTTTATTGAAAGATAAAAAGGGGCAAACCATGTCGGTTTGCCCCTTGGTAATTAATCCAGAACGTGTTGGCCGGTGTAGAGCATATAATATCTGCCCTTTTCCTGCAGAAGTTCGTCGTGGTCGCCCTTTTCTTGAATCTCGCCGCCTTCAATAACAACTATGCAGTTGGAATTGCGGACGGTGCTGAGACGGTGGGCAATGACAAAGACGGTGCGACCCTCCATAAGCATATCCATACCTTGCTGTATATGCTGCTCTGTACGGGTGTCGATGGAGGAGGTGGCCTCGTCCAGCACCATAACGGGGGGATCTTTTACAGCGGCGCGGGCGATGGCCAAAAGCTGGCGCTGGCCCTGACTGAGGTTGGCACCGTCGCCGGTGACCATGGTGTTGTAGCCATCGGGGAGGCGGCGGATAAAGGAATGGGCATTGGCGGCCTTGGCGGCGGCTATGCACTCCTCGTCAGTAGCATCCAGCTTGCCATAGCGTATGTTATCCATAACAGTGCCGGTGAAAAGATGGGTGTCCTGAAGCACAGCGCCGAGGCTGCGGCGGAGGGAGTCCTTCTTTATGCGGCGGATATCAATGCCGTCATAGGTGATGGAGCCGGAGTCTATTTCATAGAAGCGGTTGATGAGGTTGGTGACGGTGGTTTTGCCTGCACCGGTGGAGCCAACAAAGGCAATCTTCTGTCCGGGTTTTGCGTAGACATTTACCTTCTTCAGGACCTTCTTACCTTCAACATAGCTGAAGTCCACGTCCTTGAGCACCACATCTCCCTTGAGGGGGACGAGTGTGAAGCTTCCGTCGGATTCGGGGCATTTCCATGCCCATGCCTTGGCACGTCCGCTGGTCTGCTCTACAATGTTGCCGTCTTCGTTCTTGGTGACGGGGATTAGCTCCACATCGCCCTCGTCGATCTCGGGGGGAGTGTCCATCACATCAAAAATACGTTCGGCACCGGCAAGGGCGGAGAGAATGGCGTTGATCTGCTGGCTGACCTGGTTGACGGGGCCGCCTACCTGACGGGAATAGGTGAGATAGGTTGCGTAGCCTCCGATATCGAAGCCCATAACGAGGGCAAGGAAACCGCCCAGAATGGCAACAAGGGCATAGCCAATGTTGAGGATGTTTGCGCTGATGGGCATGATGGCACCGGCAAAGAAGTTAGCATCGGTGGCAGCGTCACGGTATTCGCAGTTGAGAGCGTCAAACTGCTCCTTGGCAATGTTCTCGTGGCTGAAGGCCTTGACGACCTTGAGTCCCTCAATGACCTCCTGAATCTCGCCGTTGACGCGGCCGAGAGCGGCCTGCTGGCGGCGGTAGAAGTTTCTGGAGCGTCCGCCCATGAATTTGAAAACAAGAAGGGAGGCAACGAGCACCAGTGTGGTGACAAGGAAAAGAATGGGGCTCGTGTAGATCATTACAGCCACGATCCCAACGAAGCTGAGAACGCTGGAGATGAGGCTAATCATACTCTGTTCCATGGCAAAAGCCACGTTGTCGGCATCGTTGGTGAAGCGGCTCATAAGCTCGCCGTGAGTGTGCTGGTCGAAGTAGGTGAGGGGAAGGTTTTCGAGAGCGTCAAAGAGATCACTGCGGAGTCTGTTTGCGGCTCTCTGAGCCAGAATTGCCATGGTAGCATTCTGGATATAGGTGCAGATAACGCCTACCACAAATATTCCCAAAAGGATAAGGAGGCTAAGGGCAAGGCTGCTGAGCTTTTCGGAGGCAGTGCCGCTTCCTGCAAGGGTGTTTATCATGGGGCGCATCATATATGTGCCCGCAAGGGAGCAGAGAGTACCCAGTACAAGGGCAACAAGAACAACAATAATGGGCCACTTTTTCTTGGTCATGTAGCCGAGGAGCCGCTTAATGGTCTTTTTAACATCCTTGGGCTTCTGAAAGCGGCCTTTTTCAAGACTTTTCTTTTCGTCAAGCTGCTGCTTTTTGGTCTTGGTGTTTTCAGCCATTATTCGCCAACTCCTTCCTGCTGAGAATTGTATATCTCCTGATAGACGCTGTTTTCTGCCAGAAGCTCATCGTGGGTACCGATGCCCACGATATGGTCATCGTCCAGAACAACGATCTTGTCGGCATAGCGTACAGAGGAAATGCGCTGGGCGATTATGATAACGGTGGTATCCTTCAGATTTTCGTTGAAGCTCTGACGGATTGCGGCTTCTGTTGCGCTGTCAACTGCAGAGGTGGAGTCGTCCAGAATGAGTATTCCGGGCTTTCTCAACATGGCACGGGCGATGCATAGGCGCTGCTTCTGACCGCCGGAAACATTGACACCACCCTGTTCGATGTAGGTGTCGAATCCATCGGGGAAGCTCATGATGAAATCATATGCCTGAGCATTTTTCGTGGCGGTGATGATGTCCTCCTCGCTTGCGTTGGGGTCGCCCCAGAGAAGGTTCTCACGGATGGAACCGGAGAAAAGAATGTTGTTCTGGAGCACCATGCCTATGCGGGAACGAAGGGCATCAATGGGGTAATCCCGGACATCCATTCCATCCACCAGCACTTGACCGCCGGTTACATCGTAGAAGCGGGGGATGAGGTTAACAAGGGAACTCTTGCCGGTGCCGGTGCCGCCAACGATGGCGACGAACTGTCCGGGCTCAATAGTGAGGTCAATGTGGCTGAGCACGTCGTCACCGGTGCCGGTGGCGATATACTTGAAGCTGACATCCTTGAACTCCACGCTGCCCTTTGCCTCGGGGAGAGTACGCTCTGCTGCATCCTCGCTGTCGCGGATGTCGGGAACAGTCTCCAGAACCTCAAGAATTCTGGTGGCACAGGCACGGGCACGGGTCATATTCAGAAGGGTGAAGGCCAGCATCATAACGCTGATGAGAACATTGAAGATATAGGTGATGAATGCGTAGAGATCTGCATAGGGGAGATTGCCGCCCACGACCAGCTTGCCGCCGAACCACATGGAGAAAATGATGGCAAGGTTGAAGGAGATCATCATGATGGGGTTCATGAAGACCACGCGGGTTACGGCTGCAATGCCTGCCTTGGTGAGATCATCATTGGAGCGCTGGAACTTGGTCTTTTCATAGCCCTCGCGGACAAAGGCCTTTACAACGCGAATGGCAACAAGGTTTTCCTGAACGGAGTCGTTGAGGCCGTCTATCTTCTTCTGGAAGACGGCGAAAAGCTTGTGGCAAGCTCTCATAAGAAGGCCAACCGCCAGTCCCATGCAGGGGACGATAACAATCAGCACCAGGGTGAGCTTCGCGTTGAGCCGCAGGCAGATGAGAAGGGCTGCAATAAGCATAATGGGGGCGCGGACCACCATACGCAGACCCATATTCACCATCATCTGAATGTTGTTGACGTCATTGGTCATTCTGGTGATGAGAGAAGCGGAGGAGAAACGATCAATATCCGCAAAGGAAAATTCCTGTGTGTGGTTGAACATAGCTCTGCGGAGATTGGAGCCAAAGCCCTGACTTCCAACAGAGGCGAAGCGTGCGCTTGCAACGCCTGTGGCGAGGGCGATAAGGCAGAGGACTATCATTATCACACCGATTTTCAGGATATATTTGATGCCGCCATCCCCATCTATGCCGATATTGATTATATCAGCCATCAGGGTGGGGAGAATCAGCTCGCAAATAACCTCCACCACAACGAGGAGGGGAGCAAGCAGTGCGGCTTTCTCATATCCCTTTATATACTTGAAGAGTTTTTTGAGCATAGGCTATGGGCCTCCTGTCTATAATACAACAAATCTATTTTACTTATTGAAATTCCTATGTCAAGAAATTACGGGAATAATTTCAAGTTTGTTAACATTATATGAATATGAGAAAGGCGGTGGGGACATGCAGTGTGTATGGAGTCGCTTGGAAGAATTGCTTCCACTTGGTATAAAAAACTCTTTCAGAACCATTCCGGAGGAAATTCGGGATAAGGCGGAGGAAATACGGCTTCGGACAGGAGTAATCCCTACGTTGCTTTTGCCTAGGGGAGAGCTGAGATTTGGCAATAAGGAAATAACATGGAATGATCTTGCCTATGTTCTTGACAGAGCAAGCAAAAGCTCTCTCCATTCCGTTGCCCGTGAGCTGCGAAACGGGTATATATCTGCAGGCTGCGGAATAAGGATAGGAGTTTGCGGAAGGCTCTGTTCGGGAGGAATAGAGAGCTTTCAGGATGTTTCGTCCCTTGCAATTCGCATACCCCATGAGATAAAGGGTGTGGGTGCTGAGTCAATAAAAGCCCTTGCTCCTTATGAAAGCTCGGTTTTGGTGGTTTCGCCGCCGGGGGGCGGGAAAACAACCTTTCTGCGTGAGCTTATACGCAGCGCTTCCGATAAGGGAAAGCGTGTTGCTGTGTGCGACGAACGAAATGAAATAGCCGCAATGTGGAAGGGTAACTCTGCCTTTAATTTGGGATGCCATACCGATATACTCAGCGGAGCGGGAAAGGCGGAGGGAATAAGTATGCTTATGCGCAGTATGAACCCTGAGATTATTGCCGTTGATGAAATAAGTGCAGCGGAGGATATAAAAGCCATTGAGCAGGCTGCCGGCTGCGGAGCAGTTATGTTTGCAAGTGTGCACGGCTCGGATATGAGGGAGCTTAGAAAAAGACCGGCATTAAGTGAGCTTCTGGCTTTGGGGATTTTCAGGAGGGCGGTTTTGATCAGCGGAAGGGAAAAGCGCAGCTATGAGTTGGTGAACATATGATAATTAAGCTTTTTGGAGGAATTTTGCTGGTTTTATGCGGAGGATTGCTGGGATTCGGGCAATTGAAGGAAATTAAAAGACAGCTTTCTGTCATTGAGGAAATGGATGAGTGCCTGGCCATGATGGAAAGTGAAATCGCCCTTTGTGAAAGACCCTTGCCCGAAGTGTTTGAAAAACTGGCTTTGAAATATGCAAAAAGCTGCAGCTGCGCATTTTCTGAAATGAGCGAAATCTGCCTGAAAAGCAGCGCGGCTGAGGCGTGGAGCAAAGGCGTGGAAAGGCTTGAGCTTTGCGATGACGCCGAAAAAGCGCTTCTTTCTCTGGGAGAAATATTGGGACTTACGGACGGGAGAAGGCAGAGCGCGGAAATCGAAAACACGAGAAAACGCTTGTCATCAGTTATGGATAAGCTTAGGCGGCAGATAGCTGAAAAAGGCAAAAGCTATCCCTTGCTTGGCTTTTGCTTTGCGGGAATTGCAGCGCTTATTATTATATGAAATATAAAAAAACACGGCAGTATGAAATCTGCCGTGTTTTGTATTTATTATTTGTTTTTGAAGACCCAAACTTTTTGTATGCGGTAGGAAATAAAAAATAGAATGGTGTCAACAGCAGCCTTGAGCAGTGTAAGCACCCAGGAGGCGCTTGAGGAGAAGAGCCGTCCAAGCAACCATACAAGACCTGCGGAGATGCAGAGCTGAATTACGCAGAGAACATAGTATCTGATAATGGTGGCCTTATAATTGCCTTTATCGGTGAAGACGAAGCTCTTGTTAAGATTGAAGTTTACAAAGCTGGATATTGCTCTGGCAATGAAGGTGCAAAGCCAGACTGCGCCAACACCTTCGGCAAATGCGTCTCCTCCCAAAGCTGCAAGGAGCATATGCAGAAGCCAGAATGCCAGAAGGTCTACCGCTGCAGATGCGCAGGATGAGAGGATGTACTTAAAAAAACGGAAAAGTCGTCTGAAAATGTGAGCAAAAATGAGCTTGTAGATGCGGATAGAGTCGCGGACGGGGCGGAAGTGGGAGCTGGAGTTGTTGTCCTCATAGACGGTGTCTATCTCTACCTCAGTGAAGGGAACACCTGCACTGTGAAGCTCGAGAAGCATATTGCTTTCATACTCATATCGCTCACCGCGGATATCGAGAAGCTTGGGGAAATGCTCCTTGCCGATAACACGCAGACCGGTCTGAGTGTCGCTTATGGAGATTCCACAGAGAATTTTGAAGATGGATTTGGTGAGCTTGTTGCCGCTTTTGCTTCTGGGTGGGACATGGGGCATGTCGAAGTTTCTGCAGCCGAGAACAAGGTTTTTGCTGTTTGCGGCGGCTGCCTTGGAGCAGGCGAGAATATCCTTGAGAAGGTGCTGACCGTCTCCGTCAACGGTGACGGCATACTCAATGTCGGGGCGGGAATTGATAAGATAGGAGAATGCGGTTTTAAGTCCTGCGCCCTTTCCGCGGTTCACCTCGTGGGTCAGAACAGTGACCTGCTCAAGACCGGCAAGCTGTCTGAACGGGGCTTTGAACTCCTCGCCGCTGCCGTCATCAACGAGAATGACGGTGGAAAATCCGCCTGCAACAAGCCCGTTTACCACTTGGCAAAGCTTGTCGGTGGGGTTAAGGGAGGGGAGAACCACCGCAAATTTTTTGATATCAAAGTTATTCATAGTGTTTCCTCATATATGTTTACTGAATGGCAGCACCCATATCGGTAACATAGTATTTTCCGTCGATTTTCTCAATCAGGACAAGGTTGCCGGACTGAACGTGAAGGTCTTCAGCGCCGAGAGTGTAGCTTATATCGTAGGCAATGGAGCATACGAACTTATCGTTGCCAAGGGGAATAAGGTCATAGTAGTCAATGCTGTTATACTGCAGACCGCTTGTGGTTGCCCACTTGATGTTTTCAATGGTGTTTGCGGTCAAGTTATAAAGCTCGCTGTCTCTAAGCAGATACTTGGCAAGAGCATTAAAGTTATCGGTGGTTGCATCGTCCTTGTCGGCGGAGAAGTTTATATAAGCATATATAAATCCTTCAACAAACTCTGCAAGATCACCCTCTATGGTTTTTGCAGCGCCGGGAATATAGCACGTTCCAAAAGCGTTTTCAACAGGAGCTACTTCAACACCGTCATAAATTACGCTTATGCTGCAGTCGCTGAAAAGACCGGTGCATTCATAAGTCACAAGGGAATTTTCATCCGCGGCACTAAGACCAAGCTCAAGGGGAGAGGAGTATTCTGTTCCGATTTCGCAGCCGTTTATAAGTACCTTGGCATCGGGACGGGCACAGAAACTGAAGCCGTTGAGGGGTTCGGGAAGATAGGCAAAGTCCGTTGCGGAAACAGACTGGGCATCCATCTGTCTGCCGTGCTTGTCAAAGGCCTTGATTTCAGCAGGCCCCATCATGTTTTTGATTTCGTAAATAACGGCCTCGGGAGCAATGTCAAAGCTGTGCTCAAGGCTTACTTCCATCTCGCTGCTGCCGCTTATGTAGCTGTCATCAACCTTAACGCCGTTGATGTGTATGCTGGAGCCGCTGGGAACGGAGATCTTGATATCGGTACCGGCGGGCATAGAGAATTCCCAATCCGCAAGCCTCCAATTGTTGAGCCCGAAGCCCACATCATCAGCAGCAACAAAGTTGACTGTGCATATGCGGGTGGAGCCGAGACGGACATTAAACTGCTTTATATCCCCCTCATCGGGCATGGAGCGCCAGGTGATTTCGGCGTTTTCATCAATTCCGAAATCCGCAAGAACGGCATCTTCTTTGGTGAACTCATTGAATCCGGCATCGACAATGGCCTGAAGGCCGTCTATCCAGAAGCTGCGTTCGGTTTCATCCATGAAGTCTTCCATGGCATTGTCGGGCTGAGAGGCTTCATAGGAAGTAAGAAAACGGTTGAGAACGAAAAGTCCCGCTCCGATTATGAGTATAAGGACAAGGCAATAAATAATAAGCGCACGGAGAAAGATATTCTTCTTTTTCATTATTTAACATCCTCCTCGCTGAGAACAATAATTCCGGTGGGAAGGCCGCGCTGGCCTATAAGAGAGGAACTGATGTTCTGGAATTCGCCTTCATACAGCATGGTGGAAGAACTTCCGCCATCCAGATTAAGTGCATTGACTGCACCGAAGGAAAGCATAACATCGGCAACATCTTCATATGTAGCACCCATGGAACCGACCTGTCTGCCGTTTATAACAAGCAGAAGCATAGCGCCGTCGCTGCGCTGACCGATTGCGGTGCGGGGGTTGAGGCCGCTGCTGAGACCATCGCATTTTTCGCCGTTGACAACAAGAACAGGTCCGAAGGAAACTGCCCATTCAGCATCGAGTGCCATTGCCTCGTTGCCGGTCATATTGCCCACATGCATAATGCCGTCATGGTCGATAACCATAGTGGCTGCGCGGGTGTTGCCTCCGTAGAGAAGTCTGCCCTCGTGTATAACGATTCCGAGGGGAATGCCTCCGTTTCCGGTGCCGTTGGGGTCATCAAAGCCGCCTGCATTGGTTCCGCCCACGCCACCGTAAGCGTCTATCATATCGTTGAGAAGCTGTCCATGGCTTCCAAGGCTCTGGGAGACGCCGACAATAACACGCTCGGGGTCGGAAACGATCATCATTTTTCCGTTAAAGGTACTGCCGCTGACATCAACTATTTCAAGGGGAACGGTATCACTCTGAGCATTGCCCGTTTCATCGGACTCGGTCTTATGGGCGATGGAAATGAGACTGGTATCCACCTTGTCCAAAGTATCATCGGGGGCATTGGCTTCTTCGATAAGAAGGATTTCTTCCTCGCTTAGGAAAATCTCGGCAACGAAGCCGGCTGCACTTGTTTCACGCAGGGAGAGAACAAAAAGGTCTCTTGCGCTCTCGCTGGGACCATAGCTGAGCATATAGATTATTCCGAGAGCTGCGCCGAGAATTATGACGACAGTTGCCAGAACGAAGCTGAGAGTTTTTCCAACAACACTCAGAATCCGAAGGGCAAGGGGTCTTTTTTTCTCGGGCTTTTCGGTTTTTTCGGGTCTTTTGGGAGCGGACTCTTTTTTTGCTGCGCCCTTTTTGACGGGAGCAGGCTTTGCGCTGCGCTTGGGCTCCTCAATTACCTCAGCCTTCAAGGGCTTTTCGGTTTCGGGAGCTGCCTTGGGGGCGGAATATTGCTGATCTGCAGCACGCTCGATTTCAGCGAGCTCTTCGGGAGTTAAGATGCCGGAGAGGTCAAGCTCGCTGTCGTCAATAAAGCTTGTATATTTATTATCCATAGTAAATTTGCTATCCTCGCATTCACTTAATAAGATCATATTTCAAACGGGCATAATAAGCCAATTCTAATAGCAGCATACATTATAACACAAAGTGTAGAAAAATCCAGTTTTATTTATTTTTTGTCAAATAATAATCAGACCCGTTCAAGTGATTTTTATATTATCAGGCATAAGCATCAAATTTGCGTAATAGTAATAAGGCAGATGACTGATTTAAGAGGTACTAAAGTATGGAAGTTGAGCTTATTTTCAAAATTGCGGCCGTGGGGATACTTGTGGCGGTTTTGAACATTCTTCTTTCCCGCTCGGGAAGGGACGAGCAGGCGCTGATGGTAACCATAGCGGGTCTTGTTTGCGTTCTTGTTATTGTTGTCAGGGAAATAAGCGATCTTTTTTCTCTGATAAAAAACTTGTTCTCCCTTTAATAAAATGGAGCTTTTGCTAAAACTGAGCGCCGCTGCGCTGCTTGCAAGCAGCATCTGTCTGGTGTTGAAAAAGAATAGTCCGGAGATGGGACTTATGCTGGCAATTCTTGTCAGCGTCGGTGGATTTGTTCTTGCCGCGGAAATAATAATGCCAATACTTGAACTGGTTAAAGAGGCGGGAAGTCTTGGGGGAATGTCGTCTGCCATGTTCAGCCCGCTGCTTAAATGCCTTGGAATAGGCATATGGGCAAAGGCGGCGGCAGATATATGCAAGGATAGCGGACAAGGTGCTATGGCGGGAAGTGTGGAGCTTGCGGGCGCTGTTTGCGCCGTCTATTGCGCGCTGCCTCTTTTGAACACACTCATAGATATGCTGGAGGAGCTGCTTTGAGGAAGATAGTAATTTTGCTGATAATTTCTGCCGCACTTATTTTTCCTGCAGCAAATGCCTCTGCTGCATTTGACGGCTCAAAACTGGAAAATGCCCTTCCGTCGGAGGCAAATGAAATAATGGGAGATGCCGCTGTGGAGACAATAAATAGCGAAGGTATCTTCACACAAATTGGAAACTACATAAAAAAGAACATAAGAAAGGAGTTCGTTTCTGCCCTCCGCCCTGTGTGCTCAATAATTGCGGCTGCAGTAGTATGCACTCTTGCAGATGGTATTCAGGTAAAAAAGGAATTTGATTATGTAAACCTAGCGGCCTGCCTTTTTGTGGCTGTGGGCTCGATTGGGGATGTAAATTCCGTAGCCTCCCTGAGCGGTCGGGCAGTTAGGGATATGCATGAGTTTTCTCTTGTTCTTCTTCCGATGCTATCTTCGGCCGCTGCTGCTGCGGGAGCTGTCAGCTCAGCTGCTGCCAAGTATGCAGCCACCGCTCTTTTTCTTGATATGATGCTTTCCGCCGCGGAAAAGCTGCTCCTTCCGATTCTCGGATCATACAGTGCGGCGCTGTTGGCATCTGCGGCCACGGGAGACGGCAGGCTGAAGGGAGCCGTTAAGTTTATGAAGTGGACAAGCAAAAAGTCCCTTGTATGCATCGTGTCCGTTTTTACCTTCTATTTAAGTATTTCAGGCATAGCTGCGTCCGGGGCGGATGCGGCCGCTGTCAAAACAGCCAAGGCTCTTATAGGCTCCTTCGTCCCTGTGGTGGGAAAGATGGTTGCCGGAGCCTCGGAAAGCCTCGCTGCGGGAGCGGGGATAATACGAAACAGTATAGGGCTTTTCGGCCTGGGAGGAGTGCTGGCCGTATGCGCTTCTCCTTTTCTCGTAATTGGCCTTAGATATCTGCTTTTCAAAGCGGTGGCCGCTGTTGTCAGCGTCATAGCCGGTGAAAGGCTAGGCTCTTTTGTAGACGGTATAGGACAGGCATACGGAATGCTGCTGGGTCTTGTGGGGACAACTGCGGTGTTTATGTTTATGTCCATTCTATCTCTGATAAGGACGGTGGTATGATGCTGGATTTTCTCCGAAGCTGGATTTTGGGACTAGCCGGAGCAGCTGTTTTTTGTGCGGTAATAACGGAGCTTTGCCCCGGCGGAAGCACAAAAAAGGTTCTCAAGCTTCTCTGCGGTCTTGTTATGGCTATGGCGCTTATTTCGCCTCTTATAAAGGGAGAGTTGCCTGCTTACTCGATAAATATGGCTAAATACCGAACACGGGCGGATGAAATAAGCGCCTCAGCAAAAGAAAGTGCAGACAGCTATTCCCGCGCAATCATAGAAGAACAGTGCCGTGCATATATATTGGACAAAGCACTTGCGCTTGGCGTAGATGTAAAGGATGCCTCGGTTATTCTCCGATGGAACGATGGGGGCTTTTGGTATCCCGCAGAATGTACAATAGAGGCTGAGTATAACACAGCCCTTGCGGAAAGCATTGAGTCTGAGCTGGGATTGGGAGAAGAAAGCCAGAAATGGGGAACAAATGAAAGTAATTGAACTTGGCGCTCTTTCAAAGAGTCTAGCAAAGAACAAATATGTGCTGATGGTTTTGGCCCTTGCCCTTGTGCTTATTCTTCTTCCTACGGGGAAAGGGAAGGAGGCAAATTCCCATCAGGCACAGGGCAGTGAGCTGGAATCCTCGGGAATACCTCTCGATACGGAAAGTGCAAGGCTTTCGGAGTTTCTGAGTATGATGGAGGGGGTAGGGGAGGCGAAGGTTCTCCTCAGCGCCGAGGGCGCGGTGGTGTTGTGCGAGGGAGCTGAAAACAGCTCCGTGCGTCTGAGTGTGACAAACGCTGTTTCTGTCTATACGGGGCTTGGCAGCGATAAGATACGCATAATTAAATTGAAATGATATTCAGGAGGCGTTTTGAAGGTGAAAAAGAATCTCAAAAGGAACATAGTTATGTGTGCGGTGCTGCTTTTCGTGTGCGCATCGGTGTATCTCAACTGGAGCTACAATAACCGTTGGGGCAAGGCAAATGAGGCAATGGTTGAAGCGGAAGACGAGGCAATGGAGGAGGCCAATGCCCTCTATGAGCAGGCGCTGGCCGAGGAGGAGCAGGAGAGCGAAGCGGTCAACGGCTATTTTGCCTCTGCAAGGCTTACCCGCCAGCAGTCAAGGGACGAGGCTCTCAGCCTGCTTGAAACGGCAGCCGCCTCGGAAAGTGCCAGTCAGGAGACCATTGATTCTGCAATGGAGTCAATAGCCGCAATGGCAACCTGGAGCATGCAGGAGACGCAAATCGAAAATCTTCTTCTTGCAAAGGACTTTGATGAGTGCGTTGTTTATATAAGCGGAGACCGGGTAACCGTAGCCGTACCTGCTCCCGATGAGGGCCTCAGTGATGCAACCGTTGCACGGATAACTGACACAATAACAAGCGAGACGGAGTATGCTGCAAGCCAGCTCACAATAATTGAGGTAAAGAACAATAATGAGGGATAATAAATAATCAAAGGGCTCGATGGATTATGTAAACCCATCGAGCCTTTTTGTACAAAAAAATTGAAATTGCTATTTATTTTTCCGATATGATGTGATAATATATCGTAGTTAATAAATTACGGAGGTAATTTCAATGCCCGATAATTATATCAGCATTTCCGCTGAAAAGGGAAGCATCAATGTTTCCGAGGAAGTAATTGCCGTCATTGCAGGCACTGCCATTTCTGAAACCGAAGGAGTTGCCGGCCTCTCCAACTCTGTTGGAAGCGAAATATATGAGTTCATCGGCAGAAAGTCTGTCACCAAGGGAATAAAAGTCAGCTTTGTTGATAATGTCATCATTATTGATGCAACCATTATGGTTCGCTTCGGCACCACTATTTCCGTCATTGCTGAGAAGGTTCAGCTTGCTGTTGCCAGCTCTGTTGAGAATATGACCGGAATGGCTCCTGTTGTCAACATCCGCGTTGCCGGAATTTCCTTTGATAAATAAACACGGAGGAGCGGCACTATGACCAGAACAACAGCAAGAGAGATAGCTGTTCAGCTTGGTTTTTCCCTGGTTATGAGCGAGCAGTTTGCCGATGAGCTGATGGACGAGTTCTTTGAGGCAGAACATTATGAGAGCCTCGGTCGTGAAAATTCCCTTTATGCCGAGTTTCCCGATGATGCTCAGATGAACTATATCCGAGCTCTTGTACAGCTGATTTTTGATCACCGTGTGGAGCTGGACGCATACATTGAAAAATACGCAAAGGGCTGGAAGATCGGCCGTATCAGCAAGACCGCAGCTGCCATTATGCGCTGCGCTATGGCTGAGATACTCTATATGCCCGATGTTCCCGATGCTGCTGCCATAAATGAGGCAGTTGAGCTTGCCAAGGGCTATGAGGATGAGGATGTTGTTGCTTTCATCAACGGTGTCCTCGGCGGCTTCATGCGCGGAGAAGTGGAAAACAAAGAAAACTGAGAGATAAGGGCGCACTTTTACAGGTGCGCCCTCTAAGGTATTATGGAAGAAAAAATCTTTTCTGTTTCTGACCTTAACAACAGAATAAAGGCTATTCTGGATTCTGACAGCACTCTTCGGAACGTTTGCGTAAAGGGCGAACTCTCCAACTATAAAGTTTACCCTTCGGGCCACCACTATTTCACCCTTAAAGATTCCGAAAGCAGCATCCGCTGTGTTATGTTCAAGGGCAGCGCACTGAAACTTCGTTTTCGCCCTGAAAGCGGAATGGGAGTTATCCTGATAGGCAAGGTAAGCGTATATCCCAGAGATGGTGCATACCAGCTTTATTGCGAGGAGATGCGCCCCGACGGTGTGGGTGACCTGTATGTGGCTTATGAGCAGCTTAAGGCAAAGCTTGCTGCAGAGGGACTTTTTGATAAAGCCCATAAGAAGCCCATTCCACGTTTCCCCGCAACCATTGCCGTTATCACAAGCGGGGCGGGCGCTGCAGTGCGGGACATAATCCGCGTGGCGGGCAAGCGCTGGCCGATGGCAAAAATAATCGTAATGCCCGTGCGCGTTCAGGGAACTGAAGCCCCGGCGGAAATACGCGGCGCAATAGCCTATGCCAACAGATATAAAGTGGCGGAGCTTATTATAACGGGTCGCGGCGGCGGAAGCATTGAAGACCTTTGGGCATTCAATGATGAGCGGGTTGCAAGAGCCATTTATGACAGTGAAATACCGGTGATTTCTGCGGTGGGTCATGAGCCCGATGTAACGATTGCCGACTTTGTTGCCGACCTTCGTGCCGCAACACCCTCCAACGGTGCCGAACTTGCTGTGCCGGACGCCGATGAGCTGCGCCAGTATCTGGACAGCGTGGATATCCGCTCCCGTCAGGCTTTGAAGAAAAAGCTTGAAATATATAGGCGCAGCCTTCGCGAGCTTGCCTCCCGTCCCGTTATGAAAAGCCCCACGGGGTATATCGAACTCAAACGGATTGAAGCCGAAAGGCTTTCCGAGCGCCTTACCGCCGTTCAGGAGCGCCGCCTTGCGCATCTGAGAAGAAATTATGTGGCCTATGCCGCCTCTCTTGATGCGCTGAGTCCCCTTAAAGTTCTCGCCCGCGGCTATGCCGTTCCCAGCGGTGAGGACGGAAAGGTTCTCAGAAGCACTGAAAATGTGCAAATCGGCGATAAGATAGACCTCACTCTCGCTGACGGAAAGATTCAGTGCAGGGTAGAGGGAAAAAGGAAAGGAGAATAAGACAATGACTTTTGAACAGTCCATTAAGCGTCTTGATGAAATAGTAAAGAGCCTGGAGAAGGGGGATGTGTCTCTTTCCGATTCCATGAGCCTTTTTGAGGAAGGAACCGCCCTTATAAAAAGCTGCGGCGAAATGCTGGATATGGCTGAGCAGAAGGTTGTTATGCTTAAAAAAGGCGCTGACGGTGAACCTGTTGAGCTTCCCTTTGCAGCTGAATAAGAAGAATCCGATAGAATATCCTTTATGAATAATCAACAAATTCAATGAATATTTTCGTTAGGCAAAATGCCCGTGACTTGTTGTAATCACGGGCATTTTTTGTTATCATATAATGATAGATAGAAAATGTGTGTTCATCGAGGTATAACGATGTATAAGATATTGAATAAAATTCACTCTTCTGCCGATGTGCAGGCTCTTACAACAGATGAGCTGGAGCTTCTCTGCACCGAGCTGCGCAAAGCAATATTGGAGAATGTTTCAAAAACCGGCGGACATCTGGCATCCAATCTGGGTGCAGTTGAGATAACCGCCGCTATACACAGAGTTTATGATACGGCCAAAGACCGCCTTGTTTTCGATGTGGGACACCAGTGCTATGCCCACAAAATGATAAGCGGAAGATTGGATGATTTTCCCACTCTCCGCAAGTTTGAGGGAATATCCGGATTCCCCAAGCCGAGAGAGAGCGCCAGCGATGCCTGCATATCGGGACATGCATCAAGCTCCATTTCAAATGCTTTGGGAATGGCCCGTGCAAGAACGCTGAAGGGAGAGGACTATGATGTTGTTGCCCTTATCGGTGACGGAGCCCTGACAGGAGGTCTTGCTTACGAGGGCCTTTCCGACTGCGGAGACAGCGGAGAACCCATAGTCATAATTCTCAATGATAACGAGATGAGCATAGACCGCAATGTAGGTGGACTTGCCAGAATGCTGGCAGACCAGAGAGTAAGAAACGGCTACATTAATTTCAAGAAATTCTACCGCCGCTATGTTTCCAGATGCCGTCCTCTTTACAGAGCTCTTCACAAATTCAAAGAGTATGTGAAGGATATATTTCTCCCTGACAATATGTTTGAAAAAATGGGCTTCTACTATCTGGGACCCATTGACGGTCACGATATGAAGACCCTTGTGCGCACCCTCAGATACGCCAGAGAGGTTCGGGTCCCCACCATTGTCCATGTGGTGACCGTTAAGGGAAAAGGCTATGAGCCTGCAGAAAAATTTCCTGAAAAATATCACGGCGTGGGAGCTTTTGATATTGAACGGGGTGTTGACGAGGGTGAGAAACAGTGTTTTTCAACTGTTTTCGGCTCAAAGCTTTGCGAGCTTGCAGAGAATGACCCCTCAATCGTAGGTATAACTGCGGCAATGGTAAGCGGCACGGGAATGGATGGCTTTGCAGCAAAATATCCCAAGCGATTTTACGATGTGGGTATTGCGGAAGGGCACGCCGTAAGCATGGCGGCTGGTATGGCAAAGCAGGGGATGAAGCCCGTTTTTGCCGTATATTCATCCTTCCTGCAGCGCTCTTACGATATGCTGCTTCAGGATGTTGGACTTGACGGTCTTCCCGTGGTTTTTGGTGTGGACAGAAGCGGAATTGTGGGTGCCGACGGTGAGACACATCAGGGTGTTTACGGTACGGGTTATCTTTGTCAGGTTCCCGGAATGGCAGTATATGCTCCCGCAAGCTATGCCGAGCTTGAATCTATGCTTTCTGAGGCCTTTACTCTTAATGTTCCTGCCGCAGTTTGTTATCCCAGAGGGCAGGAGGGCGAATATAAGGAAAATAACTCGCTCTGCGATGAATATGTCATAAAAGAGGGCAGCGACCTTACGCTTGTATGCTACGGCGTAATGGTCAACGAGGCTCTTGGCGCCGCAAGACTTTTTGAAGAGAAGGGCGTCAGCATTGAAATAATAAAGCTTTCCCGCCTTGATAAAGCCGATTACCCCCTTGTTTATGCCTCTGCGGCAAAAACGGGTAAAATTATAATTGCCGAAGAGTCTGCCCGCCGCGGCAGCATAGGCACAAGACTCCTTGCGGGACTCCTCCGCAACAGAGTCAGCGTGGACTATGGCTGTGGTGTTGATCTGGGCAGCGGTATCGTTGAACACGGAACTGTCAGCGAGCTTCGTAAAAAATACGGAATAGATGCCGAGGCTATAGTAAAGCTCGGTATGGAGTGGATTGATAATGAAAAAAGTAAGGCTTGACCAGCTTATATTTGAAATGGGCTTTGTACCCAGTCGTGAAAGGGCAAAGACAACTATCATGGCGGGAAACGTTTTCGTTGACGGCCAGAGAGTGGATAAGCCCGGCACTGCGGTTGACCCGGAAAAAAAGATAGAAGTGAGGGGAGAGCCTCTTCCATATGTATCCAGAGGCGGCTTCAAGCTTGAAAAAGCGCTGAAGGTATTCCCGGTTGACGCTGCGGACTGCATATGCATCGATTGCGGCGCATCTACCGGAGGCTTCACCGATGTTCTGCTTCAAAACGGGGCGAAAAAGGTTTATGCGGTGGATGTTGGCTACGGTCAGCTGGCCTGGAAGCTGCGCAGCGATGAACGCGTTATCAATATGGAGCGCACCAATGTCCGCTATATAAGCGAGGAGCAGATACCGGAAAAGCTTGACCTTGCGGTTATGGATCTGGCTTTCATATCCATCGAGCTTGTTATTCCCGCCGTCCGTGAGCTTTTAAAGGAGAATGGAGATATTCTATGCCTTATCAAGCCCCAGTTTGAAGCGGGCAGAGAAAAGGTTGGCAAGAAGGGCGTTGTTCGTGACAGCTCCGTTCATCTCGAGGTTCTGGAGCGCTTTCTCGCCTTTGCTCCCGAGGCGGGCTTCACCGTTATGGGTCTCAGTTTCTCTCCCATACGCGGACCCGAAGGCAATATTGAGTATCTGGGCTGGCTGAAAAAGGGCGTTCATCAGGCGGAGATCATTGACCCCAAGCCTATAGTTGAAGCTTCTCACAGCTCTTTTAAGGAGGCAAAGTGATGAAAAGAAAAGTTGTTCTTTGCCCCAATCCCTATAAGGATAAAAATCTTGAGGTGACTCTGGAGGCTCGCAGTCTTCTTCTCAAAGCGGGGATGGATGTTGCAATAAGTCCCGAATTTCTCGGGGATGAGGGCATAGTCCTTCCCGATGGCCTTGATTACTATGAGCTTTCCGATGCTCTTGACGGAGCGGTGCTTGTGGTTTCACTGGGCGGCGACGGAACTATTATGCATACAGCCCGCCGTATGGTTGGCTACCGCGTTCCTATCATCGGTGTTAATCTTGGCAGCGTAGGCTTCCTTTCCGAGCTTGACAGAACTGACCTTGCCCGCCTCGTAACCGCAGCTCAGGGTAATTTCGTTCCCAGTCCCCGAATGATGCTCCGCGTGGAGCTTGTAAGAAAGGGTGAGGTGGTTTACTCCAGTTATGCCCTCAATGATGCCACTGTTCATGGTGTTATGCAAATAATCCATGTGGTTGCCTGCGGTGACGGAAGACGCATTCTGGAATTCAACGGCGATGGAATTGTAATATCCAGCCCCACGGGCTCTTCCGCATATTCAATGTCTGCAGGCGGACCTCTTGTGGAGCCTACGGTTGAAAACCTTATTCTTACCCCGATTTGCCCCCATGCGCTTCTTGCAAGAAGCTGCGTTCTTGCCCCTGACAGAGTTATAACCGTTGAACTGAGCCGTCTGAGAGGCAGAGCAATGCTCTCCGTTGATGGTGTTGATGTTAATATTGAAGAGGGCGACACTGTCCGAGTAAGAAAGTCGGGATACCAGACTATGCTGGCTCATGTGGGATCCAAGAGTTTTTACGACATAGTATTTGAAAAGTTGGGTGATACGAAATGAAATCATTGCGACAGGAAAAAATCATTGAAATAATCAACAAGAGAAATATCGAAAATCAGAATCAGCTTATGTCTGCCTTGCTTGCGGAAGGCATAAAAAGCACACAGGCAACCCTGTCCAGAGATATCCGCGATCTTCATCTTGTGAAGGAAATGAATAAAGACGGCGTTTATCGTTATGTTCTCGGAACAAGAGAGGGAATTGCCGATTTTGATCAGCGCCTGAAAAAGATATTCCGCGAAAGTATTCTCGATTACAGCGTTGCGCAGAATCTGATTGTTATCAAGACTCTCCCCGGTCTTGCAAATGCAGCTTGTTCCGCCCTTGACAATATGGAAATTTATAACCTTGTGGGCTCAATCGCGGGCGATGATACTGCATTTTTGGCTATGAAGGATAATGCCTCTGCGGAGCATTTCCTTAAGGAGATAGACAAGCTGCTGTAATGGATTAATGGAGGAAGAAGATTATGCTTTGCAGTCTTCATATTGAAAATATAGCCGTTATAGAGCGCTCTGACGTGGATTTTGGCACGGGCTTCAATGTTCTCACCGGTGAGACCGGTGCAGGTAAAAGTATGGTCATTGACGCTCTTGATGCGGTTCTCGGCGGAAGAGCAAGCCGGGAAATAGTCCGTCACGGAGCGGATAAGGCTTTGGTCAGCGCTGTTTTCCGCTGCAATGATGCTGATGAATGGTTTGAAGAAAATGAGATAGATACCGAGGATGAGATAATTATCCAGCGCCGTATATCCGCAGAGGGAAAAAGCTCCTGCCGCGTTAACGGTATGCCTGTAACCGTGCAGCAGCTGCGCTCTCTGGGATCTCTGCTTCTTGATATTCACGGTCAGAATGACGGAAGACAGCTTCTGGATGAGACGAGACATCTTGCTTATCTGGATAGCTTCGGCGGTCTTGACGAACTTATTGCCGACTATTCCCTGAGCTTTAAGTCATGGCGTGAGGTTGAAAAGGAGATCCGCCGCCTTTCCATGGACGAACTGGAGAAAGAGCGCCTCACCGAAAATCTCCGTTACCAGATCGCGGAGATAGAAAATGCCAATATCCGCGTGGGAGAGGAAGAGGAACTTAATGAGCGCCGCAGCCTTATGAAAAACTCCGGCAAGCTCACCGAGGCTCTTGATGCCGCTTACGAGGCACTCTACAGCGGAAACGATAATGCCGTTGCCCTTGCTGCAGACGCAGAAGATTGCGTGAGCCATGCTTCGGGCTATGCTGCGGAGCTTAAGGATACTCTTCGAATAATCACCGATGCCCGCTTTATGCTTGAAGATGCCGCCGAGCGTGTTGCCGATATGAGGGCATCTATGGATTTTTCTCCCGAAGAGTACGATTATATCGAGGAACGTCTTGCTCTTCTCCGCCGCCTTGAGAGAAAATACGGCATAGACGAGGAAGCGGTTTTAGCTCATCTTGAGACCTGCCGCAGCCGCCTTGAAGAGATTGAGTTTGCGGGAGATATGCTCATTCGCCTTGAAAAGGACAGAGATAAGCTTGTGAAGGAGATTCTCAAAAAAGGTGCAGTCCTTACCGCAGCACGCAAGGAAGCAGCCGATAAGCTTTCCCGGCGCGTTGAAAGCGAACTGAAGTATCTCAGCATGCCATCCGTACGCTTTGTTGCAAAGGTTGAGCCCCTCGGTGATGCAAGAGGCTTCTGCGCAACGGGCTGCGACGATGTTAAGTTCTTTATGTCTGCCAACGCAGGTGAGGAGCCCGGCCGCATATCCAAAATCGCCTCCGGCGGTGAGCTCAGCCGCATAATGCTGGCTATGAAGAGCGTTCTCGCAGAGGGCGACAGTGTGGAAAGCCTTGTTTTTGACGAGATAGATACGGGTGTTTCAGGAATCGCCGCTCAAAGAGTAGGCGAAAAAATCGGTCAGATGAGCGGTAAAAAGCAGGTTATATGCATAACTCATCTGCCCCAGATAGCCGCAATGGCGGATACCCATTTTAAGATAATGAAGCAGGAACGCTCCGGAAGAACATATACAAGTGTTACGGAGCTTGATAAGGAAGGCAGACTCGGCGAGCTTGCCCGTCTCTATGGCGGCGATGTGGTTACTGAGCTGACCCTTCGAAGCGCGGAGGAGCAGCTTGCCGCAGCGGAAGCATTCAAAGCGGCCAACAGGTAAAAGGAAGTGAGCAGAAATGCAAAAGGGAAAGACAATGGGCATGGACTTCACCCAAGGACCCATTATGCCAATGCTCCTGAAGTTTTTCCTGCCCTTTCTTCTTGCCAACGCACTGAATAATCTCTATAACACCGTAGACGCAGTTATAATAGGTCAGTTTCTTGGGAGCTACGGTATCGTTGCCGTCAGTATGGGCGGGAAAATGCTTGCTCTTTATACTCTCGTGGGAACGGCTCTCGCGGCGGCAGGTCAGGTGCTTATTTCCCAGCATATAGGCGCAGGACGAATAGACGAACTCAATTCAACAATCGGAACTTTGTTCTCCGAGCTTTTTGCCTTCTCCGTACTTTTTGCGATTATAAATCTATGCTTTGGCAGAAGCATACTCAGCCTGATAAATACCCCTGTGGATTCGCTGATTCCGGCACTGGATTATCTGCGGATAACCAGCATTGGTCTGCCTCTGATGTTCGGATATAATGCTGTCAGCAGTGTGCTTCGCGCAATGGGTGACAGTAAAAGCCCCCTTCTGTTCATCGCGATTGCCACGGTTTTGAACATTGTTCTGGATATAATTTTTATAGTTTTCTTCGATCTTGGCGTTGCGGGAACAGCTCTTGCCACAGTTATCGGCCAGGGGGTATCTCTTGTGTTTTCCCTGACTCTGCTTTATAGAAGAAGAGATGAATTCGGATTCGATTTTAAGCTAAGCTCATTCAAGGTGGACTGGTCAAAGCTTGCTCTTTTACTCAAGCTTGGCTTGCCCCTTTCTATGAGAGGCGTTTTCATCATTGCCACCCAGATGTATCTCCTCAGCTTTATAAATTCCTTCGGCATGGCTGCATCTGCGGCCTATAATGTGAGCGACAAGATTTATCATGTTGCCAATATATTTGCGATTTCCGTCCGTGAAGCGGGTGGAACAATGGTTGCCCAGAATGTAGGTGCACAAAAATATGACAGAGTCAAAACCATTGTGGGCAGCGTTGCAAAGGTCTCTTTTTCTGCAGCCGCAATTATGGCCGCCATTTCCATTGCTTTCCCCAAAACGGTATTTTCCCTCTTCACCTCCGATGCGGAGGTGCTTGCGCAGGCAGCTTCCTATATGATGGTATGCTGCATAATATATTTCCTTTCTGCCGCCATTGCTCCCTATGAGGGGGTCGTTTCGGGAACGGGCAATGCAAAGCTGGGTTTCCTTGGAGGAATGCTGGACGGTGTTGTCTTCCGTATAGGCTTCGGAATGCTTTTCGGACTTGTGCTTGATATGGGTGCTCTGGGATTTTTCCTGGGTGATGCCCTCGCCAGAACGGGTATTGTTTTGGTGGGTGCAATTTATTACCATTCCGGAAAATGGATGAAATATAGAATAATTTCTGATTGATAAGGAGGCTTTGCCGTGATAGACAGAGCGTATATTAAGTATTTAGCAAAGCAATCTATGAAGGGAAGAAAGCCTTCTGTATATCTGGTTGCTCTGGTCTTTCTTATAATTACGAACATACTCTCAGAACTTTCAACAAAGATTCAGATAGGCAACACCTCTATCGATGAAATATGGGAAGATATGTCTCAGGGTGTAGCTTTTGTTCCGCCCGAGCTCAGTCTTGGCGGCTCCTTGATTCTGGTAGCGATAGCCCTAATGTCTGCAGTTTTGACAGTTGGTTTTCAGGGCTACTGCATGAGAGTAAGCCGCAAGCAGGATGCCGGTATCGGAGATATATTTGATGTGTTCTCTTTTTTCAAAAAAGCAGTTGCTCTCAGCTTTATGACGGGTCTTTTTATTATACTATGGAGTATGCTTTTGGTTGTTCCCGGTATCATTGCCGCATACCGCTATTCTTTTGCACCTTATATCCTTCTTGATACTCCTTCCAAAGGCGTTTTGCAGTGTATAAGAGAAAGCAAGGAATTAACCGCGGGCTATAAGGGAAAGCTGTTTGTTCTGGATTTAAGCTTTATCGGTTGGGAGTTTCTGGCAAGCGTTCCCGCTCTGCTTGCAGGAGCTTCTCCCATTATAGCCATAGCCGGTTCTATACTCATAAGCGCTTTCGTAACTCCTTACAGAACAATCGCAACTGCCATGTATTATAACCGCCTGTCCGGATGGATAACTGCTCCGGAAGATTGATTATCATCTGAATAAATAAAAAGGACTGACAGAAATTTCTGTCAGTCCTTTTGCACTTAAATGCCGAAATAGTTTTTCGCATTTCTCCAGCAGATATCTTTCACCATTTCGCCGAGGAAGGGAATGTCATTGGGATATTCCCCGTTATCAACTTTCTGACCGAGTTTTTCGCAGAGAATTCTGCGGAAGTACTCATGACGGGTGAAGCTTGTGAAAGAGCGGGAGTCGGTAAGCATACCGACGCTGCCGGATATAAGACCGGTCTCCATCAGCTGGTCAAGCTGTTCGCTTATACCGCGTATATGGTCAAGAAGCCACCATGCTGCGCCATACTGCACCTTTGCACCGTTTGCGCAGAAGTTGACTGCCATAGTGGAGAGCATAGCGCTGTCGGAGGGATGGAGATTATAGAGAATGGTTTTCGGAAGGGCGTTCTCGCCTTCGAGATCACTGAGGAAGGCAGATAGGAGGAAAGGATCGGTGGCTGCACCAATACTGTCGCCTCCGGCATCGGGGCCAAAGCTCTTCATAATAAGGGGGGAGTTGTTGCGTATGGGGCCGAGATGCAGCTGCATTACAAGATCTCTTTTTGCATACTCCTTGCCGAGGAAGAGGAGAAGCTCGCCCTGATAGATGGCAATTTCATCCTCGCTGAGAGTTTCGCCGCCCAGAGCTTTTTTAACAATGGCTTCGCAATTGCCTCTTGCGTAGCGGAAACGGGTGAAGCCGTGATCGGTTACGCGGCAGAGCGCGCTTTGGAAAAAGTCAAGAGAAGCACTCAGCGCATGGCGGAGACTATCCCAATCTTTAATTTCTCCGTATTTTTCACCGAGAGCCTTGCAGGCGGGAATGAAGGCACCCTGGTCGATATGAAGGAAGCGGTCGGGACGGAAGGAGGGGAGAGTGACAAAGGAAAAAGAAGAGTCTTCCTTCAGCTTAAGATGCCATTCAAGGCTGTCGGCAGGGTCATCGGTGGTGCAAAGAGCCTTGACCTGCATCTTTTCAAGCAGACTTGCGGCATCGAAGCCCTCCTGAGAGAGCATAGTGCAGGTTTTGTTCCATATTTCTTCCGCGCTTGCGGCGGTGATAGGCTCATAAATGCCGAAATATCTCTGCAGCTCCAGATGTGCCCAGTGGTAAACGGGAGAACCGATGAGCCGGGGAAGTATCTCCGCAAATCGAAGGAATTTCTCGTAGGCGGGAGCGGAGCCGGTGATATAGTACTCATCTACGCCGCAAACTCTCATACAGCGCCATTTGTAGTGGTCAGCCTCCAGCCAGAGCTGTGTGAGGTTTTCGTATTTGCGGCGCTCGAATATATCCTTGGGGGGGAGATGATTGTGGTAGTCAATAATGGGACAGTATTCTGCGTAGCCGTGGAAAAGCTCTTTGGCTGTTTCCGTGCTGAGAAGGAAATCTTTATCCATAAACTTTTTCATCAAAACTTCTCCTTGTTTATCCAAAGACCGAGAGCGGGATTGGGGATAAAGTATACTTCCTCGCCGTCGGGGAGAGTGTTGTAGCCATAGCTGAGCTTTTCGGGGTCATAGCGCATTGCCATTTCGTCATAGTCAGCAGGAATGAAGCCAACGCTTTCAATTTCCTCTTTGCTTATGTTCTTAACGGCATAGGTAATTGAAAAGCGTCCGTCGCTGGAGCCGTGAATAAGGTGGGCTGCAGCGCCCATGTTGTCGCGAAGATCCTGATTCTCGCTCTTTTCAAACTGCTGGAGGGTGTTAATGCGTCCGCGGTAGCCATACTTGCGGATGAGCTTATCAACGATGGGATCTTCACCGAAGCGTTCAACGCCCGGAGCGAGAACTATAAGCTCACCGCCGTCAGCGATGGCCATACGGGTGCGGTAGATGCTCTTGTTGCCCAGCCAGGTGCTCTTGAATTCGTCGGGAGTCAGATAAACCACGCATTTTTTAATGCCGGTCTCAACAAAGTCGATGTTCTTTTCCTGAGCAAGCTCAATTGCCTTTTCAAGTGCGCTGCGTTTTTCGCTGATAAAAAGACCGTGGGTGCGGATTTGTCCGCCGGGAGCGGTGCAGACGGTGAGGGCAAAAATAACGGGGCGGTCTTTCAGGAAATGCTCAAGAGCATAGTCGAAAACCTTGCGCACGGGGGTATGGTCGCGACCCATCATGCGCTCCATTCCGTAAACTGCGCCCACCATGTGGCTGGAGTTTATCATATCGCTGCCGCCTACGCCAACGAAAAGGTTCTTGGAGTGGTTGGCCATACCGATAACCTCGTGAGGAACAACCTGACCGGGAGAGATGATAAGGTCATATTTTTCGTCCATAACAAGGCGGTTTATCTCAACGCTGACGCTGTCGTGCCATAAACCGTCGGTGATCTCCTCAAGATATTCTGCGGGCACTTCGCCGATTTTTACAACGTCCTTACGCCAGTTATGGGGAATAAAACGCTCATAGGGAATGTCACCGAACATAGTGGAAGCTTCCTCTTCGGTAACGGGAACATGAGTGCCCAGAGCGGGGAGGATATCAACATTGCAGCCAATATCGGTGAGGGCATGATAATAAACATTGCTGATAAAGCCGGCATTGGAATGAAAACGGGTGAAATCAGGGGGGATGATCAGAACATTTTCAAGCTTTTTACCTTCAAGGGAGAGGAGAAGGGCTTCCTTTATCTCTTCGTGGGAAAGGCCTTCATCATTCTTGGCTTTGAGGAAAATTTCCATAGTCTTAAAAACTCCTTTACGGGAAAAAGGGACGGAAAAAACCGTCCCTTATTGTTATTTTTATACGCCGGAATAGGCAGAGAAGCCGCCGTCAACGGGGATAACAACGCCGGTGATAAAGCCGGAAGCGGTGTCATCAAGCAGGAACTGAAGCGCGCCAAGCAGCTCTTCGGGCTCGCCGAAGCGTCCCATGGGGGTGGCGGCAAGAATCTTGCCGGTGCGGGCGGTGGGGCTGCCGTCGGGATTGAAGAGAAGGGCAGCGTTCTGTGCGGTTGCAAAGAAGCCGGGAGCGATGCCGTTTACGCGGATGCCAACACGGCTGAAGTGAACAGCCAGCCACTGGGTGAAGTTTGAAACTGCTGCCTTTGCGCCGGAGTAAGCGGGAATTTTGGTGAGGGGAGTGTAAGCGTTCATGGAGCTGATATTGATAACGGAGCAGCCGCTGCGGCCAAGCATATCCTTTGCGAAAGCCTGAGTGGGAATGAGAGTGCCGATAAAATTCAGGTTAAATACAAACTCAATGCCGCTCTTGTCGAGATCGAAAAAGCTCTTGGTGTCGGCGTCGATGTCGCCCATCTCGAAATATTCCTTATCGGTGGTTGCGCGTGGGTTGTTGCCGCCTGCACCATTGATAAGATAATCGCAGGGACCGAGCTTGGAAAGAACCTCCTGATGGCACTTTTCCATTGCTTCCTTGTCAAGAACATCGCATAAAAACGCTTCGGCAATTCCGCCCTCGTCGCGGATGGACTTTGCTGTAGCCTCAGCGCCTTCGGCGTTGCGGTCAAGAACGGCAACCTTGCAGCCGGCCTTGCCCAGAGCTTTTGCGAACATACCGCAGAGTACGCCGCCTGCGCCGGTAATAACGGCAACCTTACCGGAAAGTACAGAATTGGGAATAATATTCATAGTCAAACCTTCCTTTAATCAATTGTTGAAGCAGTATTTTTCAATTGCCAGCGCAACGCCGTCTTCATCGCAGGAGGCGGTGATAACATTTGCGCAGGCCTTTGCCTCGGGACAGGCATTAGCCATTGCAACACCGAGACCGGCATCACGAAGCATGCTCAGGTCATTGAGACCGTCGCCGAAGCTTATAGTGGCTTTACGGGGAATACCAAGGTGGTCAGCAAGAGCCATAAGGGCTTCGCCCTTGTTTGCGTGGAGATTGTTTATCTCAACATTCTGTGCCTCGGAGCAGGAAACGCTCAGCTCATCAAAGCGCTTGTCCAGTCCGTGCAGCAGCTCCAGACGCAGAGCCTCATGGCGGGTGAAAAGCTGCACCTTCTGAACACCCTGAGCCTGCTGGCGAACAAATTCCTTCAGTTCAGGCACATTCTGACGCAGCTCGTGAATCATCTTACGGTAGTGGGGAGAATCCACGATACCGTCAACAAGAGCTTTCTGACTTTCGGTCATCCAGCCTGCGGAGCCCATATAGCAGTCATAAATGACGGGAAGACTGTCCAGCAACGTCATTATGTCAACCGCCTGCTGCCAAGGCATCTCGGCTCTGTATACAATCTCGCCGCTTTTGAGATCTTTGACCTCGGCACCGTTGATAGTGATAGCGTAGTTGATAAAGGGGAGCTCTCTTATCATTTTGGGCATGCCGCCATAGAAGCGGCCTGTAGTGGGAACTATCTCTATCCCGGCTTCCGCTGCTTTTTGGAGGGCGGCGAGAGTTGTGGGAGTAAGCTCCTTGTTGGAGTTGAGGAGTGTTCCGTCAAGGTCGAGGGCGATTATGCGGTAATCAGGCATTGTAGGTACCTGCGCTTGTGCATCCGCCGTGACCGGTCCAGTTGGTGTGGAAGAACTGTCCTCTGGGAGCGTCCAGACGCTCATAGGTGTGGGCTCCGAAATAGTCGCGCTGAGCCTGGAGCAGGTTTGCGGGGAGAGAGGCGGTGGTGTAACCGTCGAAATAGCTGAGGGCGCTGGAGAAAGCGGGCATGGGGATGCCGGATCTTACTGCGTAGGCAACAACCTCGCGCCATGCGGGAACAAGAGCCTTGATGGTGTCTGCAAAGTAATCGTCCATAAGGAGATTTTCAAGCTCTGCGTTTTTGTCATAAGCTTCCTTGATTTTGCCGAGAAAGACGCTGCGGATGATGCAGCCGCCGCGCCACATAAGGGCGATGCCGCCGTAGTTCAGGTTCCAGCCGTAGGTTTTGGCTGCACTGCGCATAAGAGCGTAGCCCTGAGCGTAGGAGATGATCTTGCTTGCGTAAAGAGCCTTGCGTATGCACTCGATGAAAGCGTCCTTGTCACCCTCAAAAGCGGGAATGTTCTTCTCAAAGAGTGTGGAGGCCTTGACGCGCTCATTTTTCATTGCGGAGAGGCAGCGTGCAAAAACAGCCTCGCCGATAAGGGTGAGAGGAATACCTTCGTCAAGAGCGGCAACGGCGGTCCATTTGCCGGTGCCCTTCTGACCTGCGGTATCAAGAATGTGCTCAACGGTGGTCTCGCCGTTTTCATCCTTATAACCGAGAATGTCACGGGTAATCTCGATGAGATAGCTGTCAAGCTCGGTGGTGTTCCAGTGGGCGAAAACATCGTGCATCTCTTCGGCGCTCATTCCGAGACCGTCGCGCATAAGCTGATAGGCTTCGCAGATAAGCTGCATATCGCCGTATTCAATGCCGTTATGAACCATTTTGACAAAGTGACCAGCGCCGTTTTCGCCAACCCAGTCGCAGCAGGGAGTGCCGTCTTCAACCTTGGCGCAGATACCCTGGAAAATGGGTTTGACATACTGCCATGCGGAGGGAGAGCCGCCGGGCATCATGGAAGGACCGTTGAGAGCGCCCTCTTCGCCGCCGGAAACACCGCAGCCGACATAGAGAAGACCCTTGCTTTCAACATACTGAGTGCGGCGGATGGAGTCGGGGAAGTGGCTGTTGCCGCCGTCAATAAGAATGTCGCCTTCCTCAAGATAGGGGATAAGCTGATCGATAAGGGAGTCAACAGCCTGTCCTGCCTTGACCATCATGAAGACCTTTCTGGGTTTTTCGAGATTTGCAACAAGCTCATCAATGCTGTAGCATCCGATGATGTTCTTGCCTGCAGCGCGGCCCTCAACAAAGGAGCGCACTTTTTCGGTGGTTCTGTTATAAACTGCAACGGTGAAGCCCTTGTTTTCCATATTCATGACAAGATTTTCACCCATAACAGCAAGGCCGACAAGGCCGATATCTGCTTTTTTCATTTTTTGTGCCTCCTTATTTATCTCTGAACGCGGGCGTTGCCTGCGTAAATGTCCCAAACCTGCTTTTCGTCTGCGGGTTCTGCATAGTCTTTAAGACTGCTTGCAGCAAGAACGCCGCTTGCCCAGCCGAACTGGAGAGCCTTTTCACCGTCCCAGCCGGAGATGAGACCGTGGAGCAGACCGCCGGTGAAACCGTCGCCGCCGCCGATGCGGTCCATAACCTGAATGGGGCGGGGTTCGATAACGCTCCACTGATTATCGGCAAGGAGGAGGCAGCCCCAAAGATGCTCGTTTGCGGAAATGACCTGACGGAGAGTGGTTGCAAATACCTTTGCGTTGGAATACTTCTCCTTGACCTGAGCGATCATGGCCTTAAAGGACTCAATTTTGGAACTGAGGTCCTTGCCGCCTGCTTCGGGACCTTTGAAGCCCAGGCAAAGCTGGAAGTCCTCTTCGTTGCCTACAAGAACATCGGCAACGGAAGCAATCTCGTGGAATGCTTTTGCAAGCTCCTCCTCGCGGCCCTTCCAGAAGGTGGCGCGGTAGTTGAGGTCGAAGGAGACGAGAGTGCCGTGGGCCTTAGCGGCTTTTGCCATATCAAGGCAGAAACGGGTGGTGTCCTCGCTCATTGCGGCGATGAGGCCGGAGATATGGAGCATTGCAACGCCTTCGGTGCCGAAAATACGCTCAACATCGAATTCATCTGCGGAGAGAGTGCGGCCAACTTCGCCTGCGCGGTCATTCCATACGCGGGGAGCGCGGCTGCCGAAGCCTGAGTCGGCAATGTTGAACTGGTGGCGGTAACCCCAGGGACCGCCCTGATCTACATCAATGCCCTCATAGCGGATATTGCGTGCACGGAGCTGGCTCTTGATAAAGTCGGCGATGGGGCTTCCCTTGACAAACTTTGTCAGAACAAGGCACTCATTTCCGAGAGAAGAGGTGACATTAAGAACGTTGCTCTCAGCGCTTGTTGCCTGAAGAATGAAGCGGTCGCTGTTGTGAACAGCCATACGGTTTTCGGGGGTGATGCGGACACCCATACTGGTGGGGCAGGCGATTGCATAGCGGTAAGAAATGCGGATATTAAGTTCCATAACTCTGACTTTCCTTTCCGTGCTTTTTATATTTGTCTATTGTTAACTAAAGTATCTGAAAATATTTTACAATAAGACAAAATACAATGGAATTGCAAATTTTACCAAAAAACATTGCAAATAAAAGCGCGTGGTGATAGAGTAGTATAAAAAGGGTAAAGGAGTGGATTAATTGGCTCATATTTTCACATATCGGGACGATGAAATCTACAGTCATCATACTGTGGATGAACATCCTAAAGCGGAAAATTTCCAGATGCATGCCCATGAGTGGATGGAGATTTTTTACCTTATTTCAGGGAAATGCAGCTATCTGGTTGAAGGAAGTAAATATGAACTCCATCCGGGCGATATATTGATTATGCGCGCTGCTGAAACCCATATGCTTGAAGTTAAAGAAGACGAGCCCTATGAGCGTATTGCCATTCATTTTTCTCCCGCCCTTCTTGCCGGCATACCCAAGGGTGAGCGTTTCCTAAAACCATTTATTGACCGTCCCTTAGGCCAGCGCAATCTTTATCGAGCTGATGGGGATGGGGATAAGCGACTGCAGGCAGCTTTTGCAGCCTTCGATTTTGAAGGTATCGGTGAAGTTAAACTTAATCTTGTATCAAGACTGATAATGTTTTTGACGGTGCTCAATTCTGTCTATGAAAGACAGAATGTTCTCAGCAGAGCCGATGATAATTTCCAAAGCCAGCTTGTGGCCTATGTCAACGAGCATCTTTTTGAGGATATCTCACTCCAGTCTATTGCTGACGCCTTTTATAGAAGCCGCAGCCAGATAAGCCGCGTGTTCCGCCAGTCAACAGGTTCTCCCCTCTGGGAATATGTAACGATAAAACGCCTTCTTGCCGCCCAGGCAATGCTCCAAAGAGGAGTGAATGCTTCCGAGGCCTGTCTCGCCTGCGGCTTTTCCGACTATTCTTCCTTCTTCCGGGCCTACCGCACGCGCTTTGGACACTCTCCTAAGAACGACTACGGCAAAGAACTGAAGGAGCGCTGAATTATAAAAAAATGAACTCTCCGCAATATGGCTGCGGAGAGTTCATTTTTCTTATCGGGCGGAAACAGTCTTTGCAAAACCGCCGTTTTGCTGACGATATTGCTTGGGTGTGATTGAAGTATATTTTTTGAAGATTTTAGTAAAATAATTGTCGTCCTGAATGCCGCAGCGCTGTCCCACAACCGAAATAGGCAGGTCAGTTGATCCCAGAAGATATATAGCGTGCTCCACTCGTTTTTGGTTAACATAATCCGTGAGAGTTTTGCCGGTCTCCCTCTTGAACAGGCTTGAGAGGTAGCTGGCGTTTACGTTTAGAGCCTCGGCGTTGGCCTTGAGGCTCAGGTCTGCGGTCAGATCGAAGTCCACCCGAGCGATTATGTACTGCACCAGCTGGGAATAGTTTGTGGTGGCATGGTTTTTCACCAGTAAGCAGTATTTCTTTGCCATATCCTGCCAAAGCTTCATAAATTCATCCAATGCGGAGGTGTTTTCAATTTTTCGGGCAAACTGGGAGGAAAGGCGGTCAATGTGCAGCGGATGAACTCCGCCATTTTCCACGGCTTTTCGCATAAGGGTATTCAGTATAATGGAGTAGTTTTTGATATTTCGCAGGGGAGTTGTGCGATTTTCCAAAGCTGCACGGCTGAAATTGGAGAGCATTATGCTTGCTCTGTGAGTGCGGCCCTGAGAAATGGCTTCAATGAACTGATTCTCTGCGTAATAGTGCTGCTCAATCCTGCGAACTGTGTATAAAATGTCCTCCTGAACCTGCGTTTCCGGCGGTGATGAAAGAGGAATAAAGCTTTCGGGAATTCCGCTTACTATCTCTTCTGTGGTGAACTGGTGCAGTCCCCATACACGCTCTGCAAGACTGTTTAATGCGGCTGAAATGATTCTCTCATTGGGCATATACGGTACGCTGCGGAAATGATTTTCCAGAATAGGAGTCCATTGCCTGTTTATGCCGTTATCCTCAATAAAGCGGTCTATCCATGTCTGGTCCTTCTCCTCCCTAAGGTATGGGCCAACTACCAGAACAGTGGTCTCATCAAACTCGGGTAAGAGCATAAGGGCAAAGGAGCAGGAAAATTCATCGGTCACCCTGTAAATAATCCTTTCCTTCATGTTCTCACGCATGCGATCTTCTATGGTTTTGGGAAGTCTGGAGCCAAAAATTTTGCTGCGCAGCCCAAGGTCTGTTTTCATTATCACATCTTCCATTGCCGGCAGGATTGTGATCTTCAGATTGAACTGGGATAATATGCTGCGGAATATATTCAGTTCGGCTTCGTATGTAAGCATTTTCCAAGTCTCCCTTATTAATATTGCTGACGGTCTTTCGCATAATAGAAGGTAGAAAAATTAACAGTCTAATTTTTGTATATTATCGTACAAATTTTGTCGAAATACAAGTGGGAACAAAAAAATTGCTAAAGCAAACAAAAATTATTCTATCAATTTTGGATAGAATGTCATAAAATAATCAGTATGGTATTTCTGAATACGGAAGCCAAAAATGAAAGGAATGAGATGCAAAAATGAGCAAAAAATCACTCCGCCCCTTTGGTTTCAGGGACAAGCTGGGCTATATGTTCGGTGACTTCGGCAATGACTTCACCTTCATCCTGTCCACCATGATCCTGATGAAGTTCTATACCGACGTTATGGGCATTTCCGCCTCACTTGTCGGTACCATTATGATGCTTGCCCGTTTTGTTGACGCCGTTACCGACGTTACCATGGGCCGTATCTGCGACCGCGGCCGTGTTACCGCCGCAGGTAAGTTCAAACCCTGGCTTTTGCGGATGTGTGTGCCTGTGGCCATCGCTTCCTTCCTTATGTATGCCCCCGGTCTCAGCTCCGGTGTTGCAAGCAGCTGGTCTTTCGGTGCAAGATTAGGCTGGCTCATAGTTACCTATCTTCTCTGGGGCAGCTTCTGCTATACCGGCATAAACATTCCCTACGGTTCTATGGCTTCTGCTGTTTCCGCAGAGCCCGGCGACCGCCAGAGCCTCTCCACCTTCCGCACCCTCGGCGGAACTCTTGCAGGTATCTTCATCGGTATCGGCCTTCCCCTTATTGCTTATGACAAGATCCCCCTTGCAGACGGTACCACTCAGGATGTTATCAACGGCAGCAAAACTGCTATCGCAGCCGGCGTGTTCTCCATCCTTGCAATAGTTTGCTACATTCTTTGCTACAAGATGGTCTCTGAGCGTGTCATTCCCGAGTCCGGCACCAAGGAGAAGACCGTTTCTGTTGGCCGGATGATCAAGAGTGCATTCACCAACAGAGCACTTCTTTCCATCATTGTTGCTTCCGTTGTTATGCTTCTTGCTCAGCTCACCATGCAGAATATGGTGGCATACGTTTATCCCGACTATTTCAATGCCGCAAAGCTTCAGAGCCTTGGCTCCATGGTTATGGTTGTCGGCATGTTTATTGCCGCTGCTGTGGCAAAGCCCCTTGCTAATAAGTTCGGCAAGGCCGAGGTCAGCGCTGTTACCTCTGTTATTGGCGCCGTTATCTGCATCATCACCTGGGTTGTTATCCCTATAATCTACAAAAACCCTGCAAGCTCCGGAATTGCTGTTTACGTCTATATGATATTTACGGCTCTTTTCTGGCTCTTCCTCGGAGTGTTCTCCATGGTATGCTGGGCTCTCATCACCGACGTTATCGATTATTCCGAGCTCAAGAATGGCAAGCGTGAGGACGGCAGTGTGTACGCAATGTATTCCTTCGCCCGTAAGTGCGGTCAGGCTCTTGCCTCCGGCGTTTCCGGATGGCTCCTTGATGCCATTAAATATAACGAGCATGCCCTCACTCAGGGAGTTGCACAGACTCAGGCTGTTAAGGACGGCATTTTCACCATTTCCAACGTTGTTCCCGCAATCGGACTCGTTCTTCTTGCAGCTGTCCTCTGGTTCTGGTATCCCCTCCACAAGAAGCAGGTTGACGCCAACGTCGCTGCTCTGAAGGAAAAGCACGGCAGATAAGTCAGTCAAATAATTCATAAGTTCTGTGGCGTGTGGCGAAAAACGCCATGCGCCCCTTTTTAATTCATAAAGGAGAATTTTAACTTGAGAACTGTAGTTAATTTCAACAGAAAATGGGCGTTTACAAAGCGCTGCACCGAACTGCCCACCGCACTTCCTCTGGATTGGGACTTTGTGAATGTTCCCCATTGCTGGAATGCCATTGACGGCCAGGACGGCGATAACGATTATTGGAGAGGCACCGGCTGGTATGTAAAGAGCTTTATGAAAAGCGAGCTGCCTAAGGCAGAGCGCTATTATCTGGAGCTTCGCGGCACCAACTCCTCAGCAGATGTTTATCTCAACGGCAAGGCTCTTGCTCATCATGATGGCGGCTATTCCACCTGGAGAGTTGACCTCACCGAGGCAATGGAAGAGCAGAATCTTCTTGTTATTACCGTTGATAACACTGCTAACGACAGAGTTTATCCCCAGATGGCAGACTTCACCTTCTACGGCGGTATGTACCGCGATGTAAATCTCATCTGTGTTCCCGAGAGCCACTTTGACCTTGATTATTTTGGCGGCTGCGGTATTGCCGTAACTCCCGAAATCTTCGGTGCAGATGCAAAGGTTAAAATCGATGCGTATGTAACTAACGGCAAGCTTGGCCAGTCCATCCGCTATACTGTTTCTTCCCGCTGCGGCTGCAAGAAGTTCACTGCCGAATCTTCCGATACCACCGCAGTTGTTGATATTCCCAATGTTCACCTTTGGCACGGACGCAAGGACCCCTATCTCTATACCGCAACCGTAGAACTTCTTGAAGACGGCGAAGTTATCGACAGCGTTTCCACCCGCTTTGGCTGCCGTACCTTCAAAATCGACCCCGAAAAGGGCTTCATTCTCAACGGCGAAGAGTATCCTCTCCGCGGCGTAAGCCGTCATCAGGATCGCTGGGGCTTTGGTAACGCACTGCTTCCTGAGCATCACGAGGAAGATATGGATCTTATCTGCGAGGTGGGCTGCACTACCATTCGCCTTGCTCACTATCAGCATGACCAGTATTTCTACGATCTCTGCGATGAGCGCGGTCTTGTTATCTGGGCTGAGATTCCCTATATCTCCAAGCACATGCCTACCGGCCGCGAGAATACTATCAGCCAGATGAAGGAACTTATAGTCCAGAACTATAACCATCCCTCCATCGTTGTTTGGGGTCTCAGCAATGAGATCAGCATAGGCGGCTCCACCGAGGATCTGCTGGAGAACCACCGCATCCTCAATGATCTCTGCCATGAGATGGACAAGACCCGTCTTACCACGATTGCAGCGGTCTCTATGTGCAAAATGGATGATCCTTATCTCCAGATTCCCGATGTGGTTTCCTATAACCACTATTTCGGCTGGTATGGCGGGGAAACTTCTATGAACGGCCCTTGGTTCGATAAGTTCCACGCAAAGCACCCCAACATTCCCATCGGCTGCTCCGAGTATGGCTGCGAGGCTCTTAACTGGCATACCTCCAACCCTGTACAGGGCGACTACACCGAAGAGTATCAGGCATATTATCATGAAGAGCTCATCAAGCAGTTCTTCTCCCGCAAGTATCTCTGGGCCACCCATGTCTGGAATATGTTCGACTTTGGCGCCGATGCCCGTAATGAGGGCGGCGAAAACGGCCAGAACCACAAGGGACTTGTAACCTTCGACCGCAAGTATAAGAAGGACAGCTTCTATGCCTATAAGGCATGGCTTTCCGATGAGCCTTTTGTACATCTCTGCGGCAAGCGCTATATTGACCGTGTTGAGGATGTGACTAAGGTCACCGTATACTCCAATCAGAACGAAGTTGAGCTTTTTGTCAACGGCGAGAGCCTGGGCAAAAAGACCGCTCCCGACCACTTCTTCTACTTTGATGTTCCCAATGTGGGCACCTCCAAGCTGGAAGCTGTTGCCGGTGACTGCCGTGATGAGAGCGTTATCAACAAAGTTGAAACCTTCAACGAGAGCTATCGCCTCGTCGAGAAGGGCGCAATCCTCAACTGGTTCGATATCGATGCTCCCGAGGGTTACTTCTCCCTCAACGATAAGATGGGTGACATCATGGGCACCATACGCGGAAAGATGCTCTTTATGGGTCTTGCTGCCAAGATGATGGGCGGCAAGAAGGGCGAAGGCGGCGGCATGAAGGCTGCAGGCTTCGATGTCACTCCCGATATGATGAGCATGATGAACGGCTTCACTGTTCTCCGTCTTGTTACCCTCATGGGCGGCATGATGGATGTGAAATTCAGCAAGGAAGAGCTCCTTGACCTGAATGCAAAGCTCAATAAGATTAAGAAAAAAGACTAAAATAAAAAATCCCGAAGCCTCTCGGTTTCGGGATTTTTTTATTACAGAATTTAAGGCTCGCATTGACTGCAGGGCTCAAAGCCCTGAATAAGGAGCAACTCTCGGCTGCCGCTGAATTCCTGCCGGTTTTTCTCGCTCATACTGTTAGCACCGGAGCAGGAGGGAAGATGGAATTTCTTCGAGTTTGTGTTCAAAACAAAGTCCTGGACTTCACCTTCCGTGAAGGCGTTTTCGTCCATACGGCTTTCACCGGTGGCATAGTCAATTATAACTCCGGGCTGAACATTGTAGCAGTATACATTGAAGCAGATACCGTCGCCCTCATCCTCAACGCTGTAAGCTTCCATCTGCACGCCGCGGGCAACAAGCTCATTGTCAGTAAAAATGGGAGTTACGCGGTAGAGGACATGGTTGCCCGTTTCCTTAACATAGTCGGCAACCATATTTTCAAAGGGAAGCATACCTTCTACGTTTACATAACGTGTTCCGGTTATGAGGTTCAGTTCGTTTGCGTTTTCGCCCGTGAGCTGGAATCCGATAAGGTGGCAGCGGTTATAGAGGTATTCTCCGTCAACAAATGAATAGGGGACATTCACCCAGCCGGAAGGCTTCACGTGGCTTATGCTCTCTCTGGGCTCTGTGGGCATAAGCTCCTGACCTACGCAGGCCATGGTAACGCCGCAGCGCCCCAGATCGTCAAGAGGGCTGAAATATTCGAAAGCCTTTGTTGTTATCTCCTCTTCGGTGAAAGAGGGGGTGTTGCCATTTATTATACAATAGGCTTCGCCTGAAAATTCGGGAACTGAGTCAACGCTGATAGTTTGAACAGCGTCTCCGCCGGGCTCAAGAGAAGCTTCGGGAGAGGGTGTCGGGGTGATAAGAGCTTGACTTGCGGTGGGAGTGGGGGCGACGGGGGGCGCGGGTTCTTCAGCTGGGCTCTGCTGTATAATTATATAGATTATGATGAGAACGAGAAGGGGCAGCAGCGCCTTCAATATCTTGCCTGCCTTTTTCTTACTCACGGATATATACCTCCTTGGTAATTTTTTCATGGGAGGAGCCGGGGAATTCGCCTTCGGAAAGTTTTTTCCACTTGCTCAGGTCAATATCAAACTTAACATCGGACTGATAGCGCCGATTCCAGCGGTAAAGATTGATTTTGTCGACCTTTTCCTCAAAGGCTGATGGGGAGGAAAACTCAACGAAGCAAAATTCATCTTCCGCAGCTGCTTCCCAGGGAGCTTCGGAAGCAGCGATTTGTGCATCGGTGTTGGCGAAAAGGGAAGCAGAGCGCTGAAGCATATGGATAAGCTTTCCGTCTGCCTCTTTAACAAGATCCTCATATAAGTGTGAGTCGCGGCTCTGCCTGCGTCCGAAAAAGGCCATACCCATTATGTCGTCTACGCAGCAAACAAGTGTCATAATTTATCTCCTGCAACAAGTACTAGTGATTCGTTGGTATGATTATAACAAGAAATTGTATATACTTCAATGATTTTAGTCAGCAAGTGTGAAAAAATGACGAAAGTATTCGGAATAGCGCTTGAAAAAAGAAAAGCCTTGTGATAAAATTTTTCCATCCAAAAATTAATTTTGAAAGGAAGTTATTCCATGTCTTACAAAGTAACCCGCGCTAATGAAGCTGTTAAGTACGAAGCTCCCGGCCATTTCGACGTTCGCACCACCCGTCTGCACAATCCCGCAGAGGTCAACGGCGGTTCCATCGTTCACGGCCTTTCTCATTTCCTTCCTGGCGGCGGCGCTGATGTTGCTCCCGCAAACTTCGAAATGATTTACTACATCATCTCCGGCGAAATGACCGTCACCCTCTTTGACGATGCTGACGTCGAGACCAAGTATGTCCTCAAGGCCGGCGACTCTGTCCACTTCGGCAAGGGCACCAAGCGCGGCTGCCTGAACACCGGCATTGAGTCTGCTCAGATGATGACCATCATGATCAAGCCCCAGGCATAAGTTTACATAACTTATATAAATAATCGGCACTGCAGTAATGCGGTGCCGATTATTTTTTATTGCTTTCTTCTGCATATCCATATAAGTCTGCTCATACTCAGGCAGAAATTGAAGCACTCGCAGAAGAACAAAATGAAGATATATCCTCCCAAAGCGTAGCGGGGGATGAGGATGATAACAAACAAGACCCCGAGAGCAGCCTCGCAGACATTGAAAATCATGGAATGCAGCATTTGCCCAAGACCCTTTAGGCAGCCGTCAGTTATGATATCCATATACATAATGGGAATCAAAAGCGCAAAAATTCTTATGTAGCGCCCTGCTTCAAGGCTCTTGTAAACCGCAACGCCCAATTCCTCCGACATGCAGAACATAAAAAGTCCAACGGCAAGGGAAAATAACAAGGTGGCTTTCAGCAGCGATTTGACCGTTGAGCGCACCCGTGCCATATCACCGGAAACCTGCGCTGCGGTAAGCTCGGAAATACTCAGCTCGGCCGCCGCGGTCAATATGCAGGAGGGAAAGGTGATAACGGGAAAAACCATACCGCCTATTACTCCGTAGCCCGACAGTGCCGCTTGCGCACTCATACCGCTTACGCGTAATTTTCGTGGAATAAGCAGGTTTTCAAGGCTTGTAAGAGAAACTCTCGCGTATGCGGAAAGACCCAAGGGAAGGGCGATTTTAAGCATTCTGGATGATAATCCGGCAACATAGATGTCCGTTTTACCTTTCGGCTTGAGTGCGAGATAGGTGAGAAGACTTATTGCAAAAGAGCCGGCATCCGCTATCACATTGCTTTTTGCAATGGCAGCGCAGCATTGCTCCAGATTTCCACCCTCAACCTTTGAAAGGAAAAGCACCGCGCAGCCGATATTAATAAGCTGTTCAAGTATCTGGATCACAGAGGCCTGAATAACCTTTTTGTTAGCGATGAACCATCCGCTGAAAACGGAGGAGAGGGAGACAAAGGGCATGCAAAGGGAGAGGGTACGAAGGCTTAAAACAGTTCTTGCATCCCTTATCCAGATAAAACCGATTTTTTCCGCGCCGAAGAACATAAGGGCAAATGCCGCTGTTCCGAAGACCGATGCGTATGCAAGGCAGCAGCCAACTGCTCCCACGGCTCCACGCGGCCTGCCCAGTCCCAGCTCCTCGCTGACAAGGCGTGTGGAGGTAAAGCGTATTCCCGAAATAGCAAAGGTTGCGCATAGAGCGTTCACACTGGCTATGAGCTGAAAAAGGCCGATACCGTCTGAGCCCACTCGCCCCGCCAGCCATACCTGATAACTAAGGCCTACGCAGCGCATGATAATTCCCGACAAAGTCAGAATAACCGTGTTTTGCAGCAGTTTTTTTAATCCGGACATAAAGGAACCTCCGCATATACTCAGACAAGTATATGCGGAGGTTTTTGCCGCTTATTCAGTTAAGCATATCGGAATTTGCTTCAAAAAGCTGCTGAATTCGCAATCTGAGGGCTGTATTTTCGGGCTTGGAAAGTCTCGGGTCATCGGCAAGAAGCTGATGTGCCGCAGCCTGTGCGCTCTGCAAAACGCGCATATCGCCACCCAAATCGGCAATGTGCATCTCAGGAAGACCGTGCTGCCTTGAGCCGAAAAAGTCGCCGGGACCGCGAAGGCGAAGGTCATGCTCGCTAATCTTGAAGCCGTCATTGGTCTCGCACATAACCTTTAAGCGCTCTTTGCTTTCCTCGGTTTTGGCATCGGATACCAGTATGCACCAGCTTTTGTGTTTTCCGCGTCCAACTCTGCCGCGAAGCTGATGGAGCTGACTTAAGCCGAAGCGCTCGGCATTTTCGATTATCATAAGAGATGCGTTGGGTACATCAACACCTACTTCAATAACCGTGGTGGATACCAGGATATCTATCTCGCCGCTTACAACGGCGCTCATAACCGCATCCTTGTCCCTGCTCTTCATCTTGCCATGGATGCAGGCAACATTAAGCTCGGGGAATACTGTTCTGAGATGCTCTGCGTGCTCGGTGGCGCTTTTAAGCTCAAGCTCATTTTCTTCGTTTTCCTCAACCATGGGACAGACTACGAATACCTGCCTGCCTTCACTGACCTGCTTGCGGATGAAACCGTAAAGTCTTGCGCGGTAGCTCTCGTCCACATGGAAGGTGTCAACCTTAAGTCTGCCGGGAGGCAGCTCGTCAATAACGGAAACATCAAGGTCTCCGTAAATCATAAGGGCAAGGGTGCGGGGGATGGGAGTTGCGGACATAACAAGAACATGGGGCTTTTCAGTTTTCGCCGCAAGGGCGCTGCGCTGAGTAACGCCAAAACGGTGCTGCTCGTCGGTGACTGCAAGGGCGAGATCTTTGAAATTGACATTTTCGCTTATAATGGCATGGGTGCCAACTATAAGGTCAATTTCACCGCTTTCCAATGCCTCACGGATTTTTCTCTTATTTGCCGCGGTGGTGGAACCGCTGAGTTTTTCAACACGGATTCCGAAAGGTTCAAGGAAGCCACGGAGAGTTTCGTGGTGCTGCTCTGCAAGAATTTCCGTGGGAGCCATAAATGCGGCCTGCCTGCCGCAGCGGCAGACGCTCCATATGCAGGCGGCGGCTACCAGTGTTTTACCGCTGCCAACATCACCCTGAACAAGTCTGTTCATAGGTCTGCCCGATGCCATATCCATTAAAGCGTCTTCAACAGCGCGGCGCTGGGCGGATGTAGGTGAGAAGGAGAGGGAGGAGTAAAACTGTTCGATGTCGCAATCATCAATTACTTTGCCGCCTGAGCGGTTACGACCTGAGCGCATGCCCGAAAGGGCGCAGGCAAGGACAAAAAGCTCTTCGAATATGAGCCGCTTTCTGGCTAACTCCAAAGCTCCGAAGTCGGCGGGAAAATGGATGTTCTCATAGGCATATCGCGCCTGAGCAAGCTTATATTCCACAATAATCTTTTTGGGGAGCGCATCGGGAACCTCATCTCCCAGCTCGTTGAGGGCACTTCGGACATAGCCGCTCATCATTTTTCCGGAAATACCCTTGGTGAGGGAATATACGGGGACAATTTTTCCCGCTGTCTCACTTTCTGCCTCAACAAGCTCAAAGGCGGGATTTGCCATAGTGCGCTTTGTGCCTGCGGCAGTTATCTTTCCGTAGAAAAGATAAGTCTCGCCCGTGTGGAAACGGGTGCGAAGAAAGCTCTGATTGAAGAATGTTATGTCAACCGAGCCGGTGTCATCCACAACGCGGAATTTGACAAGTTCCATACCGCGGCGAATTCGAGCGAGAGTGGGCTCTCTTGCAACAACTGCTCTTATGGTTACGGGAGCATCGAAGGGGGCATCGTATATGGGATAAACCAGACTTCTGTCCTTGTAAGTGCGGGGGAAATGGTTAATAAGATCGCGAAGGCAGTTTATGCCCAGTTTGGCGAGAGATTTGGCTCTCGTTTCGCCGACGCCTTTGAGATAGCGTATATCTTTTTCAAGCTGTGACAAGTAACCGCCTCCTTTCCAAGCCTGACAGATATAGTTCGAACCCGTTTTTGAGGTCATATCCGTCGGCATTGCCTCGTTGTCGGCTTTTGAAAGGCACAAAGCCTTTCTGCAAGCCGCCGTCTTGCACTGCATTAGTATATGACCTCAAAAATCTTCGACTCCCCGAGAGCGGATTTTTGTGTCAGGCAAAATTGAATTATGCAGGTGGGCTGTCGCCCACCAAAGAATGAAATGAAGTCTGGCGCTAAAATCCGCCTCGCGGAGCGGGTTCGGATTATATCTGTCAGGCTAATTTGATATTATCACGAAAGAAGCTAAATTGCAAAATAATCCTGCGTGTTGTATAATGAAGAAAAAAGCGTAAGAATGGGGAAAAAGCTATGCTTACAGTTATTCTCACAGGCGGCGGCTCACGCCGTATGGGAAGAGATAAAGCGATGCTGCCGCTGGGTGATAAGACCATGCTGCAGTATCTCATAGATAAATATTCCGCCTCTCTTGGAGAAGTTGCCGTTTCTGTCAACAGAAAGTCACGTTTTCTCTTTGAAGGTGCGGGGGAAATAGTTGACCCTTATCCCGATATGGGGCCTTTGAACGGCCTCGTTTCCGCCTTTGCCGAATATGAGGATGATATGATTTTTGTCACGGGTACAGATTTGCCTTTCGGTGACCCCAAGCTTGCTCTGCGGCTTGCGGAGCTTATAGGAGAAGCGGATGCCTGCATTATGCGCCGTGGAAAAAAGGGCTTCGAGCCTCTTTTTGCAATTTACCGGAGAGTATGCGGTGAAAAGGCAGACGAATGCCTTGCTCAGGGCAAAAAGTCCATACGTGACCTCCTTGAGATGGTGAATGTCCGCTATGTTGAAAGCGAAGAAATAGCGGAATTTGACCTCGATAAAATCCTTATGAACGTAAATACCGAAGAAGAATATGAAAATATGAAAAATTTAATGATTTAAATTCCAAAATCATATTGACTTTCAATTTAAAGTGTGACATTATTTACCCGTGTCCTAAAGCTAATTTGTGACAAATCACGGCGGCTTTTCGCTGCCGTGATTTTGATTTTATAGGAGAGAGTTAAAATGCCCATTACCGAACTGCTGTCCAGAAACGCAACCTACTTCAAAAACGAGGTAGCTCTTGTTGAGATTAATCCCGCTGTCAATGCGCCGAGAGTAACCTGGAGAGAATATTCCCTTATTGAGTCCAGTCGAGGCGGCGCTTTCCGCAAGGAGATGAGCTGGGGTGATTTTGAAAAGAAGGCAAACCGCTTTGCCAATTTGCTTCTCACCCGCGGAATAAAGAAGGGCGACAAGGTCGCAATACTTCTGATGAACTGTCTTGAGTGGCTGCCCATTTATTTCGGCGTATTGAAAACGGGCGCTCTTGTTGTGCCTCTCAACTACCGATATACCGCCGAGGAAATCCGTTACTGCCTTGACCTTGCGGATGTGGATGCTCTTGTTTTCGGACCTGAATTCACGGGACGTGTTGAGGAAATGCTTCACAGAGTACTCAGAGTTAAAAACTGCTTCTATGTTGGTGAGGATTGCCCTTCCTTTGCGGATAGCTATGACACTCTTATCGAGTATTGCTCAACAAGCTCTCCAAGCATTTTCATTGAAGATAGTGATGAAGCGGCTATTTACTTCTCCTCTGGCACAACCGGCTTCCCCAAGGCTATAATACATAATCACGAAAGCCTTATGCATGCCTGCAAGGTTGAGCAGGCTCATCATAGCCAGACAAGGGACGATGTGTTCCTCTGCATTCCTCCTCTTTATCATACGGGTGCAAAAATGCACTGGTTTGGAAGCCTCATTTCTGGAAGCCGCGGCGTTATCCTTCGAGGTGTAAGCCCCGAATGGATACTGCGAACCGTAAGTGAGGAGCGCTGCACCATCGTATGGCTGCTTGTTCCTTGGGCTCAGGATATTCTCGATGCCATTGACAGAGGAGATGTTGAGCTTGGGCAGTATGAACTCAGTCAGTGGAGACTTATGCATATAGGCGCTCAGCCCGTTCCTCCCAGCCTCATCAAGCGCTGGAAGGAAAAATTCCCCGCCCATCAGTATGACACTAACTACGGCCTCTCCGAGTCCATTGGACCCGGCTGCGTCCATCTTGGGGTTGAGAACATTGACCGCGTTGGCGCCATTGGTGTTCCCGGTTACGGCTGGGATGTCAAAATCGTGGACGAGGAGCGCCGCGAGGTAGAAAAGGGCGAGGTGGGCGAGCTTGCCGTTAAAGGCCCCGGTGTTATGCTCAGATACTATAAGGACGAGAAGGCAACCAATGCTGTCCTTGATAAGGGCTGGCTCTATACCGGCGATATGGCTCAAATGGACGAAGACGGTTTCATATATCTTGTTGACCGCAAGAAGGATGTTATCATCTCCGGCGGCGAAAACCTCTATCCCGTACAGATTGAAGACTTCCTCCGCGCTCACGCGAAAATTAAGGATGTCGCCGTTATCGGTCTTCCCGATAAGCGTCTGGGCGAGATTGCCGCTGCAATAATCGAGGCTAAGGAAGGCGAAAGCCTCAGCGAAGCAGAGGTCAACCTTTTCTGTATGGCTCTTCCCAGATATAAGCGCCCCAGAAAAATTATCTTTGCGGAAGTTCCCCGCAATCCCACGGGCAAGATTGAAAAGCCCAAGCTCCGTAAGCTTTACCGCAGCGAAAATATCGTTGCAAAGCAGGTTGAGCTGGAATAAATCTATAAAAGCCCTATGTTGCATAGGGCTTTTGTTTCTTAATTGCGAAAATAGATATGGAAGTATATACTGATTCTGTGAGATGGTGGAGGGGCGGTGATACTATGAATGGAAATCTAAGGTGGATAGCGAATCTTTTTAGAAGGATACGTATCATAAATTGGCTGCTGGATAAGCACCCTATTGCAAATATAATACTTGTGTTAGCTACTGTTGTGATCTTTTCTACCAATTTATATTATCAGAGTTCATATTCAAAAATAGTTAATTACGCTCTATTTGCTTATACACAAAATAATGAGACAATGTGGCAAGAGCAGCTGCATCCCGTATACGGAGCAGAGCTTACTGATCTTTCCGATTTAAAAGCATCTGCCGGGAAATATGACGTGGTTCTTGATGGAAGAGTAACTCCTATGCGTGATGTTGAAGTCAATCGTGCATGGAGCCAATGGGACGAATATCCCAAAGGTTCGAAGGAATTGAAGAAAGAGTTTTTGCATAACGGTAAACGCTATGTGGCAACTGTGATATATGTGAAGGATAAGGACGGGAAAGGGATTTTTGAGTTCGAGCTAGACTATATGGGGGGATAGTTAGCTGAATTTCCGATAATTGTAATTACAAGATAAAGGTGAAGCGCATAGAAAAATGGATGCGAAGTGACGGATAAATAAAACCTTAAGGGGCAGACCATAGTCTGCCCCTTAAGGTTTTTTATACTACGCTCTTTATCTCTTCCTTAGCTTTTGCCATAATGGCATCAACATCTGCACCGTCAATATCAAGGTTTTCTGCTTTTATGCAAAGGCAGTGCTTTATGCCGAAGTAGCCTTCGCATAAAGCCTTGCAGTAGTCATAGCCCAGATTTATAGATATAGGCCCTCCGGCAGTGGTCACATATATCATCCGTTTGGCACGGCACATGCTGATGGGACAGCCCTCGGGGGAGTATCTGAAGGTGAGGCCGATTACGCATATTTGCTCAAAATAGCTTCTCACCGTGGCAGGGAATAGAAGATCCCAATAGGGAGCAGCAATAACTATGGTGTCAGCCTCGGCGAACTGTAGCGCATGGCGCAACAGGGGATGATCTAACAAACCGGTTGACATAATGTCGCCTCTCAGCTCTATAAGCTCGTTTGTGAGATGCGGAAGCTCCTCGTCAATAAGGTGGACTTCTTCTATTTCACCATCAAGGCGGTTCAGTACGTCTTTGGCAAGCATATGAGTTCTTGACTCAGGGCGCACGCAGGCATTTATAAAAAGAATTTTATCCATTTCCTATTCCTTCCTTTGTGGGATATTTTATTTTAACATTAAGTTTTCTTTCGGGCAAGAACATTGAATTTGTTCAGGTCTGAATGCGGGCACTATTGCTTTTAATAAATCTATTTGCTATAATAACGGAGAATATAAAGGGGAAGTATGCCCGGCGGAGGTAAACAGTGAACGGATTTCAAACATTCTGGAATGGGCTCGACTGGACCATTTTAAGGGACATGCTTGTTTCCGTTATACCAGCCCTCGTTTGTATAACTCTCCATGAGCTTGCCCACGGTTTTGTTGCATGGAAATTTGGAGATGATACGGCAAAAACGGCAGGAAGGCTCACTCTCAATCCCATAAAGCACATTGATATTATGGGTCTTATAATGATGGTGGTTTTTCACTTCGGATGGGCAAAACCTGTCCCTGTGAATATGAGAAAATTCAAAAATCCAAAGCTTGGAATGGCAATATGCGCAGCCGCAGGACCTGCCTGCAACATCATTTTGTGTGCATTCCTTTTACTCCTTTACGGCTTTGTATTTCTCCCGCTGACCCGCCTGGGCACGGAATGGGCATTGATCCTTTTGCAGACCGTTGCGATGACAGCCTATCTTAGTTTGGCTCTTGCGGTGTTTAATATTCTGCCCATATCCCCACTGGACGGAAGCAAGGTGCTTTTTTCATTTCTGAAACCCCATCTATACTATAAGTTGATGCGCTATGAGCGTTACGGTATGATAATTCTCGTGGTACTGATGCTTACCAATATTCTTGACAATCCTCTTTCCGCAGTTACGGGCTGGATTTATGAAAAGCTCTTTTTCCTTGCGGAAATGACTTTTGCCCTTGCTCAAAATATTTTTTAACAGGACTAAGTAAATGGAACCCACATATCACCTTGAAGGTGTTATTCAGACAAAAGAGGAGATGGCTGATTTTGAAGGCCCTCTCAATCTTATACTGATGCTCCTTTCCAAAAATAAAATAGAGATTCGCGATATTCAGATTTCTCTTATACTTGAGCAGTATCTTGCCTATCTGGACGAGATGAAGGCTATGGACCTTGAGGTGGCCAGTGAATTTGTGCAGATGGCATCTCATCTTCTGTATATCAAAACCAAAATGCTCCTCTCGGGCGGAGAGGAAGAAGTCAGCGAGCTTGAACTTCTTATGTCCAGCCTTGAACAGCTCAGAGCAAAGGATGTCTATAATAACATCAAGGAGATGACTCCTTATCTCCTTAATGCATCCGAACAGGGCGCCCTTATCCATGTCAAAGCTCCGGAAGTGCTGGGAACGCTGAAGGAATACCGCTACAGCCATGAGCCCTGGGAGCTTCTGAAGGCGATGAACGGTGTTCTGGGACGCGGCAAAACCGCTGCAGATGCAGCGGGAGAAAACCCTATACGCAGAAGAATTGTGCCAAAGCGCATAGTTTATAATGTCCGCGAAAAGAGCAGAGAGATAATTGAACGCCTCAAAAGCCGCGGCAAAACATCTCTCACCGCGCTTTATGCGGAAAGCCACAGCCGCAGCGAAATTGTTGCAACATTTGTATCCGTTCTTGAGCTTTGCTCCCTCGGCCATCTGAAAATGAGCAGGGGAGAGGATGAAATTCTGCTTGAATTTGTTGGCGGAGACACGGAAGATATTCTTAAAATGATAAGTGAATAGGAATCGATAAATATGGAAATCAATGAAATATGCTTCGCTATTGAGGCGATTTTATTTGCCTCGGGAGAAAGTGTGCCGGTTTCCCGCATAGCAAAGGTCCTTGACGTGGATGAAGCTGAGGTCTATGCAGCGGCTGACGCTCTTGCTGCCGAATATGAAAATGCCCTTCGCGGAATACGTCTTTTAAGGTTGGATAGAGCCCTGCAGCTTTGCTCCGCAAAAGAATATTCACAGCTTGTCACAATGGCCCTTGAAACAAGAAAATCCCCCAAGCTTTCCCCCTCCTCTTTGGAAGTGCTTGCAATTGTTGCTTATTTCCAGCCTGTGACCCGCGCCTATGTGGATCAGGTTCGCGGCGTGGACAGCAGCTATACTTTGAGTGTTCTTGTTGAGAAAGGCCTTATTGAGCCTTGCGGAAAGCTGGATGTTCCCGGCAGACCTACCATATATAAAACTGGAGAGGTATTCCTGCGTACTATGGGTATCAGTAGCGTGGACGAGCTTCCCGCGCTTCCCGATATAGCCAGTGATGACGGAATTATAGAACTTCAGAACAAGATTGATGCACTGAGATCCGGCGAGCTGGAAGGTCAGATGAGCTTCGACCAGTAATATACCTTGCTTTTTGAAAGGGGTGGTAAATTGATTGCCCTCGGGATAATAATAGTAATATTGATCCTTATCCTGCTCCTGCGCGTGGGAGCAGATGCGTCCTACGCTGACGGGCTTTTCTCTCTGGCAATCAAAATTGGCCCTTTCAGTAAAAAGCTGCTTCCTGCCCCTGAAAAACCGGAGGGAGAAGAAAAGAAGCCAAAAAAGGAAAAGAAGAAAAAGAAGGCTCCTGCTGCTGATAAAGAGGAAAAGAAAAAGAAGTCCGGCAAGAAGAAATTCACCTTGCGCGATATTCTGGGAATAATCAAAATCGGACTTAAAGCTCTCGGGAACTTCTGGAGGAAAATCAGCATTGACCACCTGAAGCTTCACTTTGTATTCGGCGGCGGAGACCCATATGATACAGTTATGGGCTTTGGATATTTTAATGCTGCTGTGGGCGCGTTGCTTCCCCTGCTGCATAAAGCATTTAATATCAAGGATGAGGATTATGACTCCAAAATTGATTTTGAATGCGATAAAATTAAAATCGATGCCCGCGTATGCGCAACCATCAGAATCGGCGAGATACTTATAGTTGCCCTTTGCGCTCTTTATGCAGCGATACGGTGGTATCTTCCCATAATGCGACGCAATAAGGCAGCAGCCAAGGCTGAAAAATCAAATGAAAAAATAACAGAAAAATCTTCTGCTGAGAAAGGAAATTGAAAATGGAAAAGAATAATATCGGTTCTCTTATGGATGTCACTATGAACAAAATGCGCGAGATGGTTGATGTTGATACTATCGTTGGCTCTCCCATCACCACCCCCGACGGAATTACCATCATCCCCGTATCCAAGGTAAGCTACGGTTTCGCTTCCGGCGGCAGCGATTTTACCGTGAAGGAAAAGAATGGCTTTGGCGGCGGCAACGGCGCAGGCATCAAGATTGACCCCATCGGTTTCCTTATCATCAAAGATGGCGGCGTCCGTATGATAAATGTAACTCCTCCCGCATCCACCACCATTGACAGAGCCATTGAAAAGGCACCTGAGTTTATTGATATGGTGGATTCTATCATTGCCAAGTATGTTGACAAGAAGAATTCCAAGGAAGTTCAGGAATAATTTTTGAATAAGAAGCAATAATAAGCACTACCCAAAAGGGTGGTGCTTATTATGAAAAAAACGATTTTTGCAATTATTTTTGCCATATGCGCAGTGTCCTTCGGAGGAATAAAGGTTTATTCCGAGGGGATAAGCGCAAAATCTGCCATCGTCTACGAACCAATGAGCAAAACGGTTTTATATGAAAAATCAGCCGATGAGCAGATGCTGGTTGCCAGTACAACAAAGATTATGACCGCGCTTATCGTTCTCGAGAACTGCTCTCTCGATGAAAAAGTCGAGGTGAAAAGTGAGCATACTGCGGTTGAAGGCAGCAGTATGTATCTTCGTAGCGACGGGGAATATACAGTTGAGGACTTGCTCTATGGGCTGATGCTTGCATCGGGCAACGATGCTGCGGCGGCACTGGCAGAGCACACGGCGGGAAGTATGGAAGGTTTTGCCGCTCTTATGAACGCAAAATGTGATTCTCTCGCTCTCAAAAATACGCATTTTGTTAATGCCCATGGTCTTGATGCTGAAGGCCACTATTCCTCAGCCCGTGATCTTGCGGTTATAACTGCGGCTGCTATGGAAAATGAAAGCTTTTGCAGGATTTTTTCATGCCGCTCATACAGTGTTGCCGGGCATACGTTTGTAAACCACAATAAGCTTCTCGATACCTGTCAGGGCTGTATAGGCGGCAAAACAGGCTATACCAAGAAAGCGGGAAGAACCCTTGTTTCCTGCGTTGAGCGGGAAGGAATGCGGCTTATCTGCGTAACAATATCCGCTCCGGATGATTGGCGGGATCATGCAAAGCTTTATGATGAATGCTTCGGGGAGTATGAATATATTCCCATTGATGAAGAGAGGAAAGAAATTCCAATAATTAGCGGTGAAAAGGATTCGGCAAGGCTTATATTGCAGCGCATCGGCGCAGTGGTTCCGAAGGCATCGCAAGCAGAAATTATTTATCATCTTCCCAGGTTCGTGTTTGCCCCAATAAATGCAGGGGACAAGGCAGGCTATGCGGAAATCAAATGCGAAAACGCAGTTACGGACAGAATTGATATACTTTATGGGGAAAGCGTTTTCCGCGTAAAGAAATAGCTCAAATTCGGAGAATAGCTATGAAAGAAAGGCTTCAAAAAATAATATCCGCTTCAGGAATCTGCTCCAGAAGAGCGGCCGAAAAGCTTATTTCGGAGGGCAAGGTTCATGTTAACGGAATCGCTGCGTCTTTGGGTGAGAGTGCAGATCCCGAAACCGATGAAATTAAGGTGGAGGGAAAACTTCTCACGGGAAAAGCTGAGCGTACATATATAATGCTCAATAAGCCTCGCGGTTTTGTTACAACCCTCAGCGATGAAAAGGGCAGAAAAACCGTTGCCGAGCTTGTTGCCGATTGCGGCAAGAGAGTGTACCCGGTGGGCAGACTGGATATGGACAGTGAAGGCCTTTTGATTTTTACCGATGACGGCGAGTTTGCAAATGCTCTTATGCATCCCAAACTCGAGATAAATAAGACATATGAAACTCTTGTGAGCGGAAATGCGGAGAAGGCTCTTCCCATTCTTCGCTCTGCCATGGAAATTGATGGCTACAAAATCCGACCTGCCGAGGTTGAAATAATTGGCAGGGAAGAGGAAAGAACTCTTTTGTCCGTTATAATCCATGAGGGACGCAACAGACAGGTTCGAAAAATGTGCGAGAAGGCATCTCTTAGGGTGCATAGGCTGAAAAGAGTCAGCGAAGGTCCCCTCCGCTTGGGTGAGCTTCCTCTCGGAAAGTGGCGAACACTCACCGAAAATGAAATGAAAGAATTAAGAAATGTCATTTTCGGCGGTGAATCCGATTGATTTCAAAAAATACTGCAATTTATTTGCAAAAGATCTTGCAAAATTGAAAAATGAAATGTAAAATATACTACATTACTTTTATGTGGTGTAGTATATTTTTGTTAGGTATTTGAGGTGGAAGTATGGAAGATATTCTTGCTGTTCTGGCAGACGAATCAAAGCGTTTTTCCAAGGGCCAGAAGCTGATTGCAAAATATATTCTTGAAAATTATGATAAAGCCGCCTTTATGACGGCGGGTAAACTGGGTAATACCGTCGGCGTCAGTGAGTCCACGGTCGTTCGTTTTGCCTCGGAGCTTGGCTATGACGGTTATCCGGAAATGCGCAAGGCCATTCAGGAGATGATCCGTTCCCGCCTCACCAGCGTTCAACGCATCGAGGTCGCCAAGGAGCTTATGAATGAAGAGATTGTGCTTGAGAGCGTTCTCTGCTCAGATATGGAAAAACTCCAGACCACTCTTGATGAGTGCGATAAGGAATCCTTTGCTGCAGCTGTGGACAGCATAATAAATGCAAACCATATCTATATAGTCGGTATGCGCTCTTCCACTTGCCTTGCCAACTTCATGGGCTTTTACCTGAACCTTCTTCTTGAAAATGTTCATATTATTCAGGACACCACAGTCAGCGAGGTTTATGAGCAGATAATCCGCATCAAGGAGGGGGATGTCTTTATCGGAATAAGCTATCCTCGTTACTCCAGCCGTACCGTCAAGGCAATGAAATTTGCCAAGAGCACCGGCGCAAAGGTTATCGGCATTACCGACGGTATGACCTCTCCCTTTGTGGATGTCTCCGATATTCTTCTTTTTGCAAAGAGCGACATGGTGTCCTTCCTTGACAGTCTTGTTGCCCCTCTCAGCCTTATAAACGCTCTTATTGTGTCTGTGGGCACAAAGAGCAAAGATGACGTTTCCAACATTTTTAAGCGCCTTGAAACAATCTGGGCCGATTATGAAGTCTATGAACATTCAAAGCTGTGATGTTGTAATCATCGGCGGCGGTCCCGCCGGTATGATAGCCGCCTGCGAAGCTGCAGAGCGTGGAAGAGATGTTGTCTTGCTGGAGTGGCAGAAATTTTGCGGACGCAAGCTGAGGATAACGGGCAAGGGCAGATGCAATGTTACCAACAATTGCGACATCAAGCCCTTTATGCAGAATGTTCCGGGCAATGCCAAATTCCTTTACAGTGCGCTGAACAGATTCTCAACTGCAGATACAATCGCTATGTTCGAGTCTTTGGGCGTACCAATGAAGACAGAGCGTGGAAACCGAGTATTTCCCGTAAGTGATAATGCCCATGATGTTGCAAAGGCCCTTGAAAAACGCATGTCCCGTGCAGGCGTAAAGATAGTTTCCGCAAGAGCCAAGGAGATACTGACAGAAAACGGATGTGTCTCTGCTGTGAGGACAGATAAGGGAGTTATTTCCTGCTCTGCTGCGGCGATATGCACGGGCGGAATAAGCTATCCCCTCACCGGTTCAACGGGTGACGGACACCGTATGGCAGAGGAGCTTGGCCATACAGTTACGGAGCTTCGTCCAAGCCTTGTGCCTTTGGAGAGTGATGACATCTACTGCGCCGAGATGCAGGGCTTTTCTCTCAAAAATGTCACGCTGAAGGTTTTCAACAGCGCAGATAAGCTGGTTTACTCTGAGCTTGGGGAAATGATGTTTACTCATTTTGGCGTTACAGGACCTCTCGTTCTTTCCGCCAGCGCTCATATGCGTGATTTTGAAAACGATAAATACCGTCTTGAAATTGACCTGAAGCCGGCTCTTGATGAGAAAAAGCTTGACGCGAGAATTCTCCGCGACTTTGAGAAGTTCAAAAACAGAGAGTTTGCCAATTCTCTCTCGGAGCTTGCAGGCCGCACCATGATTCCCGTTATAATCAAACTTTCGGGAATTGATCCGGAAACAAGGGTGAACTCCATAACAAAGGAGCAGAGAAAAAAACTTCTTTCGCTTTTTAAGGCGTTTCCCGTCAGTATCTCGGGCACCCGTCCCGTCAGCGAAGCCATTGTTACGGCGGGTGGAGTCTCCGTTAAGGAAGTTGACCCAAGAACAATGGAAAGTAAGATCGTTTCCGGCCTTTATTTTGCTGGAGAGGTTCTTGATCTAGATGCCTATACAGGCGGATTTAATCTGCAGATTGCCTGGTCCACAGGTTATGTAGCAGGCCAAAGTATTTGATTGAGGAGTATAATATGAGAAATATATCCATAGCAGTTGACGGACCTTCCGGTGCAGGAAAGAGCACCCTAGCCCGTGCAATAGCAGCTAAGTATAAATTTATCTATGTTGATACCGGTGCCATTTACCGCACGGTCGGTCTTGCCGCCCAGTATGCCAAGGTTGATTCCAAGGATAAGGAAGGCATCATCGCTATATTGCCCGATATCAAAATCGAGATGTGTTATGATGACGAGGGCGTCCAGCGCATGCTTCTGGGCGGAAAGGATGTCTCTGCGGAGATTCGCACTCCTCTGAGCTCCATTTATGCTTCCGATGTATCCGCTATTCCCGAAGTGAGAGCTTTCCTTATGGATATGCAGAGGGATATGGCAAAGAAATATTCCGTCATTATGGACGGACGCGATATAGGCACCGTTGTGCTCCCCAATGCGGACGTCAAGATTTTCCTCACCGCTGATGCAAAAGCAAGAGCCCAGAGACGTTTCCTTGAGCTTGAGCAGAAAGGCATTCCCACTCCCTTTGACGAGGTCTTGAGAGATATTGAGTATAGAGATGCCCAGGATTCATCCCGTGCCGCCGCACCTTTGAAGGCTGCTGATGACGCTGTTGTGCTTGATAATACCAATCTCAGCTTTGATGAAAGCGTTGAGATGGCCTGCCGTATAATAAAGGAAAAGACAGATATATGAAAAAGCTTATCGTGGCTGAAAGTGCGGGCTTTTGCGCCGGAGTTGAGAGAAGCGTTTCTCTGGCTGAGACTACTCTCTCCCGATATGGAGAAGCCGTATCCTACGGCGAACTCATTCATAACAAGGATGAGATAGCAAGGCTGGAAAAGCTGGGGCTGAAAACCATAGACAGTATTGATGATATTCCGGATAACTCGGTTGTAATAATCCGTGCACATGGCATCGGAAGGGAAGAGCAGAAAGCTCTCATCGATAAAAATTGCACCGTAGTGGACGGGACTTGCGGAAAAGTAAAGCAGGTTCATCGACTTGCGGAAAAAGCGGAAAATGAAGGCCGTAAGCTGATAATCATCGGCGACAAAAATCATCCCGAGGTAAAAGGGATTTCGGCATATTGCAAGGATTTTGTTATTTTTGCCGACAGTAAAGAGCTGGAAAACTGGCTTGAAGCAGACCTTGCACGACGCAATGAGCCAATTTCCCTTGTTTTTCAGACAACACAGACAAAAAAAGTTTATAATTCTTGCGAAAATTTAATAAAAAAGTTATGTACAAATGTAAAAATGTTTGATACAATATGTTTTGCTACGCAAACTCGGCAAGCAGAAGCAGCGCAGCTTTCAGCGGATTGCGATGCCGTGGTTGTTATTGGTGGGAAGCACAGCGCCAATAGTTGCCACCTTGTCAGAATTTGTTCGGAAAACTGTTCCAATGTATTCTTCATTGAAAATGTGGAAGAGCTGGACATGCATTCCCTTGTAGCTTTTGACACCATAGGTGTCACAGCCGGAGCTTCCGTGCCCGACTGTATATTAAAGGAGGTAAAACAAAAAATGTGCGAGGAAATCAAAGAAATGACCAATGCAGTGGAGACCGAAAAGAGTTTCGCTGAGCTTCTGGAGGAATCCATTAAGCCTATATATAATGGAGATACCGTCAAGGGTATAGTTGTTGCTATCACCCAGACTGAGGTCACTGTAGATCTCGGAATCAAGCATTCCGGCTACATACCCGTAGAAGACTTCGAAGACGGCACCGGCACCAAGGCTGCTGATGTTATCAGCATCGGTGACGAAGTTGCTGCCTGCGTTGTCCGCGTTAACGACGTTGAAGGTACCGTTATGCTCTCCAAGCGCCGTCTTGATGCTGTCAAGAACTGGTCCGACCTGGAAGAGGCTGCTGAGAACGGCACTGTCGTTGAAGGCACTGTTACTGAAGTTAACAAGGGTGGCGTTGTTGTCACCGTTAAGGGTATCCGCGTATTCGTTCCCGGCTCCCAGTCCGGTCTGCCCAAGGATGCTGATATGGAGCAGCTCCTCAAGCAGGTTGTTCGCCTGAGAATCCGCGAAGTCAACAAGGGCCGCAAGAGAGTTGTCGGCTCCATCCGTGACGTATCCGCCAAGGAGCGTCATGAGCGCATTGCCAAGATCTGGGACGAGATCGAAGTTGGCAAGAAGTATGAAGGCACAGTCAAGAGCCTGACCAGCTACGGCGCATTCGTAGACATCGGCGGCGTTGACGGTATGGTTCATGTTTCCGAGCTGAGCTGGAAGCGCGTTACCAAGCCCTCTGAGGTTGTTGCAGTTGGCGATAAGCTCGAAGTCTACGTCATCTCCTTCGATAAGGAAGCCCGCAAGATCTCCCTCGGCTACAAGGATCCCGCTGAGAACCCCTGGACCAAGTTCATGTCTGCTTACTCCGTTGACTCTGTTGCTTCCGTTACCATCGTAAAGCTCATGGAGTTCGGCGCATTTGCAGAAGTTGTTCCCGGTGTTGACGGTCTCATCCACATCAGCCAGATCGCAAACCGCCGCATTGCCAAGCCCGGCGAGGTTCTCAATGTTGGTGATGTTGTTGATGCCAAGATCACTGCTATCGACGAAGAGAAGCATAAGGTTTCTCTCTCTATCCGCGCTCTCTCCGAGCCCGCTCCCGCTCCCGTAAAGGAAGAGGAAGAGGTTGCTGAGTCCGATGCTCTCGTTTACGAGATCAGCGAGACCGGCGAAACCTCCGGCGTTGCTCCCGAGGCAGACGCTGAGTAATTCAGTCGTTCCTTAAATTTTCAGACCACCGCATATAAATGCGGTGGTCTTTTTTTGTTTTTTGGTAAAATTAGTGAAAAATGAATAAAACTTCTTGCTAAAAAATCAATATATGTGTATAATATTTTTGGAAGTATATACGCATTTTCCGCTAAGGAGGCCAGATTCCTCATGTACAAGATAGGCGACCAAATTGCCCATCCTCTGCACGGTGCAGGTACCATCAGCGCCATAGAATCCCGCCGCATAAACGGAACAAACCGCGATTATTATATGATGCATATTCCCGTGGGAGATATGACTGTTATGATACCCACTGAGACGTGCACCATTATCGGCATCAGACCTGTCATTGACGGTGCGCGTGCGGCTGTGATTTTGTCATCAATTCCCGATATTGAGATCAGCGATAACACTAATTGGAACAAGCGTTATCGTGAGAATATGGTGCGCATAAAAAGCGGTGATCTCCTTGAAGTGGCGGCCGTCATCAAGAGCCTCGTTTTCAGGGATAATGAGCGCGGACTATCCACGGGAGAGCGTAAAATGCTTCACAGTGCAAAACAAATTTTTATATCCGAGCTTGTGATTGCCATGGGCATCGCATATGAAGAGGCTGAATCGCTTCTTTACACCGCTATCGGATGTCTTAAATGATTTCTCCCGCGCGCAGCTGCATCGTATGGGGCTGTGCGCGGTTATTTCATAAGAGGTTATAATTATGAGCAAAATATCAGATGCAATAAGAAAAGCGCACCATAGCTATTGCAGTGCTGTTGTTGTTGCCGCAGGCAATTCCAGCAGAATGCAGCAGGATAAACTGCTTATGAATATCGGCGGGAAGAGTGTAATTGAGCGTAGTCTTGAAGCACTTAACAGCAGCCCTTCCATTGATGAAATAATTATTGTCACCCGTGAGGACAGGCTTGAGGAAATGGCTCTTCTTGCCCAGAATGCAGGGATCGATAAGCTGAGTAAGGTGGTTATAGGCGGTTCAACCCGAACCGAATCTGCTCTTGCAGGGGTCAGCGAAGCTAATAAAAAGGCAAAGGTCATATGTATTCATGATGGAGCGAGACCTTTTGTCACTGAGGATATCATATATGAGTGCATCCATCAGGCGGTGCTTTATAATGCTGCCTGTCCGGTTATCCCTGTCAAGGATACTATTCGTGTTGCCAAAGATGGAGTTGCTGTTCAGACACCTCCCCGTGAGGATACCTTCGCTGTGCAGACACCACAGGCTTTTAATGCGGATATTATTAAGGCGGCTTTGTGCTCCGCTGTCCTTGAAGGAAAGACATATACCGATGACTGTGCTGCTGTTGAGGCGATGGGTGTCAAGGTAAGAGTTGTTCGGGGGAGCGAAGACAATATAAAAGTTACCACCCCTCTGGATATACCCCTTGCCGAGTCCATTGCTGAGAAAAGAAAGGCTGATTGTATATGAGAATAGGCCATGGATATGATGTTCACCGCCTTTGTGAAGGCCGAAAGCTTATAATAGGCGGAGTTGAAATCCCATATGAAAAAGGACTTTTGGGTCACTCCGATGCTGATGTGCTCGTCCATGCTCTTATGGATGCAATGCTGGGCGCTCTTGCGCTGGGAGATATAGGAAAGCTTTTTCCCGATACGGATGAAGCTTTTGCAGGCGCAGACAGCATTGAACTTCTGAAGGCGGTTGCTAAGCGAATTGAGGCACAAGGCTATGTCTTTTCCAATGCCGATTGCACGATAATTGCCCAGCGCCCCAAAATGGCTCCCCACATCGAAAATATGCGCAGCAATATTGCAGCTGCCATTGGAACAGATGTTTCTCAAATCAGCGTTAAAGCTACAACGGAAGAACATCTCGGTTTTACCGGCGAAGGTCTTGGAATTGCGGCCCACGCGGTTGTGCTGCTGGAAAAGGAATGATAAACAAACATCCCCCTTCGGCATAGAATGACACATAAATACCAAAGCATGAGCGGCTCAGTGAGAGCGGCTCATGTTTTGTTTAGCGGGGGAAGTATAATGGATAAGTATGTGATAATGTGCCGCTCTGTAAGCTATGCCCAGCGGGGAGAGAGGCTTCTCGGAAGAAACAACATTGGCTCATATATAGTTAAAGCACCGCAGCATGTCACGTCCGAAGGCTGCAGCTACGGTTTGCGTGTAGGAGAGAAAAACTGGTATAAAGCATTTATAATACTAAAAAATGCAGGCATCCGGGTTGGAAAGGTGTTTCGCATTAATTGCGACGGAAGTTATACAGAGGTGGGGCAATGATTTACCTCGATAGTGCCGCAACAAGCCTTTTGAAACCTCCCGAGGTTGCCTCGGCAGTGCTGCGGGCGATGAAATCAATGAGCAGTCCGGGACGGGGCGCTCATAGATTTGCCATGGATGCGGCGGAGATGATATATGATTGCCGCGAAAACATCGCAAAGCTTTTTAATTGCAGCGATCCAACGAGGGTTGTGTTTACTTTCAATGCAACTCATTCACTGAATATCGCGATTAAATCTCTTGTCGGGAAAGGTACAAAGGTTTTATGCTCAGGATATGAGCATAACAGCGTTATGAGACCGCTGCGCGCCTTAGAAGCGGATGTGCGGTTTGTGAACGCACCACTGTTTGACTCAGCAAGTTTTCTTAAGGATGCTGCGGCAAAAATTCCTGATTCGGATGTTTTTATTTGCACTCATGTTTCCAATGTTTACGGATATATTCTCCCAATTGAGGAACTGGGGAGAATCTGCCGAAAATACAGAAGACGATTTATAATTGATGCCTCCCAATCTGCAGGCAGCAGGGAAATTAACTTTGAAAAATTGAATGCCGATTTCCTCTGCTTTCCCGGGCACAAAGCATTGATGGGCCCCCAGGGCACAGGGGTGCTGATATGCAAAAATGAAGCAAAGCCGCTGTTATATGGTGGAAGCGGAGGAAATAGTCTCTTGCCTTTGATGCCGGAGTTTCTGCCCGATATGCTGGAAGCGGGAACTCATAACACGGCAGGAATTGCGGGGCTTAACGAGGGCGTTAAATATGTTTTAAGGCGCGGAGCGGAAAATATCGGAAAATATGAGAAGAAGCTCATGAGCCTATTCCTTGAAAGTCTGAGGGAAACTCAGAATTTAAAGGTTTACCGCAGCGATAATGAAGATGCGCAGAGTGCGCTTGTTTCCGTTGTGAGCTCAAAATTGGACTGCGAAACTCTGGCTTCGGCTCTGGGGGCAAGAGGTATCGCGGTGCGCTCGGGTCACCACTGCGCACCTGAAGCTCACAAAAGGGGAGGCAGCCTTGAAAGCGGCACTGTCAGATTCAGTTTTTCTCCGTTTATCTCCGCCGCACAAGCTCGGACGGCCTCGCACGAACTCAAAAAAATTTTAAAAAACCATTAGTTTTCGGCAAACTTTATTTGCCATAATGCTGAAAATGTATTATAATAATGTGTCAACATATATATTAGGCGCTTTATATATTACGAAGGGTACAAGGAGGAACTATGGGCACCTTATCCGAATTTCTGTCCAATGCCGTCAATTACATAAAACTTGTCGGCGTTTCGGACATATTTGACATTGCTATTGTCGCATTTATTATTTATAAGCTCATTGGTTTCATTAAGAAGACCAATCTTATGCATGTTTTCAAAGGGCTTGTTGTTATCCTTGTAGTTCTTTGGCTTTCCGGAGTTCTCAAGCTTACAATGATAAATTGGCTGCTTAAAAACATAGTCGAGCTTGGACTTATCGCACTGGTCATTATATTCCATCCTGAACTTAGAAGATTTCTTGAGAAAGTGGGTTCCAGCCGCATTACCGGCATTTTCGGGGGCGAGTATAAAGCTCTCAATGTGGAAACCGCCATTACGCAGACAGTTCTTGCCTGTGCGGATCTTTCCCGCACCCGCACCGGTGCTCTTATTATTTTCGAGAGGGATAATCAGTTGGCAGAGCCAATAAGCACCGGAACTCTTCTCAATGCCGATGTCACCGCCGAGCTTATGAAGAATATCTTTTTTGTAAAGGCTCCTCTTCATGACGGTGCAGTTATAATTAAAAACGGCAAAATTGCCGCTGCGGGCTGTATGCTCCCCATGAGTTCCAATATGAATCTCAGCAAAGATCTGGGCATGCGTCACAGAGCCGGAATAGGTATAAGCGAAAAGAGCGATGCAGTTGCCGTTATAGTTTCGGAAGAGACCGGTGCCATTTCCGTTGCTGTTGATGGAATGCTCAAACGCCATCTCAGCGCCGAAACTGTAGAGACACTGCTCCGTAAGGAGCTTGTACCCAATGTGGAGAACAAGAGCAAAAATAAACTTCTCCGCATATTCAAGGGGGATAATAATGGCTGATAAAATTAAGAAACTCAAACTTAATAAAAACAAGGTTTTCCTTGTCATACTTGCAATATTCTGTTCAATAATGCTGTGGGTTTATGTGACCAACCAGGAGGGCAGAGTGGATGAAGTTCCCTTCACAGGTATCAAGGTAGTCCTTGAAGGCGAGGAGGCCATGCGTGACAGCCGCGGTCTTATCATAAAAAGCCTTGACACAAAAAATGTCCGCGTCACTGTCAGCGGCTCTCCCAGAGCTCTTGCAAGACTCTCCGCTGCTGATATAACTGCTGTTATAGACCTGAGCACGATCAATAAAACCGGAAACTATTCCCTTGCTCCTAAAATTGTTTATTCAAGCGCCTTTAACTCCGGAGACCTAATCGCCAGGGTTATAAGCCCTGCAGCTGTCAACTTCTATGTGGACAAGCTCAGCACACAGACCGTTGATGTTAAGGGCGTTAACAATGGCTCTACTGCCGAGGGATATTCTTCCGAGCCCATGCAGTTCAACCCCGCAACCGTTAAGATAAGCGGTCCTGAAACCGCTCTTGCAAAGGTTGACCATGTGTGGATTGAAGTTGACAGAGAAGATATTGATGCCACTCTCAGTTTTGACAGCACCTTTGTTCTCCGCGATAAGGAAAACAACATTGTTGAGGATGACTCCATTATCCTTGAATATGACACTGTCAATGTGACCATTCCCGTTGTTGCAATAAAGGAAGTTGATCTCGTTATTGCAACTGTTCCCGGCGCAGGCGCAAGCGACGAAAATGTTGTCAAAACCTTTGAGCCCATATCGAAGATTACCCTTTCCGGTGATGCCCAGGTTTTGGCCGGTGTCAACAGCATCCTCCTTGATACTGTTGATCTGAGCAAGGTGGACGGCAGTTTTACAAAGACCTATACGATAGTCATTCCCAATGATACTGAAATCATAGGAAGCGTCAGAGAAGTCACTGTAACCCTTGATATTGTCGGACTTGAGACCAAGAGGGTTAATGTACCATTTGATAATCTCAGTCTTATCAATATAACCGAAGGCTATGAAGCCACAATTATGGATGCCTCTCTCAATAACGTAACCTTGCGCGGCAGTGCAGATGCTCTTGCAGGGGTAAGCGCCGAAAATGTACGCGCTGTTGCAGACCTGTCCGAATTTGGAACGGCCACGGGCTTCAGTTCCGTTCCCGTAAAGGTCTATGTGGACGGAACAACATCTGTGGGCGCTATCGGAGAGTACAAGCTGTTTATTCAGATCAAGAAAGCAGGCAGATAAGATATGAGCATGATAAAAAGTATGACCGGATACGGCGGAGCAAAGGGCTCATGCGAGGGCTTTGACATTTCTGTTGAGCTCAAAAGCGTGAATAACCGTTACCTTGATTGTTCCGTTCGTCTTCCCCGCAGCTTCCTTTTTGCGGAAGAGGCCATTAAAGCCTGCGTTCAGAAGCATATTTCCCGCGGTAAGGTTGATGTTTTCGTAAGCGTTTCCAATACCGGTGATGACAGTGTTGTTGTCAGCGTGAATGAAGCTCTCGCAAAAGGCTATGCCGCAGCGATAAAGCAGATTGCGGAGCTTTGCGGTCTGCCCGATGACGTGAACGCTCTTTCCATCGCAAGAATGTCCGATGTTCTCTCTGTTGAAAAGAAAGAGGCTGACAAGGATGTTCTCGCCGCAGGTATAACCGCAATATGCGAGGAGGCTCTTGAAGAGTTTGACGCTATGCGCGCAAGAGAAGGTGATAAGCTTGCTGCCGACGTGGAGGAGAGGCTTGTTACCATTGAGGGATATGTTTCCGCAGTTGAGAAACGCTCTCCGGAAACTGTTGCCGAATACAGGGAAAAGCTCTGGAAGAAGATGAACGATGTTCTCTCCGGAGCGGGTGTTGACGAGCAGAGAATACTCACCGAAGCCGCAATTTTTGCCGATAAGGTTGCCGTTGACGAGGAAACCGTTCGTCTGCGCAGCCATATTGCACAGATGAGAGAAATGCTTTGCGGCGGCTCTCCCATAGGCAGAAAGATGGACTTTTTGATTCAGGAGTTCAACCGCGAGAGCAATACCATAGGCTCCAAATGCAGCAACAGCGACATCGCTAAAATTGTCATAGAGCTTAAGAGCGAGATCGAGAAGATCCGCGAACAGATCCAGAACATTGAGTAAGGAGGAAAGTGTATGAAGCTTATCAATATCGGCTTCGGAAATATGGTTTCCGCCAACCGCCTAGTTGCAATCGTAAGCCCCGAGTCCGCTCCTATTAAGCGAATTATTCAGGATGTGAGAGATCGCGGCCAGCTTATAGACGCAACCTACGGTCGCCGCACCAGAGCTGTTATAGTAATGGACAGCGGACATGTTATCCTTTCCGCAATCCAGCCCGAAACCGTTGCCGGCCGTATGGCTGGCAAACCCGAGGCAGAGCTTTGCACGGAGGAAGAAGATGAGTAAAGGAAAGCTTATCGTAATTTCCGCCCCTTCAGGTTGCGGAAAAAGCACCGTTGTGCATGCGCTTATGGATATTCGCCCCAATCTTAAGTTCTCCATTTCCGCAACCACAAGAGCTCCTCGCATAGGCGAAGTGGATGGCAAGGATTATTTCTTTGTAAGTCGGGAAAAATTTATGGAGATGGTTGATGCCGACGAATTTCTTGAGCATGCCATCTATGTGGATAACTGCTACGGAACTCCCCGCAAGGCTCTTGATGAGATGCTTGAAAAGGGTCTGGATGTTATTTTGGACATTGATGTTCAGGGTGCCTTCCAGATAAGAGAAAAGCGTCCCGATGCCCTGATGGTGTTTCTGATGCCTCCTTCCTTTGAGGATTTGGAAAAGCGCCTTATTGCAAGAGGCAAGGACACTATGGAGGTTATCCAAAACCGCCTGATTGCCGCACGCGAGGAATGCCGTGTGGCAGACAGATTTGACTATATTATCGTCAATGATGATGTTGATCGCGCCGTAAGCGAATTTTCATCAATAATAGATAAAGAAAAAAATAATTAACTATAAGGAGAATTACTGTTATGTTGCTTTATCCCCCCGTATCTGAGCTGACCGAGAAGGTTGGCAGCCGCTATCAGCTTGTTAATGTTGTTGCTATGCGCGCAAGAGAAATTTCTGCCGAGGCAGAAGAGAAGGGCGAGCCCTTTGATGAGAAGGCTGTTTCCATCGCCATTAACGAGATTTATGCAGGCAAGGTAAGCATGGTTTCCAAGGAGACCGAGGAATAATCGATTCTTAAAATTAAGTAGAGGGGAGGGAAGAAGATGCCGGAATTATATGCGAAGGTCGCAGTTTCCGAGCTTACATATTGGCTTGATAAGCCATATGATTATCTTGTTCCCGATTCTCTGCAAAGCTCCATTAAAGCGGGTATGAGAGTTTATGTGCCTTTTTCAAAGGGCAATCGCCGAGCGGAAGGTATAGTTTTGTCTCTGAGCGATAAGTGCGATTATGATAGGCCCAAGGCAATAATCTCTCTTCTCGATGAGGAGGCTGTGCTCACTCCCGCGCAGCTAAAGCTGGCTTTTTGGATGCGTGAGCGTTTTTTCTGCACTGTGTATGAGGCGGTAAGAGCCATTTTACCTGCTGGTCTTTGGTTTTCCGGTGACGGAAAGCGCAAGGCCAGGGATAAAATGACGGAATGGATTCGCCTTGTTATCAGCGCTGAGGAAGCCTATGAAATGGCGCAGCTTAAGCGCCGCAAAGCACCCCAGCAGGCGGCTGTGCTCAGTCTTCTTTCCGCTGTGTATGAAGGCGAAACGAGTGAAGTTCGCACTCTTTCGGGAGCTTCAAGACAGAGCGTTAAGGCTTTGGTTGACGCCGGCATTGCAGAGTTTTTCTATAAGGAGAGCTTTCGCCGCCCTTCCTTTAAACAGGGAAAGAAACAGCTTCTTCCCGAGCTTGATGAAAGCCAGAATAAAGCTTTCGAAGGCCTTTGCGCTCTTTGCGATAATGGAGAAGCTTCGGGCGCACTGCTTTTCGGCGTAACGGGAAGTGGCAAGACATCGGTTTACATAAAACTTATAGACTATGTCCTTTCCAAGGAAAAAGCTGTAATACTGTTGGTTCCCGAAATTGCTCTGACGCCCCAGATGCTTGAAACCTTTTCCTCCTATTTTGGAGAAAATATCGCTGTTTTGCACTCTTCTCTGTCTGTTACTGAGCGTTACGATGAGTGGAAGAGAGTTAAAAAAGGCGAGGCGAGACTCGTAATCGGCACTAGAAGCGCCGTTTTTGCCCCTACCGAAAATCTTGGCCTTATAATAATTGACGAGGAGCAGGAGGACACCTATAAGTCCGAATCCGCTCCCAGATACCATGCCCGCGATGTGGCAAAATTCCGCTGCAGTGAGGATAAGGCGTTGCTTCTTCTGGGAAGTGCAACTCCGGATATCTGCAGTATGCATGCAGCCGATACCGGACGTTATTCCTATTTCAGTCTTCCGGAGCGCTATAATAAAATGGCGCTTCCAGAGGTGAAAATTGTTGATATGAAGCGCGAGCTTCGCCGCGGCAATGATAGCTGCATCAGCTCTTTCCTCAAAGATGAGCTGCAGAAAAATATTGACGCAGGGGAGCAGAGCATACTTTTTATAAACAGACGCGGAACGAGCAAGCTTATAAGCTGCGGTGACTGCGGTTACATTTATAAGTGCCCCCACTGTAGTGTAAGCCTTACTTACCACGCAGGTATAAGCAGACTCCAATGCCATTATTGCGGATATTCCCAGCGTGTTGCGTCAATATGTCCCGACTGCGGAGGAGAGCTTCGCTTTACGGGCGATGGCACTGAAAGAATCGAGCAGCAGCTTGCCGAGCTTTTCCCCACTGCCGAAACCATAAGAGTTGATACCGATACTGTTGTAGCTGCGGGCAGCCACGATGCACTTTTGAGCCGCTTCAGGGAGGAGAATATCCCCATTATGATAGGCACGCAAATGGTAACAAAGGGGCTCAATTTTGAAAATGTCACACTTGTCGGTGTACTCAGCGCTGACCAGAGCCTTTACTGCGGGGATTACCGTGCTGCAGAGAGAACATTTTCTCTTATTACTCAGGTGGTTGGCCGAAGCGGAAGAGCATCAAGACCGGGAAGAGCTGTTATTCAGACTTTTACACCCGATAATCAGGTAATAAGCTTTGCTGCAAAGCAGGACTACGATGCTTTTTATAAGCAGGAAATAGATTTAAGGCGCGTTCAGAAATGTCCGCCCTTTACTCAGATAATATCTCTTACGGTAACGGGAAACGATGAACACGCCGTTCTTCGCTGCTGCGGTGAGATAAAAAAGCTTTTGCACCACGCTTTGGGCAAAAGACTTAACACCGATATTCTCGGACCTGCACCTTATCCCGTTGTAAGGGTTGCGGGAAAATACAGATACAAGCTTATTTTGAGATGCCTGCCCGACAGAGAAGTCCGTGCGGCGGTATCCAAAATACTCATCCACAGCAATACTCAGAAAGAATTTCGCGGAGTTTCGGTCTATGCCGATATGAATCCGCTTACGTAACACCTAAAGAAAGAGGAGATTATTATGGCACTCAGAACAATAATGGAAAAAGGCGAACGTTGCCTTGAAAAGCGCTGCCGCAGCGTTATCAACTTCGATGAAAGACTCCATATTCTTCTTGACGATATGGGTGATACCCTTATTCAAAGCGGCGGCGTTGGTCTTGCTGCACCTCAGGTGGGCATTCTTCGCCGTGCTGTTCTCGTGCTTGAAACCAATGTTGCCGAGGGCGAGAATGAGTATGTTATCGAGCTCATTAACCCCGAAATAATCGAGACCGCAGGTGAACAGATCGGTCCTGAAGGCTGTCTCAGCGTTCCCGGTGTTTTCGGTCTTGTAAAGCGTCCCGAATATGTAAAGGTAAGAGCCCAGGATAGATTCGGCGAGTTCTTTGAGGTTGAAGGCACGGGTCTTACTGCCCGCTGCTTCTGCCATGAGCTTGACCATCTGGACGGACATCTCTTTGTTGAGTTCGCCGACCATATTATGGACGATGAGGAACTGAAGGCCTATTACGGCGCAGGAGAGGATGAATAAAATGCGGGTAGTTTTTATGGGCACGCCGGATTTTGCCGCTGCGTCGCTGAAAAAACTTCTTGATGAATCATATAATGTTGTCGGTGTGTTCACTCAGCCTGACAGACCCAAGGGAAGAGGAATGAATCTTGCCTTTTCCCCCGTAAAGGAGCTTGCTCTTGAAGCGGGTATACCCGTCCTCCAGCCCGAGAAAATGCGCGACGGAACGGCTCTTGAGATGCTTCGCTCTCTCAAGCCGGATGTATGCGTTGTTGTGGCCTACGGAAGAATTCTTCCCGATGACATGCTGGCTGTGCCGCCTCTCGGCTGCATCAATGTTCACGGCTCTCTTCTCCCCGCTTACAGAGGCAGCGCCCCCATTCAGTGGGCTGTGCTCAATGGAGATAAGATTACCGGTGTAACAACTATGTTTATGGCAACCGAACTGGATGCCGGAGACATAATCTATACTGCTGAAACCGAAATAGGGGAGAAGGAAACTTCCGGAGAGCTTTTCGACAGACTTATGGATATGGGCGCAGAGCTTCTCCATAAAACTCTCGGTGATCTTGAAAAAGGAATTGCTCCCAGAACTGCTCAGGATCACAGCAAGGCCACATTTACAAAGCAGCTGGATAAATCTTTCAGCCCTATTGACTGGAATCGCAGTACCCGAGAGATCAGCAAATGGATATACGGTCTCCAGCCTTGGCCCACTGCAAGCTTTGAGATTGAAGGCAAGGTGTTCAAAGCCTATTCCTGCGAATATACGAATAATTCCACCTCCAAAGCCCCGGGAAGCATTGTCTCTGCGGGCAAGGCGGGCATTGAATTTGCCTGCGGCGACGGTAAAACTCTTATGATTACCGAGCTTCAGGCTCCCGGTAAAAAAAGAATGAAAGCGGCGGATTACCTTCTCGGTCATCCTATAAAGGTGTAATCAGTATGGCAGATGCAAGACTTGCGGCCCTGACTTTTCTTGAAAAATGCCGAAGAGCAAATGCCTGGTCCGATGCCGTTCTGGGCAGCGTTATGGATAGCGCGGCGCTGGATGGCAGAGACAGAGGACTTTGCACAGCAATTTGCTACGGCACCATGCAGAATATGCTGCTTTTGGATAATGCAGTTTCTGCTTTTTCCTCAGTAAAAGTGAATAAGCTTGAGCCCAAGGTTCTTGATATCCTGCGAATTTCAGCTTATCAGCTGCTTTTTATGGACAGAATTCCGGCTTCTGCCGCCGTTAACGAGGCTGTCAAGCTCAGTAAAAAGCTTGGCTATTCCCGCGCAAGCGGCCTTGTAAACGCGGTGCTCAGAAAAATTTCCGCCAACAAGGAAGCGCTCCTTTCTCCTAAAGGAAAAAACGCCGCAGAAACCCTTTCTATAAAATACAGCCACCCCAAAGCCCTTGTGGACTATTTCATTTCAGTGCTTGGTGAGGAAGAAGCTGAGGAACTTTTGAAATGCCATAATGGGGAAGTGCCTATTGCACTTCAGGTGAATATCCTTAAAACCGACAGAGAGAAGCTGATTGCTTCTTTTGACGAAAATGGAATTGCTGCAAAGCCCCACGAAAGCCTTCCCGAATGTATCCTTTTGGATTCTACCGGTGCGGTAACTTCTTTGCCCGGCTTTAATGAGGGTGAATTCTATGTTCAGGACTGCGCGGCTTATATGTCAATTCTCGCTGCCGAGCCCAAAGCAGGGGAGAGCATTATTGATGTGTGCTCCGCACCCGGAGGAAAGAGCTTTGCTGCTGCAATCCTCTCCCAGGGCAAAGCGGATATAATATCCTGCGACATACACGAAAATAAGCTCAAGCGCATTAAAGAAAGTGCCTTGAGACTTGGACTTGGCAATATCGAAACTCTTGCTGCGGACGGAAGAGAGTTCCGGCCTGAGTTTGAGGAGAAATTTGACCTTGTCATTGCCGATGTACCCTGCTCGGGTCTCGGTGTAATAAGAAAAAAGCCCGATATACGATTTAAGAATATTTCTGAATTTGAGGCTCTGCCTTCAATTCAGAAAGCCATACTTGAAAATGTCTCCCGCTATGTCAAGCGGGGCGGAAGAATAATCTATTCCACCTGCACTGTAAGAGAAGAGGAAAACAAAGCTCTTGCCGAGTCTTTCCTCGCTGAAAACAGTGACTTTGCCGCTGAGGATTTCGCTCTTCCCGGTGTGGGAGAATCTGAAAACGGAATGCTGCAGCTGTGGCCTCATCGCCACGGTACAGACGGATTTTTTATCGCTAAATTCAGGAGAAAGTAATGACAGACCTAAAGTCCATGCTGCCTAACGAGCTTGAGGAATATCTCAAGAGTCTCGGTCAGCCGAAATTCAGAGCCAAGCAGCTTTTTTCTTGGTTTTCCAAGGGCGCAACAAGCTTTGAGGAAATGAGCAATATTCCCAAAAGCCTTGGAGAAAAGCTCTCTGCCGAGGGCTATATCAACTCTCTCAAGCTTTTGAAAAAGCAGGTAAGCGCTATTGACGGCACAATTAAATATCTTTGGGAACTGAGAGACGGTAATGCCATTGAAACGGTTCTGATGCGCTATGACCACGGAAACACGGTCTGTATATCCTCTCAGGTAGGCTGCAGACAGGGCTGCGCCTTCTGTGCTTCCACTATCGGCGGTCTTGTACGCAATCTCAGTGCCTCCGAGATGCTGGATGAAGTTCTTTTTTCTCAGTTGGACAGCGGGGAGAGAATCAGCAATATCGTTATTATGGGCATAGGCGAACCCCTTGATAACTATGATAATGTTATCCGATTTCTCCGCCTCGTGAATCATCCTGAGGGACTAAATATCGGTATGCGCCATATCTCTCTTTCCACCTGCGGACTCATAGAAGGTATGGATGCTCTTGCCAAAGAGGATCTGCAGATAACTCTTGCGGTCAGCCTCCACGCGCCCGATGATGAAACACGCTCCGCCCTTATGCCCGCCAACAGACGCTGCGGTGTTGATGAGCTTGTGGCAGCCTGCATACGCTATTTTGAGCGTACAGGAAGACGCATAAGCTTTGAGTATTCCATGATTAACGGTGTGAATGACTCGCCTGAGCAGGCGGAAAAACTGGCAAAAATCGCCCTTAAAATAGGCGCTCATATAAATCTTATCCCGCTGAACCATGTTGAAGAGAGAGAATTTGCTCCCTCGAGCAAAGATAATCTACGCGCTTTCTGCCGAATCCTTGAATCCAGGGGAGCCAACTATACCATTCGCAGAAAACTGGGTGGAGATGTTGATGCTTCCTGCGGACAGCTTCGCAGAAAGAGAGAAAAAGCGCTGATTCGAGGTGAAGATCAGATATGAAGGCATTTGGAATTACAGATCGCGGAATTGTACGCAAGGAAAATCAGGACTCCTTCCGCTATGAACTCATAGCAAAGGATGAGGTTTTGTGTGCCGTTCTTTGCGACGGAATGGGCGGGGCGCAGGCCGGCTCACTTGCCAGCACCATGGCGGCTGATACCTTTATGTCCCACGCATCCTACTCGCTGGATTCCTCTTCTGATGCTTCGGATATGCAGAGAATCCTTGTTGAGGCGGTAAATTATGCCAATATAAAAGTTTATGACCGCTCCTTTGCTGATTTCAGCTGTATGGGCATGGGCTGCACCTTGGTTGCAGCGCTCATTAACAGCAAGCGCTGTCTTATCTCAAATGTGGGAGACAGCAGAGCATATCTGATTCAAAAAGGACAAATCCAGCAGATAAGCAGAGACCATTCTCTTGTTCAGGAGCTTCTTGCCAAGGGTCAGATTAAACCCGAACAGGTAAGAAATCATCCTCAGAGGAATATAATAACAAGAGCCATAGGTGTTGAAGCTTCCGTTAAGTGCGATATCTTCGACCTTAAATTCTCAGCCGGCAGCAGAATTCTACTTTGCTCCGATGGTTTATCCAATGTACTTACAGATAAAGAAATACTTGCAATTTCGCAGGATAATGCCGATATAGAGCTTGCCTGCAAACAGATGCTCAATCTTGCATTGAAAAGAGGGGCACCTGATAATGTCACCGTATTTATTGCCGAAAGATAAGGAGGTATTGAAATGGACGAAAATGCAAACAAATACCTCGGCATGAAGCTGGATAACCGATATGAGATCCAGCAGGTAATAGGAAAGGGCGGTATGGCCTATGTTTTCAAGGCCAGATGCCATCTCCTTAACCGAAATGTCGCTATAAAAATGCTCCGTGAGGATATGGCCCACGACGAGAGCTTCAGAGAGAATTTCAAGAGAGAGGCTCAGGCTGTTGCCATGCTCTCCCACCCCAACATCGTTTCCATTTATGATGTAAGCCGCACTCCCGATATGGACTATATCATTATGGAGCTGATCGAGGGTGTAACTCTTAAAATCTATATGAAAACAAAGGGAACTCTCAGCTGCAAGGAGAGTGTGCACTTCCTGACCCAGATAGCTAAGGCTCTCAGCCACGCTCATGCCAAGGGAATTGTCCATAGAGATATAAAGCCCCAGAATATTATGATCGCAATGGATGGTGCGGTTAAAGTTGCCGATTTCGGCATCGCCCATCTTGAAAATGCCAATGCTACCGATACTAATGCAGTTGGCAGCGTTCATTATATCTCTCCCGAACAGGCCAAGGGTCAGAGTGTAGACGCGAGAAGTGATATATATTCTCTTGGCGTAATGATGTATGAGATGCTTACAGGCAGCCTTCCCTATACAGGCGAAACAGCTGAAGCTGTTGCTCTGCAGCATGTTTCCTCTGTTCCCAAGCCTCTCAGAGAGCTAAATCCTGAAATTCCAGAAGAGCTTGAAGCAATCAACCTTAAGGCAATGAATGCGGATATTAACCTCCGCTATCAGAGTATAGATGAGTTTTTAGACGACATTAATGAGTACCGCCTTTCCAACACAAGCTCTCTTCCCATTATCAATGCAAGGAAGGAAGAGCTTCCCCTTGCTGAGGAAGCTCCTGATGAAAATATTCCCAAGAATGTTCGCCCCATCCGACGCAGCGGTGAGATGAGCAGGGAAAGCTTTGCCCGCCGCAGAAGAAGAGCAAACACGGTAAGCACTCTTCTGGGAATAGGCATTGTTCTTATTGTTGCAGTTGCACTTTTTGTATGGCTTTGGGATTATTGGCTGGGCGCTTTGTTCGCTGAGCCCGAGAGAGTTGATATTCCCGATTTTGTCGGACGTCAGTATGAAGAAGTAATTAATACCCGTGAATATCACAATCTCTTTGTATTTGTTCCCACTTATGATGTGAATTCCGAAGCGAATGAAGGAGAAATTATCGGTCAGCATCCCGATGCTCATAAGAGCATTATGAGGGAAGATGAGGGCATTGAAATCGAGCTCATTGTAAGCGCCGGAATCCAACTTCTTAAAGTGCCCGATGTAACCAACAAGGAGTACCGCGAGGCGGTTCTTGAGCTTCAGAAGATGGGATTTACTCCCGAACTCGTCTATGAAATCAGCGCCGATATTACCGAGGACTATGTAATCTCCACCAGCCCTGAGGCGGGAGACACCCTCCCCATGGGCAGCAAGATCTATATATCCATCTCTATCGGTCCTGATGTCAAGACGCTGCAGATGCCGAATCTTGTAGGCCTTTCCCGTCATACCGCTGTAAGCAAGGTGGAAAGCAGCAAACTTACTCTTGGCACGATTACCTATGTGGATGATGATATGCCTGCCGGTACCGTTATCTGGCAGAGTATCCCCGCATACACCACTGTAAATGAACATGATAAGGTATATCTTCAGGTTTCCAACGGACCGAAGGAAACTCCTGATGAGGACACCGAAAGCGAAAATGACGGAGGCTGATAATGCCGAAGGGACTTATAGTTAAAGCTCTCAGCGGTTTTTACTATGTGAAGACTGAAAATGAGGTAGTTGCCTGCCGCGCAAGAGGCAAATTCCGTCTTGACGGAGTGTCTCCTCTTGTGGGTGACTATGTTGAATTCGATATGACCGCAGAGGGCAAAGGCTTTGTAACAAAAATTGAAGAGCGCAAAAACCTCTTCATCCGTCCTGCGGTTGCGAATGTTGATTATCTGGTGCTTATGTGTGCCAATGTCAATCCCGTAACCGACCCTTTCCTTGTTGACAGAGTGGCTGTTATTGCTGAGCATGCAGGCTGCGGCTGCATTATCTGCATCAATAAATGCGACCTTGACAGAGGCGATGAGCTATATGAAATCTTCTCCTCTACGGGTTACAGAGTTATACGCACAAGCGCCGTCAGCGGCGAGGGAGTTGAGGAGCTTAAAGAGTATATCCGCGGCAAAACCGTAGCTTTCGCAGGCAACTCCGGCGTAGGAAAAAGCAGCCTCCTCAATGTCATTGCCCCCGGCTATAATGTGAGCGTAGGCGAGGTCAGCGAAGCTCTCGGACGCGGTCGCCACACCACCCGCCATGTTGAGCTTTTTGATGCGGGTGAGGGCACTATGATTGCAGATACTCCCGGTTTTGCCAGCTTTGACCTTACTCAGATGAAACCCATAAGGAAGCAGGAGCTACAGCATGATTTCCCTGAGTTCCGACCCTTTATCGGCGGGTGCAGATTTCTGGACTGCGCCCATCTTAAGGAGCCGGGCTGCGCAGTGCTTGAAGCCGTTGGGGATGGCAAGATCAACCCCTCCCGACATAAGAGTTATCAGCGCCTATATGAAATTTCCGCTCAGTATAAAGAGTGGGAGAATAAATGAACAAACACCACCTTTCCGCATAGTATGTAGCGGAGAGGTGGTGTTTTTGTTGAAGGGAAAAGGAAAGGGTGGACTTGGTCCTTTCGGGATATGCTTGATAATTTTAGGTATAATGATAATATTGGCCCTTGTGCTTCCAAGTGGTTTTTGGTGGCTTATGCTTGGCGTGGTAATGATTCTTCTGGGGCTTCAGCTTAAGCGATACTGAGTAATATTGTCCACTTTGCAGTCATATAGATTATTGAAATTAAACTGCAAGGAGCTGTAATAATGGAGGCAAAACTCGGCATAGCGGAATTCGGCATTTATAACAAGAGTTATTCAACATTCCTGCGCAAGGAGGAATGCAGGGATGCTGTTGTTCCTGATACATTTCCGGATATAAGTGAGGTGCTCAGCTGTGAGGGCAGGCTTTTAATACGCAGCAAGGATGTTTCATCGGGAAGAGTCCGAATTGAGCTTAATGTTTATTCAAATGTTTTTTATAAGGGCGAAGACAGTAAAATCTATTTCCTTGATATTGTCGTCCCCCTTGTCCTGATTGCTGAAGATGACGCTATAGCAGAGGGGAGTCTTTCCTGCGCTAAAATGGATATTATACGGCTTGATGCCAGAGCCTTGAATCCACGAAAAATACTTGTACGGGCGGAAATTACAGGAGAAATATCAGTTTTTAATAACACTAAATTTGAAATAAATAAAAATGTTGAGGCTGAGGAACACATAAAGAGTAAAATTTGCGTTAAAGAAGCAAGTTTTATAAGTGCGGTCGGAGAGAAAACCTTTGCTCTGACAGACGAAATCGCTGTGCCGGTGAAGGATGAAGGAATTGGCTCTGTTAATTTATCTAGCTGCAGCTGCACGGTGGATGATATTAAAGCTGTTGGAACCAAGCTTATAGTTAAAGGCAAGATTAAATGCGGTTTTTATTGCATCAACAGCCATGGAGAGATCTCTCAATTTGATAGCGCAAGCGATTATTCACAAATAATCGAGCTGGGCTGCGAATCGGGACAGGGACTGAAAACTGTATGGATAACACCCAGCGGCGCATATTGCAACTATAATGAAAATGAAAACAGGGTATCACTGGAGCTTCATCTGGTTGCACAGTTTGTTTGCAGAAACACAGTAAGGCTTGAATATATTAATGATGCCTACAGTAATCGATTTCCTTTGATTAGCGAAAAAACAGAAAGGAAGTTGGAATGTTTCGAGGAGCCGGTACGAATCAGGGAAAGTTTAAGGCAGCTTCTTGAAACCTCGGGTGCAATCTCAGATATTCTTTGCTCAACTTTTTTCACAGAAACGCCCACGGTAGGCAAATCGGAAATTAAGCTTCCTGTAAATTTCTCATTGATATGCAGCAGTGGAGAGAACATATGGAGCGAATGCAGAAAAACAGAATTTTCAATAAGGCTGCCAAATGAGAAAAAATACATGGTGAATTCGATTGATATAGTTGATTGGACTGTCATTCCCGTGCCCGGAGGAATAGAATTAAGGCTTGAGATATCTGCTGAAATTTGTGCATTTTATGAAGATATAATCGACTGTGTGTGTGCAATTACTTATGATGAAAACGATGTGCTGGATAATACAAAAAAACCGTCTCTCACCTTGCTTCGCGTAAATGAGGATGACGATCTGTGGCAGCTTGCGAAGGATAATTGTTCATCGCCGGAGGCAATTTTAAGCACCAACGGACTCGATGACTTGATATCTGCAAGGGGTAAGATGATCCTTATTCCGAAAACATACTAAGAAGCCGTATTAAGGCGGGTACATTTTTGCGCCTGCCTTTTTGACTTATTTCTATTGCCAAGCTTGACATATTGTGCTAAAATACCTTGGATAAAAATTATAACAAGGGGCGTTAATATATGTCTGGACATTCCAAGTGGCACAATATACAGAAAACCAAGGGCGCTGCTGACGCAAAGCGTGCACAGGCCTTTACCAAGATCGCTCGTGAAATGATCGTTGCCGTTAAAGAAGGCGGCAGTGGCGATCCCAACAATAACTCCCGCCTTGCAACCGTTATTGCAAAGGCAAAGGCAGCAAATATGCCTAACGATAACATCAAGCGCACCATCGACAAGGCTCTCGGCGCAGGCAGCACCGATAACTTTGAGAAGGTTGTTTATGAGGGCTACGGTCCCTGCGGTGTTGCCGTTATCGTTGATGCTCTTTCTGATAACCGCAACCGCACCGCTTCCGAAGTCCGTCACATCTTCGATAAGTACGGCGGAAATCTGGGCGCTTCCGGCTGCGTAAGCTGGAGCTTTGATAATAAGGGCGTTATCATCATCGATAACGAGGACGAAGAGCTGGATGAAGACGAAGTCATGATGGAAGCTCTTGACTGCGGCGCTGATGACTTTGAGGCTGAGGGCGAGACCTTCACCGTTTACACCACTCCCGATAATGTTGCCGCTGTCAGCGAAGCTCTCAGCGCAAAGGGCTATAAGCTCCTCTCCGCTCAGGCCGAGATGATCCCCCAGAACGGCTATATCAAGCTCACCAACGAGGACGATATCAAGAACATGACCAAGATGATCGACATGTTCGAAGATAACGATGACGTCCAGAACGTCTACCACAACTGGGAGCAGGACTAATCTATCATAATATTACGCCCCTGCCGCTTTGGCAGGGGCGTTTTTCTGAAAGTACAATTTTTGTTTAATATTTCTTTACTTTTTGCCCTTGAGGGAATATAATTTTTTTATAAAAAATAGGAAAGAGGGTTACTCTATGAAAACCAAATTCTGTGGCGCATCTGTGTTGTTTCTTATTCTCGGAATCTTCGGACTTTTTAGCGTAATTGGTGCAATCGTCAGCGGCCTTAATGTTTTCAGCGCTGTTCTCAGTGTACTGTTCAATCTTTATTTTGCCATTATTCTCTTTATGAAGAAGAGAGGCGTTCCCACTTTTATTGCTCTGGCTCTCTTTGTTGTTCTGGCAGTTATTAACAGGAATTTCTTTGACTTTGTTGCCTATGCATTGCTCTTTGTTCTTGCGCTTTCTGCCTGCGATAAGAGAATCATCAAGACGAACTTCTTCAAGAAAATCAACTTTGTTCCCGGCCTGCTCCTGGTAATTTCTTTTGTTGTTGGCGTAATTTCTGCATTCGTTAATATGGTACCTTATATTGGCTTTGCAGCTTATATTGGCGCTATGTCTCTGTCCTATGTTTTGTCTATCCTTGAAATTATTGCTGTTTTCGTTGTGGGCAAGTGGCTTGCATACCCCTATGGGAAGGGCGTTGCTGAAGTTGCCGCTCCCGCGCCTGCAGTCGAGGCAGAAGCAGAGGTTAAGGAATAAGCAAGCAGACTAAGCATATTGTAAAAAAGACCGCCATTGGCGGTCTTTTTTTATTCGGATATGTCCTTTATAAAGTAAATACTCTCTTTTAGCGTTCTGGTGAAGCCCAGTTCGGTTTTTTCGTCTGTGATGCCAAGATAGACGGTGGTGTTGTAGTAATCTCCGTCGTACAGAGTGAAAAGCAGAACACTTGTGCCGTTTTCGTCGGTGATAATATCATCCCGAAAGATTGACCACGCTCCATCTATCCTTGTATCGAGCAGGGCTGTGAAACTTCCGTCTTCGAAAAATTCAACGCTGTAGCCGCTGCGGTCAAAGCCTTTGCGGCTTTCGTCATATACATAAAATACTCTGTCAAAGACCCATTTTCCTGTCAGAATATCAAGATACTGCTCAACCTCATTGCCCACGCGTTCAAACTCAAATATAAAGGAGAAAAGAGAATCATCTTCGGGCACATACCAGAAATCTATTTCTTCTCCGGCCTCGGTGCTTAAAAGAAAATTGTAGTAGTATATGCCATCATATTCATCAAGAGCAATAAAGCTTATTGAAGCCGGACTTATTTCTTCATGGTTGAAATACCTGATGCTGCCGTCTTCGGCAAACTCAAGGAATGGAACCTGAGGTCCGAACTCGTTGTAGGCGAGTCTATTATTGATTGTCACGAGGGTGCAATCCCAGCGACCTTTGAGCACCGTGTTGAGATAGAGCATATAGTCCATTGGCTCAGTTTCGGATTTTTCGCATTCAATGCAGCTTCGGCTCATAGTATCTGTGCCGAAGCTCCACTCAGAATATGTGTGCTCTAATTTCTCACCCTGGGTGGTACCGCAAGCGCTACAGGTTTCGGGAGCACTGCAGCTTGCTTCAAGCCATTTGTGGGGCAGAGTTTCGCCCTCGGTCAGAGCGCAAAGAGCGCAGGTTCTGGGCGCGGTACAGTCAGCATCTACCCACTGATGGGTCAGCGCTTCGCCTTCGCGCTCTCCGCAAAGGCTGCAGGTTTTTGGACTCCGGCAATCAGCGTCTATCCACTGGTGCTCACAGCCACAGCCGGAGAAAAGAAGGCACAGAAGAAGGTATATAATACAAACAGATATTTTTTTCATTTTCCTTCCTCCAAAATCATTCAACGGTGACGGACATGGTCAGAGAGGCTGATTCCTCGTCGTAGTAAAGCTTATAAGCTAAACCGTTATGGCAAAGAGAGAGCTCGCTGTCAGCCATAAGGGCATTGTATAGCTCAAGAGCCTCGTCGTGGCTTAGGCTGGGGTCGCAGGCCACCATAACGGGAACGGCGTGGAGGTAATGTTGGTTTTCGCTGATTACCTCAAGCATACTTAAGTTCCAGCCCAAATTCAGGTATATGGTCGAGAAAGTATCTTCGGGAGTGGCGGCCGTGTCGTCAGATTTTTTATAGACCATTCTGGAGATAAAATCAGTATCCCAGTATATCAGGGTGAAAAGTCCGCCCTCGCTGTCCGTGTCTCCGAATCCGCCCAAATCATCTTCCTTGTGCATGTTGAGAATGCGGTCAAAGTATTCAAGGCTTGTGCAGAGAAATTGCTCTCCGTCATGGAGGGTGGTCATAGCACCGCTGCCGGAATCCAAAAGTTCTCCGCATACTTCGCAGCTGATAGCATAGTCAGCTGTAGCAGAATTAAAGTTGATGTTGGTATAACTGGGGCTTCCCTCTGTATGTCCCGGAGCTTCTCCCTGAGTAGCGCCGCATTCGGTGCAAGTCTCGGATGTAAGGCAGGTGGCTGCCTCCCATTGGTGCTCTAAGGCATCGCCCTCTGTTTCTCCGCAGAGGGAGCAGGTCTTGGGAGAAGTGCAACTGGCCTTTGACCACTGATGAATCAGGGCTTCTCCTTGCGTCTCACCGCAGAGAGCGCAGGTTTGTGGAGCGCTGCAGTCGGCGGGAATCCATTCGTGGCTGCATCCACAGCCAGAGAGGGCGAGCAGGCAGATAAGGATTGCGGTAATTAAAATTACTTTATATTTCATATATCAACCTCTTGTAAGCTTCTTCATCCATGTATATTTGCGGAAATGCAGGAAGGTTGGGAGACATTTAAAGATTTGGTCGGACTGAATTACAATAACAACCCATTCTACGGGAAGTTTCCACCAGAACGCAGCTGCAAAGGATAGGGGCATTACGATGCACCAAGTGCTGATGAGGTTCATTTTCATAGTGAAGTTTCCGTCGCCGCCTCCCTGGAATATGCCGAAGCTTACGGGCATCTGGTAGCTCATTCCCACCATTATAAGACCCATTATTGCAATAAGGTTGGAAGCCATTTCGATCGCTTCAGCGTTCAGATCATAGAAGGAGAGGAGAGGCTTTCTGAGAACTACAAGGGCAAGGCCGAGAATTACTCCGATCAGGATATCTATGCAGGAAAGGGTGCGGGCGTCGGACTTGATTTTTTCCATATCTCCTCTGCCTATTGCAGTGCCAATCATAACCGCCGATGCGGAGGACATGGCAATAACAATAACCTTCAGATACTGATAGAAGGTGGTTGCAACGGAGTTTGCTGCAATGGCGTTATCGGAGAGATGACCCAGTATGGAGGTCTGCATAGGAACGGAAACGCCCCAAAGGACGGTTGCGCACATAATGGGTATATACACCTTGGTGAAATCCTTGCTGAGAAGAGGATTTTTTGCGAATAAATCTTTTCCGAAAAGAGAGAGCTTTTTGTCCTTTTTAAGAATATATACGAGTATTATTATAAGCTCAGCGGATCTTGCGATAATTGTACCGATTGCAGCACCCGCAATTCCCATTTCGGGAAGACCCAATTTTCCGAATATAAGGATGTAGTTGAAGAAGACGTTGACAACAAGAGAAACGGCAGATATCCAAAAGGAAATTTTCACGGTCTGGACTGCGCGAAGGGCGGCCATTAAAGTCTGGGTGATTATAAAGAGGAGGAAGGTCCAGGATACAAGACGGAGATAAACCTCGCCCTCTGCAATAATATTGGGAGCAGAGGTGAAAATCTTGAGCATGGGAACAGGAATTATCTGGCAAAGGACAACGAGAATGAGAGAAACCGCAACTGCGAGCTTCAGGGCAATACCTGTAAGGGTACGGATGGGAGAGGTTCGGTTCTGACCCCAATACTGAGCGGCGAGAGCAACAAGAGTGTTGCCTACAGAAATGGCAAACTGCTGAACCATAAAAAATATCTGGTTTACAATGGCGGCTCCGCTAAGGGCATCCTGACTATAAGTTCCCAACATAAGATTATCTGCCATATTCACGCTGTAGGCCACAATGTTCTGCAGCGCGATAGTGAGCATCATGGGGAAGAGGGTTTTATAAAAGGCTTTGTCTTTGGTGAAAAAGCTTGTTTTTGTAAGATCCATAGCTATATCCTTTAATAATTATTAAGCTTAATTTTATTCCCGCAATATAAAACTGTCAATCCCAAGACAAATGAATGCACTATAATTGAATAACAAAAATGAAAGGAAAAAATCCCTTTTCTGTTGCCGAATAATGTCTGAATGTGCTATAATCCAGTCATTATATATAGGGAGAGTGAACCAAATGGCCAATACCGCCGTTATAGGTGTAACTTTTGTTGATGTAAAAGGATTTCCTAAAGCCAAATATGATCCCGTTGGAAGAAACCTCGGAATGGTAAAAATTGTCCATGGAGGAGTAAGCCGCAATGTGGTTGAAAATTTTGCCAATGTTGGCATGCCGGTTTCCTTCGTCAGCATGCTTGATGACAGCGCAATCGGCAGAGATGTTGCCCGCAAGCTTGAAAATGTCGGTGCTGACCTGAGCTATACTATTACCACCGATAGTGACGGAATAGGTATGTGGCTTGTTATCCTCGATGAAAACGGTGACCTTGCAGGCTCCATTTCCAGCATGCCTGATGTGAGCGTTCTGGAAAAGCTTATCGACAAACAGGGCGAGCGCATAATTGCAAACTGCGAGAATGTTGTTTTGGAAATTGACCTTAACGAGCATATAGCCGAGCGGGTTTTGGAACTTGCAGAGAAATATAACAAGAAGACCTATGCTATAGTTGGCAATCTCAGCGTTATTCTTCCTCACCTTGAATATCTTCAGCGCACCGATTGCTTTATCTGCAACGAGGTTGAGTGCGGAAAGATTTTTGGCGTTGACGTGGAGGAGTTTAGCCCTCAAGAGATGCTGGACTTCCTTGTTCCCGCCGCCGATAAGCTTGCTATCCCCTCAATAGTTGTAACTATGGGAGCTCAAGGAAGTGTTTATTATGACGCTGTTGGCGATGAAAAGGGCATTTGCCCTGCGGTTCCCGTCCGACTTGTGGATTCATGCGGCGCCGGTGACGCATTTTTCTCCGGCACTGTTATGGCTCTTACCAAGGGTATGAAGCTCTCCGAAGCTGTTAAATACGGTGCAAGACTTGCTTCCATGACCATAAGCTCTGATGAAGCCGCCTGTCCCGTATGTCCCGATTTCTTTAATGAACAGCTGAAACTTTTTTGAAAATAATAAAGAAAAATACCGTGCCGAATATGGCACGGTATTTTAATGTTTAATTATAGTGATAGAAGCGCTGGGGCTTAGGTCGGTATTTAACACCCGAAACAAGTCCAACCGCAGCGAACAAGGAGAACATTGAAGAGCCGCCGTAGCTGAAGAAGGGGAGGGTAAGACCGATAACGGGAGTGAGACCGGTGCACATTCCGATGTTCTGGAATGTCTGGAAAAGAAGAGTGCCGGCAACACCGAGGCAAACAAGGGTGCTCATAAGGTTTTTACTTGTGAGACCGATGTAGGTGCAGCGGATAATTATAAGCATAAGAAGGATGAAGACGATTATGCAGCCGAACATTCCAAGCTCCTCACCGATAACGGAAAATATAAAGTCGGTGTGCTTTGCGGGGTTGGAATAGGGGTTCTGGGTCTGAGGACCGTTTCCGAGGCCGGTGCCCCAGAAGCGTCCCGAGGCGAGAGAAAGCTTGCTCTGGTTTGTCTGCCATAGATAACCGTCGCCCTTGGGGTCAATGCTGGGGTCATAGGGCGCAAGAATACGAGCCTTCTGATAGTCTTTGAGGAAATGCTCCCATGCAAAGGGGATAACCGCGGCAACTGCTGCAATACCGAGAACGAACCAATACAGTTTAAGTCCGGCGAAAAACAGCATAACAGCAAAAATGAAGAAGAAAACAAGTGCGCTTCCAAGGTCACCGGATATAACAATGATCAGACCGAAGAAGAGAGCGAAGTGAGCTGCAACCTGTGCCAGAGAGAAGATGTGGTTGAGGTTTTTGTATTCTTTCAGCGTGCTTATGTGCTTCGCCATCAGGACAACATATATAACCTTAACAATTTCCGAGGGCTGAATACCGATTCCAAGGAAGCGAATCCAGCTTTTGTTACCGGTACCGTCGTCTTCGCCGAAAGGCACAAGGGCAAGAATAAGCACAACGGAAATAGCAAGAAGAATAATCCATTTATCGGCAAGAACGTCAAGGTCAAGAACCGTCAGGGCAACGAAAAGAACGATACCGACTATCAGTGCGAAAGCCTGAACGAAAACATACTTAAAGGAGCCGCCGTCATAGGCTTTGGTGGCGCTGGCAATAACCACGATTCCGAATATGGAGCAAATAAAACAAAGGGTAAAAAGAACCATGTCTGCTCGTTTGGTAAATTCCTGTATATGGGGTTTTGCCTTGTTCAGAAGTTTAATAATGGTTATCACCTGCCTTTACTTATAATATTACGGAAAAATACATCTAATTGGTATCATAATATTAATTCTTTTTCATTTCAACCCAGTTTAACACAATATCGGTCTTTACGCAACGATATTTTAGGTTTATAATACAGTAGAATAATAACGGAGAATGAACAATGATTTTATACACAAATAACGAACTTGAAACTGAAATGGCGGGAGCCGAGTTTGCCGCATCGCTACCCGGAGGAAGCGTTGTAGCTTTTTACGGCGACCTTGGTGCGGGCAAAACCGCATTTGTAAGAGGTATGGCTCGTGGCATGGGTATCACAAGCCGCGTGAACAGCCCCACCTTTACCATCGTTAACGAGTATATCGGAGAAAGGGAGCTTTACCACTTCGATATGTATCGCCTTGGCTCTGCCGATGAGCTTTTTGATATCGGTTGGGAGGACTATCTGTCCCGCGGCGGAGTGTGTGCCGTTGAGTGGAGCGAAAATGTTTCCGATGCCTTTGAAGGCGATGAGATTACCGTTAAAATCGAGAAAATCTCCGATACAGGCAGAAAAATCAGTATAGGTGAAGAATAATGATAATACTTGCCCTTGAATCCTCTGCAAAAAGCGCATCCGTGGCTGTCTCCAAGGACGGAGCACTTCTAGCCCAGAGTTTCCAGAACAGCGGACTTACTCATAGCTGCACTCTGTTGCCTATGGCAGAGGATCTTCTTAAAAATGCAGGACTTAAAATGTCCGATATAGATGCCGTTGCCGTTGCCCGAGGCCCCGGATCTTTCACGGGAATACGCATAGGAGTTTCAGCCGCGAAGGGGCTTTGCTGGGGTGCTGATAAGAGTGCTGTCGGCGTTTCCACCCTCGAAGCAATGGCTTGGAACGGAGAATATGCCCCCGAGGGCAGCATCATCTGCTGCGCAATGGACGCAAGGCGAAATCAGGTCTATAACGCTCTGTTTTGTTTTGAAAACGGCCGTCCGAAGCGCCTCAGCGAGGACAGGGCAATATCCCTTGCGGAGCTTGCCGAGGAGCTTAAGGAAGTTGAAGCAAACATAGTCGTTGTTGGCGACGGTGCTTTGCTTTGTTTTAATTACCTTAAAAATGTGTTGGAGAATGTCTCCCTTGCTCCCGAAAGCATGAGAATGCAGAATGCATGGGGTGTGTGCAGAGCTGCAGGAAGCGTTCAGCCTGTCAGCGCTGCTGAATTGAATCCCGTTTATCTCAGACTTTCACAGGCGGAAAGAGAACGTCTTGAAAAACTGAAAGAGAATAAATAAAAGGAGAATTGTTATGGGTATCATCCACATTTTTGACCATCCTCTTATTCAGCATAAACTGTCCATTCTTCGCGATGAGTCCACCGGTGTTAAGGAATTCCGCTCTCTTATCAGCGAAATTGCAACTCTTATGTGCTATGAAGCAACAAGAGACCTTCCCACCGAGGAAGTGGTTATCAAGACCCCCGTTGCTGAAGCAAAGGTACGCCGCCTTGCAGGCAAGAAACTTGCAATAGTGCCCATTCTCCGCGCAGGTCTCGGTATGGTTGACGGTATGCTGGCTCTTATTCCTTCTGCAAAGGTTGGTCATATCGGTCTTTATCGTGACCCCGAAACTCTTGAACCTGTTGAATATTACTGCAAGATGCCCAGTGACATAGCAGAACGCGATGTTATCATCGTTGACCCCATGCTGGCTACCGGCGGAAGCGCCGTTGCTGCCTGCGAATTTATGAAAAATAAGTATGGCTGCCGCAGTGTAAAGCTTATGTGCATCATTGCCGCTCCCGAGGGAATTGAAGCCGTTCATCGCGCTCATCCCGATGTTGATATCTATGTTGCCGCAGAGGATGAGTGCCTCAATGACCATGGCTATATAGTGCCCGGTCTCGGTGACGCAGGCGACAGAATTTTCGGCACCAAATAATTAATAAACGGGAGGATTTTTGCCTCCCGTTTTATTGAAGGACGGTTCATTATGGATTTTTCCGCAATGCAGATTGATAACTTCAATACGCTTTTGGCCTCCCGCGCTGCCGTACCCGGCGGCGGGGGAGCAAGCGCTCTTGTGGCTTCTTTGGGCGCAGCCCTCGGCTCAATGGTTTCCAACCTGACAATAGGGAAGAAGAAGTATGCCCGGTATGAAGATGAACTCAATACTCTTCTGATAGAACTCGATGAGCTTAGAATAAAATGCCAGAGTCTTATGGACGAGGACGCAAAGGCTTTTGAGCCGCTTTCCAAAGCCTATTCCATTCCTAAGGATGACCCTAATCGCACAGAAGAGATGGAGCGCTGTCTTCGCCTTGCAGCTGAGCCTCCAATGAAGATTTTGCGCCTTGCCTGCAGGGGAATACTGATTCATCAGCGTCTCGAGGAAATAGGAAGCGTCCTTGCAATTTCCGATGTGGGAACGGGCGTAGTGATGTTGTGGGCGGCACTCTACGGTGCGGCTATGAATGTCAGGGTTAACACAAAACTTATGACAGACCGTGTATATGCGGAAGAGCTTAACAGCGAAGTGGATGCACTTATGGCTGAGCACTGGAAGATTGCAGATATGGTTTACGAAAAAGTTTGGGAGAGACTTAAATGAGCGCGGAGATTTTGAAGGGAGCGGCTGTCGCTTCCGCATTGAATGAAAAATCAAAAGAGATTTGTCTGTCTCTGAAGGAACGCGGAGTAAATCCCTGCCTTGCAATTGTTCGCGTTGGTGAAAGAGGCGACGATATTGCCTATGAAAGAGGCATTCTCAAGCGCTGCAGCGCTTTGGATGTTGAAGTCAAACAGATAATTTTGCCGGAGAATGTGAGCCAGAGTGAAGTAATCGCTGCCATAGAAGATTTGAACAGCGACACAAAGATTCACGGAATACTTGTCTTCATGCCTCTGCCTTCCCATATTGACGAGAATACCGTCCGTGAGACCATAGCACCCGAAAAGGATGTGGACGGTGTGACATCCGGCTCCGCAGCTTATGTTTTTTCCGGAAAGGGAATAGGTTTTGCTCCCTGCACCGCAAGAGCGGTCATAGAGATCCTAAAGTATTATAATATACCCATTAGCTCGCGCCGTGCCGCTGTCTTCGGACGCAGTATGGTAATCGGAAAGCCCGTCAGCATGCTTCTTATGGCAGAAAATGCAACTGTCACCGTATGCCATAGCCGCACGGTAAATTCAGAGGAAATCTCAAAGCAGGCGGATATTGTTATTGCCGCCCTTGGCAAAGCAAAGGCTCTTGACGGGGAATATTTCCGCGAGGGACAGTGCGTCATTGATGTTGGTATCAACTTTGATGAGAACGGCAAAATGTGCGGAGATGTGGATTTTTCCGCCGCAGAAGAGATAGTTTCTCATATTACCCCTGTGCCGGGCGGTGTGGGTTCCGTTACCACGGCTGTGCTTGTTCGCCATACCCTTGAAGCCGCTGAAAAAATGGTGACAAATAAGTAATTTTGTGGTAATAATATAAGCAGATAAATATTTTGGACAGAGTAGGGAACTGCGCGTCAAGTGCCTGAGGATGGGAGTTGTCTCAGGACGAAGCACCTTTTTTGGTGCGCGATGCTTTTCCCGCATCCGCTGCCACTAAATAGGGACGTATTAGCTCCTTTCGTGGCAACTGTCACGAAAGGAGTTTTTATATGAAGACAAAGAAAAGCCTCAGTATAAGAATGATGGCCATTGACGCTGTTCTTGTGGCTATGTATGTCGTTCTTAATTCAATTTCCTTCAGAGTAGCAAATTTCAAGTTTACTCTCGATGCATTTCCGATAATCGTTGGAGCCGTGATGTTCGGGCCTCTCCACGGCTCTCTTATAGGTTTTCTTGGAAGCGGAATATATCAGCTGTTCTTTTCCGGTTACGGTATCACTCCGACCACCATACTTTGGATGCTCCCTGTTATAGTTCGGGGATTGATAGTTGGTGCCTATTCAAAACGCAAGGCCTTTTCGCCGCCGGTTTCGGGACTTATGGTATTTACTGTCATTGCCGGCATACTTACCACCGCTTTGAATACTCTTGCCCTTTATGTGGACAGTATAATCTATAACTATTATTCTTATGTGCTGGTGTTCGGCTTGCTTATACCCAAATTTATTATCAGTATTATTCTTGCGGTTGTGTTTGCTTTTGTCACACCCGCCCTTGTAAAGAAAATCAGAAAGAATGTTAAATTGCCGGAAGGAAATCATTATTGATGCAGAACAAGAAAAAAGTTTTGATAATTTATACAGGCGGAACAATCGGCATGGTTGAAACCGAGGATGGCTATGCCACAAAAAGTGGCTATCTTCATCGTGTCCTCGGAAGTATGAGTGAGCTTTTCCATTCGGGAATGCCTCAGTGGGAGCTTATTGAGTTTGAGCATATCTGCGATTCCAGCAATATCTCAATAGTCGATTGGAGCGCCATGGCTCATACAATAAGGGATAACTATGATATCTATGACGGCTTTGTCATCCTCCACGGAACAGATACTATGGCTTATACGGCTTCTGCGCTGAGCTTCATGCTGGAAGGCCTTGGCAAAACAGTTGTCCTTACAGGCGCGCAGATTCCGATAGGTCATGCCCGCTCCGATGCCCGCGATAATCTTATCGGTTCTATTATAATCGCAGGCGAGGGAAGAGTGCCTGAGGTCTGTCTTTATTTCGGCAAAAAGCTTCTTCGCGGCAACCGCGCCACCAAGGTTTCCGCAGACGAGATGGAGGCTTTCGCTTCTCCCAATTTTCCGCCCCTTGCCAACGCAGCTATTGACATACGCTATATTGACGCCCTTGTGCGTCCCGCGGGCGAGGAGCTCAATGTGATTGATTTCGCCGAGGACTTGCCTATAGCTGTCCTGAAAATCTTCCCCGGCATACAGTTCAAGATGTTTGAGAATATTATGACAGAGAACCTTAAGGCACTGGTAATAGAGGCCTTTGGAGTGGGCAATATCCCTCAGTATGACGCAGAGCTTCTGCCGCTTATCAGTAAAGCGGCGGATAACGGCACAATCATTGTTGTATGCACCCAGTGTCTCCGGGGTAAGGTTCAGCTTGGCACCTATGAAACAAGCTCTGCCCTGAAAAAAGCCGGCGCTGTCAGCGGCGGAGATATGACAGTCGAAGCTGCGGTAACAAAGCTTCGCTATCTCTTCGCAAAGCGCTGCTCTTCGGGACGCATCAAGAGTCTGATGGAGAAGGATCTTCGCGGAGAATTGTCAGAGTAACATCTGCTCAATAAATGCTTTATATGAAAAGAATAGTTTCTGCAATTTTAATATTGATTTTGCTCCTAAGTGCTTGCGGAAAAGGGGCTACTGTGACTGTTGCCGCCCCGGATTATACCGCAAAGGAACTTGCCATAAATGTTATTGAAGGGATCAACTTCACCGAAGAGGATTTTCAATGCGTGAACGATAACTATGATGGAGCTGCAATGGCAAAATATGTTCAAGGGTTCTACGGACTTGATCCTGAGTATTTGCTTGATGCCGCTATTTATCGCAGTGCAGATCCAATGAAAGCCGATGAGATAAGCATTTTTAAGCTTAGAGACAAAGCTGACCTGAATACCGTCTTCAATGAGCTTGAATCCTACCGCCACAGCAGGCAGGGCGATTTTTTCGGTTATAACCCCGAGCAGGCATTCATAGTCGATAACTCAATTGTAAGTTTAAGCTCCGACGGAGCTTGGGCAGCCGTGCTTATTTGTCCGGAGCCGCAGAAGGCGGACGAAGCGTTCTTTGGAGCATTAAATATGGAACTTCCCGAGTATGAGGATGAACCCTTTCCAAATGAAGAGCCTGAGGCCGAACCTGTGTATATTGAGAACCTGGGTGAGCTTCCGGAATACTGGTATCCCTATGTTGATCCTGATATTGACGATATGACTCTCTGGGATAATTCTGCTCTTGTTGCAGCTGTAAAAAATGCTAATGATGAAAACCTTGATCAGCAAGGCAAAAAGCTTTATAAGAATTTAAATAAAATTATCAACTCGATTATTAGTGACGATATGTCGGAGCTTGAAAAAGAACAGGCTGTATATAAATGGCTTTGCACAAATTGCGAATATGATTATCGCCATTATGATATTCCAAGTGCCGCACCCCGCGAATCCTATGAGCCTTACGGCGCAATAATTGAGGGAAAGGCGGTCTGCCTCGGTTATGCAACAGCTTTTCAACTTTTTATGGACGTTCTCGACATTGAGTGTATCACTGTAGTTGGTGCAGCATTTTCATCCCGTGAGGATCACGCATGGAATATGGTAAAAATTGATGGGGAATGGTTTTGCGTGGACTCCACTTGGGATGAGGGAGCTTACGGATTCGGTTATTTTAACAAAAGCTCCGAATACTTTGCGCTAACAGATCATCAGTGGGATTATGAGGCTTATCCCATAGCAATGCCGGAGAATATAGGAAAGATGGAATAAATATTTCTTCTCGTGACAAAAATTTAATAACATAACAAAAACGCTCCTCCGCAGACTAAAAATATAATTCTGCAAGGAGCGTATTTTTATGACTCAATCAAGAAGAAAACTTTGCCTTGCCCTTATTGTCGTGTTTGCGGTTAATATACTTATAATTTGCTTTGTGCAGTATGTTGATGCGGCAAGCTATAAGAAAGGCTCGACAGGCTCTGTCGTGAGCCAGATACAAACTCTTTTGAAAAATCAGGGCTTTTATTCGGGAGCGGTTGACGGAGTATACGGGAGTGCAACGGAAGAAGCGGTCAAGAAATATCAGAAGCGCTTTGGATTAAAGGTGGACGGCGTTGCAGGACAGCAGACCCTCTCCTATATGGGAATAAGCGCTCAGGGCTCCGCAACATCAAGCGGGAGCGGAGATGTGGCGCTTTTGGCGAGACTGATATCCGCCGAAGCAAGAGGAGAGCCTTATGTTGGTCAGGTGGCTGTGGGAGCTGTTGTGCTCAACCGTATGGAGCACCCCTCTTTTCCAAACACAATGTCTGGAGTTATTTATCAGTCGGGAGCTTTCACCTGCATTGACGACGGACAGTTCAATGAACCTATTGCGGATTCCGCCTATAAAGCGGCAAGAGATGCAATGAACGGTTGGGATCCTTCCGGTGGAGCAATATATTATTTCAATCCGTCAACGGCAACAAGTAAGTGGATATGGTCAAGACCCCTTATAACAATAATCGGCAAGCACAGATTTTGCTCATAAAAAATGCTGAGAGAATTTTTCTCTCAGCATTTTTGTTATTTTGAATAGATATCAAGTGCCTTCTGGTTAAGGGGAAGGAAGGCTGCTTTGCGGCCGGAGAACATATGTTCAAGCTGCTCGCGAATGGTATCGAGGGAAACGATCCCCGTTTCCTTCAAAATAGCGCCAAGCATAATGATGTTTGCACATTTCTCATTTCCAAGTTCCTTTGCAAGGTCATTACAGGGTACTTCAACAACCTTAACATCATTGCGAAGGCATTTTTCGGGAATAAGAGAACTGTTCATAAGGATAACGCCGCCGGGATTTACCATGCTCTCAAACTTACGCAGGGAGGGGAGGTTCATAGCAACGAGAACATCGGCATCGTTAATAAGGGGGCAGCTGATAGCCTTGTCGGATACAACAACGGTGCAGTTTGCGGTGCCGCCGCGCATTTCGGGACCGTAGGAGGGAAGCCAGGTTACCTCCTTGCCCTCGTCCATTGCGGCCTTCGCAATCATCTGGCCAAGAGCGAGAGTGCCCTGTCCGCCGCTTCCGGCGAAAAAGAGTTTCTGTTTCATCTTACTTCATTTCCTCCGGGCATTTGAAATTTCCGACGGGATAATATTCGGCCATGTTCTTCTCCATCCACTTGATTGCATCGTAGGGAGCATAACCCCAGTTGGTTGGGCATACGGAGAGAAATTCAACAAAGCTGAATCCAAGACCTGCATCCTGAACATCAAGAGCCTTGTGAATGGCCTTTTTTGCCTTGCGGATATTAGCAGGATTATTAAGCATAACGCGCTCAACGAATACAGCTCCGTCAATGGTAGCAAGCATTTCGCTGACTCTGAGGGGCAGACCTGCCTGCTCCTTGGTGCGTCCGTCAACAGCGGTGGTTGCTCTCTGTCCGATAAGGGTGGTGGGGGCCATCTGACCGCCGGTCATGCCGTAAATGGCATTGTTGATAAAGAAGGTGGTGAATTTCTCACCGCGATGTGCGGCATGAACAATTTCGCCGGCACCGATGGAGGCAAGGTCTCCGTCACCCTGATAGGTGAAAACGGTCTTATCGGGGTGCACACGGCGAATACCGCTGGCAATTGCGGGGGCGCGTCCGTGGGTGGATTCGCACATATCGATGTTCATAAAATGATGAGCATTGATAGAGCAGCCAATGGGAACAACGCCGATGGTCTTTCCCAGCCGGCCCCGCTCTTCGAGACATTCCATTATCAGGCGGTGGGCAATGCCGTGGGAGCAGCCGGGGCAGTAGCTGTTGTCAACAGGGACGATGCCTTTTGTAGGTTCAAATATGGTTTTCATTTGGCTTCCTCCCAAAGTTTAATTGCTCTCTCCACTATTTCAAGAGAGGAGGGGACAATGCCGCCGGTGCGGTTGATGAGACCGCATTTCCAGCGTCCTGCCACGGCGGACTTAACATCCGCAAGCATCTGACCCATGCTCAGCTCGGTGGATATAACGATTTTGCACTTATCGCCGATTTCATCAAAAGCCTTATCGGGGAAGGGCCAGAGGCTTATGGGACGAATCATACCGGCCTTGATGCCCTTTTCGGCAAGAAGCTCCACGGCTTCTGCGCAGAGACGGCTCATAGTACCGAATGCAACAAAGACGATCTCGGCGTCCTCAAGACCCTGAGATTTATAGCGGACAAGCTCTTTCTCTGCCTTTTCGTATTTCTCAAAAAGATGATAAACATGTTTTTCAAGAACATCGGGCTCCATACGCAGAGAATAGATAACGTTTCTTCCGGGGTGGGAATCTGTGCCGGTGATGGCCCAGGGTTTTTCCTCGGAAATTTTGTCGACAGGAGTGATGCCCTTTGCCTCGGGGAGGACGATAGGCTCCATCATCTGACCCATCATACCGTCTGCTAGAATCATCATGGGATTGCGATATTCCTCGGCAAGGTCAAAGCATTCGTAAATGAGATCAACGCATTCCTGAATTCCTGCAGGAGCAAATACCGGGATTTTGCAGTCGCCGTTATAGCCGCCGCGGGTGACCTGGTTATAGTCTGCCTGTCCGGGCTGAATGCCGCCAACACCGGGGCCGCCGCGGGATACATTAAGCACGACAAGGGGAACCTCGGCGGAGCAGATAAAGCCGAGACCTTCCTGCATAAGGCTGATTCCGGGGGAGGAAGAGGAGATGAAAACTCTTCCGCCGCTTGCAGCAGCGCCGTAGGCCATATTGATGGCTGCGAGCTCACTTTCGGCCTGAACGAATGCACCGCCGGCCTTGGGAAGCTCATGGCTCATATATTCGGGAATTTCGTTCTGCGGAGTGATGGGGTAGCCGCAATAGCACTTGCAGCCTGCGCGGATAGCGGCCTCAGCAAATGCCTCGTTGCCCTTCATAAGTATCTTTTTCATTCCTCACCCTCCTCAAGCTGATAAATGGAGATGCAGCAGTCGGGACACATAAGAGCGCAGCTGGAGCAGCCTACGCAAAGCTCCATATTGTCTGCATCTATGGAAGCGGGATGATAACCCTTGCTGTTGACGCTGCTTTTGTCCATTTCTATTATCTTCATAGGGCAGAAGTTTACACAAAGCTCGCAGCCCTTGCATTTGTCTCTGCTAAACAGGACTTTGAATCTCTTAAACATAATTACCTCCGAATATATCAAATCAAACTTGTTTATCAAGATAAGTATCTCTCATGTACATTCCGATGGGGAACACATCAAAGCCCTTACCGCTGACAAGAGGAACAAGATTTTCCATACAGCAGGCACAAAGGGCGGGAATACCTGTTTTGATACTCAGCTCCTGAGCAAATTCCCAGCCTTCAATAACATCATCTTCAGTAGTGTAGCGAATAAGATGTGTGTTGGATATAATTCCGCTGACGGAAAGGGAAGTGGTTTCCTCAATGCTCCTCAGCTGGAATAACGCGCTTTCCAAATCTGCTGTTCCGGGACGGTTTTTGTTGAGCACATAAAGAAGCTGAGTATCTTCCTTAAGATATTTTGAATACTGGTTGAGTATCATAGCTCCCGTAAAGTCGCCGCCTGCATCAAGAATAACTCTGCAATCGGGATCTTCAAGAGGTGCTCTTATGGCTGGATCAAGAGTCTGGAGTTCACTGCCGTTTCTGCCCTTGAATGGATCGGAATAAACTTTTACTCCGGCTTTTTCAAGCTCTTCCATCCTTTCTCTTGAACGGAAATAAGGGTTTTCCAAATCGAGATCCGCAAGAGCAAGATTCGGAATATTCACTTTTGCAAGTGCCATGGCAAGGGACACGGCAAACTCGGTTTTGCCACAGCCGAAATGTCCCGTAACGGCAATTTTTCTTGGCCCATGCGCCATAAGCGAGAGAAAATTCGTCATATCTCCGACTTTCCTTATATTAATATATAAAGCGCTATTTGTTGATTATATCCCCCTAAATTTGCTCCGTCAAGAAAGTTTAATAAATTTTTGCCCATTATCAATTTGATTAGGTGAAGTGAACGCAATTTTTGTGTATATTTAATGATGAAAGTGATTGACAAAAAATAATGTAAGTGCTTTAATATCCTCAAATGACAATGACGAAGACGACATGGATGTTCTTCCGACACAGAGAGTCCGCGTTTTGCTGCAAGCGGATGACGAAGACGCCAAAATGTCCATCACTTCCGAGTCGGGAGTCCGAGCGGAGTTATACGGGTAGGATTCCACGTGAAGGCTGCGTGAATGCCAAGGGCTTGATAGAGTCCGATGAGTGGCGCTTATGGCGCAATTTGAGTGGTACCGCGGGTTAATTATTAGCTCGTCTCAAAGTCTTGTATCTTTGAGACGGGTTTTATTTTTTATTACTAATTTTTCATCAGGAGGCGATTGTATGGCAACTACAAACAGTGGAATGCTTATGATGGAGGTTGCTCTGCGAATTAAATCCCTTCGTCTGGATTGCGGCTATTCTCTTGAGCAGATGGCGGAGCTTACCGGCTTCACACTTACTGAGTGTGAGCTTTACGAAAACGCAAAGGCAGACCTGCCTTTCAGCTATATTCACAAATGTGCAGAGCTTTTTGACGTTGAGATGATGGAGCTGCTTCGAGGCAGCGCTCCACGCCTCAGCGGTTACACCGTTACCCGCCGCGGAGACGGACAGCTCACTGCAAGAGAGCAGGGAATCACTATTCAGAGTCTTGCTCCCATGTTCAAAAATCGTAAAGCCGACCCTTATTGGGTTCGTTACGAATATTCCGAGGCACAGCAGTCTCAGCCCATCGAGCAGGATACTCACGCCGGTCAGGAGTTCGATATTGTCATTGAAGGCTCACTCAAGGTTCGCATAGGTGACCATACTGAAGTCCTTGCCCCCGGTGACAGCATTTTCTATAACTCTTCCACACCCCACGGTATGATTGCCGTTGGCGGTGCAGACTGTGTGTTCTGCGCAATAGTTCTCCCCGATGAGGATGAGGAACTTATCTGGAGCCACGGCAAAATGGTTAATGCTTCTGCCGTTAAGGCCATGGAGACCCCCGCGCTGCCTCCCGTTAAGGAATTCCCCGACTATATGGATAAATTTATCCGTGCCCAGGTCAATGAAAAGGGAACTCCCACAGGCATTGAATTTTTCAATACAGACAAATTCAACTTTGCCTTTGACGTTGTTGACGCCATTGCAGAGCGTGAGCCCGATCGCCTTGCAATGATACATATCGACCGCGAGAAGAATGAGCGCCGCTTCAGCTTCCTCCAGATGAAGAAGATGAGCGCACGAGCTGCCAACTATTTCCGTGCTCTGGGAATCAAGAAGGGCGAGCGTGTAATGCTTGTTCTCCGCCGCAACTGGGAATTCTGGCCCATCATTGTTGGTCTGCATAAGCTTGGCGCAATTGCAATACCTGCAACAGACCAGCTTGTTGAAAAAGACTTTGAATATCGCTTTAATGCCGCAAACGTCTCTGCAGTTGTCTGCAGCGCCTTTGGTGCAAGCTCTGTTGAAGCGGAGAAGGCAATGGAACACTGCCCCAGCGTCCGTCTTAAGGTTATTGCAGGCGGCGCTCGCGAAGGCTGGCACAGCTTCGACGATGAATATGATATGTATTCCAGCCGCTTTAACCGCACTGAGGATAGTCCCTGCGGTGATGACACCATGCTGATGCTCTTCTCCTCCGGTACTTCCGGATATCCCAAGGCTGTTGACCATAGCTACAGATATCCCATCGGCCACTATGTAACTGCCCGTTTCTGGCATAATGTTGACCCCAACGGTGTTCATTTCACCATTTCCGAAACTGGTTGGGGCAAAGCCCTTTGGGGCAAGCTCTACGGACAGTGGATGTGCGGCGGAGCAACCTTTGTATATGACTTTGATAGATTCGCAGCTGACGATATCATGCCTATGTTCGCAAAATACGGCATTACAAGCTTCTGCGCTCCTCCCACCATGTATCGCTTCTTCATCAAGGAAGACCTCAGCAAGTACGACCTCAGCTCCATCAAGTATGCAACCACCGCCGGTGAGGCTCTCAACCCCGAGGTTTTCAACCGATTCAAGGAAGCCACGGGTCTTACCATTATGGAAGCCTTCGGACAGACAGAGACCACTCTTACCATCGGCAACTTTGTCGGCACAAAACCCAAGCTTGGCTCTATGGGTAAAGCAAGTCCCATGTATGATGTGAAGCTTATGAACCTTGACGGTGAGCTTGTAGGCGACGGTGAAACCGGCGAGATTGTAATTTACACCGGCAACGGCGCTCCCTGCGGACTCTTCAAGGGCTATTTCAATGCACCCGAAGCCACCAGGAATAACTGGCATGATGATTATTACCACACCGGCGACCTTGCCTGGCGCGATGAGGACGGCTACTTCTACTATGTTGGCCGCGCTGATGACGTCATCAAGTCCTCCGGCTACCGCATCGGACCTTTCGAAATCGAATCCGTTATTATGGAGCTTCCCTATGTTCTTGAATGCGGCGTCTGCGCTGCTCCCGATGAGATAAGAGGCCAGGTTGTCAAGGCCTGCATAACTCTTACAAAGGGAACTGAGCCCAGCGATGATCTTGCCAAAGAAATTCAGAGCTACGTTAAGAAGCGCACCGCTCCTTATAAGTATCCCAGAATTGTTGAATTCAGAGATGAACTGCCCAAGACCATCAGCGGCAAGATTATAAGAAACAAACTTTGATAAAATTTGTGGGGCGAACCTTCAGTTTGCCCCATTTACACAGGAGAAACAATATGATTAAAGCGGTTTTGCTTGATAGCGACGATACTTTGCTTGACTTTACCAAGGCAGAACATATCGCCCTTAGGAAAACACTCCAAGAAGTGGGAATAGAGCCGGATGAGGAGACTATAAGTCTTTACAGCGAGATTAATAAACGCCACTGGGAGATGCTTGAAAGGGGAGAGTTGACAAGAGCCCAGGTTCTTGTCAAACGCTTTGACAGGTTTTTTGAAGAGCTTGGAATTGAAGGGGACAGTGAGCGCACCCAGCAGCTTTATAATACCAATCTTGGTATCGGACATTATTTTATTCCCGGCGCTGTTGAATTTCTCGAGTCCCTCTACGGAAAATATAAGCTTTATATGGTGACAAACGGCAACGAATCCGTTCAGGTGCCCAGACTTAAAAGCGCAAATATAGGTCATTTCTTCGAGGAGATTTTCATTTCTCAGCGTATCGGATGGGATAAGCCCAGCATTGAGTTTTTTGATAAATGCTTTGCTTCCATGCCTCCCTATGAGAAAGACGAGATGATAATTATCGGTGACAGTCTCACAAGTGATATTAAGGGCGGTATTAATGCCGGAATTCATACCTGCTGGTTCAATCCCAATGGAAAGAATGGCAGGACGGATATTATTCCCGAGTTTACTGTCAGGAGCCTTGAGGAAATTCTCCCCATTCTGGAGAGCCTTTGAGAGAAGGCAAAAAATACTTGACGAATTTTGTGCTTTCGTATATAATCCTATCATTGTTTATCAATTTAATACCCTAAAGGCTGTGATGGAGAGGGTTGGAAATTCGGTGCATCAGAGAGTCTGCGGTCGGTGAAAGCAGATTGCACGCGTTTTCCGTCAACTTGTCGCTCCGGAGCCGGAGAGCAGAAAACCGAAAGGTGAGTAGAGCCTCCCGTGAGGCCGCGTAAGAGCAAAGGAGTTTTCATTGACTCTAAAAGAGGCGGATTTATAGTCCGCAACCAGGGTGGTACCGCGGTATATTCCGTCCCCGGATTTCCGGGGACTTTTTATTTTCCCCAATAATCAGCAGGGAGGTTTGTCTTATGCAGACAACAAACGCTTTGCAGTTCAAAATTCTGGAAATTGCAAGCCGTATTCAGGAGCTGCGCTCCATACTCGGATACAGTGAAGAGTATATGGCCAAGAAAATCGGCATTTCTATTGACGAGTATCTTGCATATGAGGCCGGCGAAGAGGATCTGGACTTCGCGTTTCTCTATATGTGCGCACAGGCTCTTGGTGTTGACGTTACCGAGCTTATAGAAGGCACTGCGCCCCGCCTCAGCAGCTATACTCTTACCAGAAAGGGCGAGGGTCAGCGCGTTGAGCAGGCTCACGGAATGACCTACTATAATATGGCTCACCGTTTCCGCAACCGTATTGCCGAGCCCCTCTATGTTTACAGTAAGTTTTCTCCTGAAGCCCAGCTTCTGCCCATTGAGGTTACCACCCATGAGGGTCAGGAATGCGATATCGTTATAAGCGGTTATCTGAAGGTTCAGATCGGTGACCATACCGAGATCCTCGGACCCGGCGATACAATTTACTACGACTCCACAACTCCTCACGGTCTTATAGCCACTAACGGCACCGACTGTGAATTTTATGCAATTGTTCTTACTCCCGATGAGGAAGTTCAGCCTAAGCGCGCCGCTGTTCCCGCCATCACCGCAACCCGCGAAGCCGGAAAGAAGCGCATCTGGGAAAACTTTATCGAGCCTGTTGAAGACGGCAGCGGTGTCCTTAAGAGCATTTCTTTCAAGAATACCGAGCGCTTTAACTTTGCATTCGATGTTGTGGACGCAATAGCGGAGAAGCAGCCCGATAAGCTTGCAATGGTTCATGTGGGCGCAGATAAGAGTGAGCACCGCTTCACCTTTAATGAGATGAAGAAGATGAGTAACCGCGCAGCCAACTATTTCCGCTCTTTGGGAATAGAAAAGGGTGACGCTGTTATGCTGGTCCTTCGCCGCAACTGGCAGTTCTGGCCTATTCTTATCGGCCTTGAAAAGTTGGGTGCAGTAGCGATACCCGCTGTTGATCAGCTTCTTGAAAAAGACTATCTTTATCGCTTTGATGTGGCTCATGTTAAGCATATCATCTGCACCGCGGACGGATGCTCCACCACCGAATCTCACAACGCAATCGAAAAATACGGTCTTATCAAGAATAAAATCGTCGTAAACGGCGCTTGCGAGGGATGGCACTGCTTCGACGAGGAGTTCGAGATGTACTCCAGCCGCTTTGCCCGCACTGCGGACAGCATCTGCGGCGATGACCCCATGATGATGATATTTACCTCCGGCTCCACCGGCTATCCCAAGCTTGCAGCCCATAATTGCAAGTATCCTCTCGGTCATTTTGTTACAGCCAGATATTGGCATTGCGTTGACCCGGAAGGTCTCCACCTCACCATATCCGATACCGGCTGGGCAAAGGCTATGTGGGGCAAGATCTTCGGCCAGTGGCTCTGCGAGGCAGCTGTCTTCGTCTATGACTTCGACCGCTTCCATGCAGACGATATTATGCCTATGTTTAAGAAATACGGCATAACCACCTTCTGCGCTCCTCCCACCATGTATCGCTTCTTCATTAAGGAAGACTTGAGCAAGTATGACCTCAGCTCCATCAAACATGCTTCCACCGCAGGTGAAGCAATGAACCCCGAGGTTTTCAACCGTTTCCGTGAGCATACCGGACTTTCCATTATGGAAGGCTTTGGTCAGACAGAAACAACCTGTGTTATCGGCAACTATGTAGGTATGGCGCCTAAAATCGGCTCTATGGGTAAGCCTAATCCCCTCTATGATGTACGCCTTCTTACCCCGGAGGGTGAAGAGGCTGCCGACGGCGAACCCGGTGAAATCTGCATAAAGGTCAGCGAAGGTGCTCCCTGCGGTCTTTTCATGGGTTACTTTGAAAATGAAGCCGAAACTTCCGCTGTATGGCACGACGGATTCTACCATACCGGCGACCTTGCTTGGCGCGATGAGGATGACTATCTCTGGTATGTAGGCCGCGCCGATGATCTTATCAAGTCCTCCGGCTACAGAATCGGACCTTTTGAAATTGAGTCTGTTATCATGGAGCTTCCTTATGTCCTTGAATGCGGCGTATCTGCCGAGCCCGACCCCGTTCGCGGTCAGGTTGTCAAGGCAAGTATTGTCCTCACAAAGGGCAATGAGGGCAGCGACGAACTTGCTAAAGAGATTCAGGAATATGTCAAAAAGCGTACCGCCCCCTATAAGTATCCCCGAATTATTGTTTTCCGCGATGAGCTTCCCAAGACAACCAGCGGCAAAATCATCAGAAGCAAGCTTTAATCCGATAAAAAATAACCGATGCGATTGCATCGGTTATTTTTGTTATTTAATATCAAAGTGCTTGAAAAGTTTGGATACGCTTTTATACAGCAGAAAAGTGAGGATTGCGTTTACACCCGCCTTAATTGCGTTGAATGCGACGATGAAGCCAAGCAACTCAACAACGAGCTTTCTGGGAACGCCCATAAAGTAGGGAGTTATAAAAAGGTTGGCGGGAATCATGACAATTACCATTGCGATAACGCCAAAGACAAGCGCAACGGCTGCGGATTTTTTGCTCTTATGCTTGCGGTAAATAAGAGAAGATACAAGCACAAAAGCGCTTGTTGCAATAATGTGCATTAGTATACCGTATATTCCGCTCTGGGCGCTGACGGTTAGTCCCTGAATGAGAGAGGCTATAATTGTTACGCAGATTCCTGCAACAGGTCCAAAGGCAAAGCCGCAGATAAGAATTGAGATGTCTGCGGGGTCATACTCAAGGAATGCAACTTGAGGGAAGATAGGTATATGTACGAAATATACCAGTACAACTGAAATCGCAATCATAATCGCCATCGCGGTGAGTTTGCGTGTATTGTGTTTAACGTTCACGGAATCTACCTCCAAAAAATGAAAAATGCATCATACAGATATATCTGCAGATGCACAAAGATTAAGCGAAGGCAAAAACTCGCTATGATCTTCTTCCATCCAGACTTTGACCAAAGGTCATTACTGTCGGTATCGGAGTTTCACCGATTCATGCGTAAACGCTCGCGGACTTTACCGCCGGTCGGGATTTTCACCCTGCCCTGAAGATATCTGTATTTTAATGCAAGTATACCACATTCGATAAATTATGCAATAGGGTTTTGACATTATATATAAATGGTAGTAAAATAAGCTGATGCGAGGTGAGATGCGGTGGATAGAGAAAACAGCTGTTGCTTTACGGGTCACAGAGAGTCCAAACTTCCCTGGGGACAGAATGAAGAGGATATAAACTGTATTTCACTCAAGGAAAGCATCTATGATGCTGTTGAAGCTGTTTATCGCAGCGGACGGCGCCATTTTATTTGCGGTATGGCCACAGGCTGTGATTTTTATTTTTGTGAAGCTGTTTTGGCGCTGCGGGAAGAGCATCCCGAGGTAACTCTTGAAGCTGCGATTCCCTTTGAGGGACAGGCAATGGGCTGGAGTGCCTCTCAAAAGCAGAGGTATCTTCGTCTCGTTTCAGAATGTGACTATCAAACCGTTGTCCAGAAGGATTATTCTCCCGACTGCTATATGAACAGAAATCGCTATATGGTGGATTCCTCTTCTGTTTTGATTGCCGCGTATAACGGACGCAGAGGCGGCACTATGAATACTCTGCTTTACGCTATAAGAAGCGGCCTTGAACTTATCCAGCTCCCAATTAACGATTAAGTGGTGTTATATGAAAAAGCTTTTATGCTCTGTGCTTATATTTTCCATATTTGCCTCTCTGCTTTGCACCGTGTCGTTCGCGTGGCAGCCCAGGAGGCTAGACCCTTATGATAATTTCGAGCATGAGCATAATCTTTTTACCGAATTCGGTGAAGGACTTGAAGGTGTTGATTATCTTGCTAAAGTCTTTACCGTTGCAACCTCCGGTGCCGCCGGAAATGCTGTTGCCGAATGTGACGGCAATTTAACAAGAGCAGAGGCCATATCTGCCGCTGCCAAAATCCACAGTATGTATTATCTGGATAACTATGTTTTCCCGGAGACAAAGCCCTGGCACAGATCATACGTGGATTATGCCCTTAAATATATGATTACATCGGGGGAAGCAACTCTCAATTCTGCCGTTACCCGCGGTGAACTTGCACATATGCTCTATAGGGCGTTTCCAAGGCAAAATATGCCTGTTATAAGCTATATTCTAGACGGAAGCATCAGAGATGTGGATATGGGACATCCTTATGCGGAGGCAATATATTACTTCAGCAGAGCAGGTGTTTTTTCTGATTTTGATGATAAAGGCAATTTCAGACCCGAAGCCGCAGTTGAAAGGGGAGAGCTTTACTCCATCATCTCCCGTATATTGATTCCCAGCTTCCGCAGCGGAATTAAACTGAATGGTTATGTAGGCTCAACGGTTCCGATTCGTGACGCAGCGGGCGATGAATTTTTCAGTGATGCCTGTTTTATCGGCAATAGTCTTGTTGACGGACTTAGCTATTACAGCGATCTTGATGCAGCAGCATTCTATTCAACCACTGGAATGACCGTTCTATCCGCAAATTCCAAATATGATTTTTATTCTCCCAAAGGTACATACGAGACTGCAGTGGGCGCTGCTGCTGCAGGAGACTATTCAAAGGTTTATATAGAGCTCGGCATAAACGAGATCGGTTTAGATGTATGGAGATTTAAGGCTTATTATTCTGATATAATTGACCGGCTCCAAAGTTCTTTGCCCGAAGCAGATATATATATTCTTTCTTTGACACCTGTAAATACGAAACGCAATTCAGGCGGAGTTTTCACTATGGCAAATGTAAATGCCTATAATGAAGCCCTTAAACTGCTTGCAATTGAAAAAGGCTGCTATTATCTGGATTGTGTGACTACAATGGTAGATGAAAGCGGATTCCTTTCCGATTGGGACACATGGGACGGAGTTCACTTTTACGAACACAAATATCTGGAGTGGGAGGAAATTATCCGCACCCACTATGTTGGTTAAAAGATGATTTTCAAACGGAGGAAATATTTTGTCTGATTCTAAGAAACAAAATTATCTTCATGGCGCCGCCATACTCACATTCGGCGTTGTTTTAATTAAAATACTCGGCGCTATATATAAGATCCCTCTCGGCAATATTCTTGGAGACGTTGGATTCGGCTATTTCAATATGGCCTATAACATCTATAATGTTTTCCTTACTATTGCCACTGCCGGTCTTCCTGTTGCGCTTTCAAGGATGATAAGCGAAGCCAATACTCTCGGCAGACCTATGCAGGCAAAGCGCACTTTTTCTGTTGCCTTTGTAACCTTTGCGGTTATTGGTATTCTGGGAACTGCTGCTCTTTCCATATTCCATGTTGAGTTTGCTGTGGGAATGGATTCTCCCAGATCTGCACAGAGCATTCTGGCCATTGCTCCCAGTGTGTTTTTCTGCTGCGTAATCAGCGCTTACAGAGGATATATCCAGGGTCACGGAAATATGACACCCACCACTGTAAGCCAGATTATTGAGGTTCTCGTAAAGCTTGTTGTTGGCTTTGCTCTGGCATTCCTGCTCACCCGCAAGGGTCTCGGCCTTCCTGTAAGCTCTGCAGGTGCAATTTTCGGTGTTTCTGCCGGGTCTCTGGTCGCTTTGATCTATATGTTCTATTGCAAGAGACGTGATTACAGCATAGTGAGCAGTGATAAGCTCGATGTTCCTGATAAAGCAGGCAGAATCTTCAAGAAGCTCATGATAATTGCAATTCCCATCACTCTCGGTGCAAGTGTTATGAGCATCTTTACCCTTATTGACAGTAAGCTTGTTTTGTCCCAGCTTCAAAACAGTGCTGGCTTCTCTGTTGCGGAAAGTGATGTTCTCTACGGTGTATATTCCAAGACGGTTACTCTCTATAATCTTCCTGCGGCCTTCATAACTCCTCTCACCATTTCTCTTGTTCCCTCTATTGCTGCCTGTGTTGCTGCAAAGAAAGGGGAGGAGGGCTGCGAAATTGGTGAAAGCTGCGTAAGAATCGCATCTATTATCTGCATGCCCATGGGTATCGGTCTTAGCGTACTCAGCTATCCTATAATGAATGTTGTTTACCCCGATAGCCACGAAGCCGGTGCATCTCTGCTTATGCTTCTCGGCATCAGCTCTGTTTTTGTCTGCCTCGCCCTCGTTTCAAATGCAATTTTGCAGGCTCACGGAAATGAAAGATATCCTCTCTATTCTATGATTATCGGAGGCTTAGTCAAAATAGGCGTCAATTGGGTGTTGGTGGGAAATCCCAACATCAACATTGTGGGTGCGCCCATCGGAACACTCTGCTGCTACATTGTGATGTGCGCCATGAACTATTTCTTCCTCTGCAGATGCATGGAGCGCAAGCCCTCTCTCAGAAGAATGCTCCTTCGTCCCGTTATAAGCTGCCTCGTTATGGCTGCCGCTGCATGGGCTTCTTACGGCATTGCCTCCGCCGTCCTCGGTGAAGGCTGGACGAGAATGGCTTTAGCCATGCTGGTCGGTGTTGGTGTTGCCGCTGTTGTTTATCTGGTGCTTATCATCGTTACAAGAGCAATCACCCTTGAAGATATGAAGCTTATTCCTAAAGGTGAAAAACTGGCAAAGATTCTGCATATACATTAAACAAAAGGACAGAATATGGAAATGACGGACTTCCGCATTAAAGATAATTACAATATAGAAGATTTCAGAAAGATAATGGCCATCCTCCGCGCTCCCGGCGGCTGCCCCTGGGATGCAGAGCAAACTCACGAGAGTATCCGCCGCAATGTTATTGAGGAGGCATATGAGCTTGCCCATGCCATTGATTTAGGCGATATAGAGAACCTCCGTGAAGAACTGGGCGACCTTCTCATGCAGGTTATTTTCCACAGCCGTATGGAGGAGGAAAAGGGCAACTTTGATTTGAATGATGTTGCCGATGTTGCATGCAAGAAGCTTGTTTTTCGTCATCCCCATGTTTTCGGCGATGCAGTGTGCGAAAACAGCGAAGCTGTTCTGAAAACCTGGGACGAGGTAAAGCGTGTTGAAAAAGCGCAGAATACCGTTACCAGCACAATGGAAGGCGTTGCCGAAACTCTTCCCGCCCTTTGGAGAGCGGAAAAGATTCAGAAGAAGGCATCTGTCTGCGGCTTTGAATGGCCCGATGTGAGCTATGCACTGATGAAGGTTGATGAAGAATTCCATGAGCTTCAAGACGGAATAGCTGCCAATGATAAGGAAAACATTGAAGAGGAGATAGGGGACCTTCTCTATACTGTCGTTAATGTTGCACGCCACTGCGGCGTTGATCCTGAAACTGCACTTCATAAAGCCTGCGAAAAATCTATAAGACGTTTCAGAAATGTGGAGGAAAAAGTCCTCTCCGAAGGCCGCAAGCTGGAGGACATGTCCGTTGCCGAAATGGAGAGATACTATCAGCTTGTAAGAGCCCAAAATGAGGGCAAGGAAATTAAGTTTTTTCTTGACAAGTAAAGGGTTTTTTGATAAATTCATATGGCTGCGTTTTTTGGATTACTTGTCCAAAAATGCTGATATATTTATTTATTTGCGGAATTTTCCGCTATCATAACAGGAGGAATAAGAATGAATAAGGCAGAACTCATTTCCGCTGTTGCAGAGAAGACCGGTCTCTCCAAGAAGGACAGCGAAAAGGCTATCAACGCCACTTTTGATACCATTACCCTTTCCATGGAAGCAGGCGAGAAGGTTCAGCTCGTTGGCTTCGGTGCTTTCGATGTAAAAGAGCGCGGTTCCCGCATGGGCCGCAACCCCAAGACCAAGGAAGAGATTGAGATCCCCGCATCCCGCGTTCCTGTTTTCAAGGCCGGCAAGGCTCTGAAAGAGGCTCTTTCCAAGTAATTTAATTTCTAAGGGTCAAACCCTTGATAAAAGCGGCATGGCCCAACGGGCCGATGCCGCTTTTTAATTGACATCAAAGGGAGTTATCGTATGAGAATTGATAAATATCTTAAAGTTTCCCGCCTTATCAAAAGACGCACCATTGCAAACGAAGCCTGCGATGGCGAAAGAATTTCCGTAAACGGAAGACAGGTAAAGGCCAGCTATCAGGTCAAAGTTGGTGATATCATTGAAATCGCCTTTGGCCAGCGCTCTCTCAAAGTTCAGGTGACTGAAATCAACGAGCATGCAAACAAGGCAGATGCTTCCGCCATGTATAAGGAGATAGAATAAAAGCCGCCAAGGCGGACTCGCATAGGGATTTATACGCTTCAAAGAGTATCTTTTCCCGCAATACTTCAAATAAAATCCACGGCAGGCGTCAGCCTTGCCGTGGATTTTTTCTTTGTCTTGCAGAAAAATCTTTCCCTTTGAAGTGCTTTGCAGTTTTGAATATTAGATTTTTTCTCGCAGCAACTCCGATGAGCACAGAAATACTTTGTGTATTTCAAGAGCAGCGGAGGAAGATGCGGGGAAAAAGATTTATTCAAAACCGTGTAAATCCCTGTGTGAGGCCGCCTAATGCGGCTTTTATTTTTTTATTTATATAATCAAATTCACAAGAAAGCACAACAGAAAACCCCAGAGGCAGGGGAGGAGTGCGGCGAGAATAACATAGCGCATTTTACCGCATTCTTTTTTTATTGTCATAAGCGTAGTCGCGCAGGGCCAGTGAAAAAGAGTGAAAATCAGAACGCATATAATTGTACATTCGCTCCAACCGTTATTTTGAAGGATTGCGCCCATTTCCTGGGCATCAGGAATAAGCACAAGGCTGTTTCCGTATGTGCAGCACATAAGAACTATCGGCATTATAATTTCATTGGCGGGAAGACCGAGGATGAATGCAAACAGTATTGTTCCGTTTAAGCCGAAAGCTGAGGCGGGTGCGTCCAAATAGCTGATTATATAGGATATCAGGCTTGCGTCATTTACTTTTATGTTTGCAAAAAGCCAGATTATAAGTCCTGCAGGTGCGGAGGCCTTGATTGCCCGAAAAAGAACCTTCAGCGTGCGATCATAAAAGGAGCGCAGCAGCGCATCCCATATTTTCGGCTTTCGGTAAGGCGGCAATTCCAAGGTGAAGGCCAGAGTTTCATTCCTGCAATATATAAGAGACAGTAATTTTGTACTGATGAGTGTAGCTCCCACTCCAAGTAGTATTACAGCCATTACAGATATCGGCGCGCTTATATCATCGCCTTTGGGGAATAAAATGGCTGCAAGGAGAATAATAGTCGGAAATCTACCGTTGCAGGGCATAAAACTGTTTGTCAGTATGCTTATAAGTTTTTGTCCGGGAGAGGATATGATTGCGCAGGAAGTTACGCCCACGGCATTACAGCCGAGCCCCATACACATGGTAAGCGATTGCTTTCCGCAGCTGCCGCAGCATCTGAAAACCGGATCCAGGTTGAAAGCGATTCTCGGCAAAAGACCGAAATCTTCAAGCAGCGTAAATAGGGGAAAGAATATTGCCATCGGAGGCAGCATAACAGAAACTACCCATGCTGTTGTGCCGTAAATGCCGTCTATTATTGCACCTGTCAGCGTTTCTGGAAAACCTAGTGTCAATGCGCAGTTTCTTAATAATGTCCCTATAAGGGTAAATAAATAGCTTAAAAGCTGAGAAGGAATATTAGCTGCGCTTATACTTATCCAGAGAATAGCAAACAACATCAACAGCATAATCGGAATGCCAAAAACTTTGCTGCATATCAGCTTATCTAGAAGATTGATTTTCTCTTTTTTATTGGATGCCATAACAGCTTTTCCGGCAATCTCAGACGCCTTGTTCTTGAGTCTTATGATGTCTGCTTCAGAGCTTTGCTCTTTTATTTCACTGAAGCCTTTTATGGAAACAGCGGAGATAAGTTCGCTTATTCCTATTCCTTTTGATGCACTCATGGGTATAACCGGAAGGGAAAGTTCCCGGGAGAGTGCTTCTGTATTAATTGCAATGCCTTTTCTTTCTGCTTCATCCATTAGATTAAGGCAAACGATAATGCCGCCTCTTTTACCCATTATCTGCAGCAGAAGGTATAAACTCTTTTCGAGGCAGCAGGCATCGCAGACATATACTATATGATTGCATTCCTCATTGCATATCGTTTCAGCGGCAGCTTTCTCATCGGGAGAATCGGCAATGAGGGAATATGTACCCGGGGTATCAATTATCATTATATGATCATCGCCCGACGGCATAAAACCGAATGAGCTTCCAACAGTCTTTCCCGTCCAGTTGCCGGTATGCTGTCGAAGACCTGTCAGGGAGTTGAATATTGTTGATTTTCCCACGTTGGGGTTGCCTACGAGTATTATTTTGTCCGGCATACGATTCTCCTTTCTGTGTCATTATATGCCGAATTTGATATAATGATAAAAGAGCGCGTCAAAGACGCGCTCTCAAGGCAATTCGTTTACAAGTATTTTTTCGCTCTCCAAACGCCTTAACGCAATAACAGCATTCTGAACCATATAGGCCATCGGCTCGCCGAAAACACCGGAAAAAAGGGCTTTTACAGATGCTCCCGGATAAAATCCAAGTTCGGCAAGTCTTTCGCCCTGTTTTGTTTCGTCAATTGCATAAATATATGCGCTGCGACCCGGAGAAAGCTCGCTAAGTTTATAAGCAGGCGACATAGCATACCTTCTTCATGATAAGGCGCAAAAATACGCCCGATATATACTATGCTTATATCATAAAATCGTTTCACCGAGCCCGCTTTTGAGGGCGATGAGATTTTCACCCAGTATGGATTTGAGGGTGAGGAAAGGTCTTTCTCCGGTGCAGTGACCGGTATAATACTTGCATGGATAATTAATAAGCTCATTGCCAACAGCAAATACCAGCTCATCCGGAGCATCGATTTTGAGACCCGGGTTCGTGAGATGGAAACCTGAAATAACATAATCGGGGTAAGAACCGATAATATCTTTGAATCCGCGAACTATATTAATTATTCCGCGGTGAGCGCAGCCGGCAAAGAGGGCAGTCTTATTTTTATCGCAAATTATAAGATTTTGCTCGTGAAGGAAACTGTCGGGAACATTTTTGCCATCCACCTCTTCATAAAGGCTGCTATTTCCGTCTGGAAGCAGAGCCGAGGTTGGAATGCGTGAAAACAGAGCCAGTTCATCGTCAATTGATAAGAAATCCTCGGTGAGAACGATGCGATGGGCATTGTTTTTTAGAAGCTCCATATCCGGACCAATGTAGCGCCAACCGCAGTTTTCCGTAGCAAAGTGGCGGCGGTTATAAGCAAGCGTGTGAATATAAATCTTTGCGCTGTTGTTGACCTCTAAAAAACCGCTCAATCCGCCGGTGTGGTCATAGTGACCGTGGGAAATAATTACGGTATCAATCTTGCTGAGGTCTATTCCAAGTTTTGCTGCATTTGAAAGAAGGAGCTCAGCATCGGGCCCTGCGTCAAAAAGAATTTTGTGCTTGGCGGTTTCAATGTATATGGAAAGCCCGTGGGCGCATCCGAAGCCCTCGGCGCAGCTGTTTTCAACGAGAGTAACAAATCGCATGTCCATTCCTCCTTTATACAAGTATATCATAAACTTTACGCAAAATATATATTAACCCATATTTGTTAATAGATATTTTACGCCTCAAGTCTTTATTTTTATCGCAATTTCGTTTAATATATTAATACAACCCCAAAGGAGAAAATTATGTTGTGTTTTGAAGATATAAAAAACAGCGAAATTATCAAGACATATATTCGTAAAGCGGATGAATCTTTGATTGCCCTTGGCTTTACTGAGCATAGCTTTGCCCATGTCGGCCTTGTGGCTCATAACTGCAGAATGATTCTGTCTGAACTGGGATATTCTGAACGTCAGCAGGAAATAGGCTGCATTGCCTCTTATCTTCATGATATAGGAAATCTCGTCAACCGCGTTGAACACTCCCAGTCGGGCGCTATAATGGCTTTCCATATACTCAATGATATGAAAATGGAGCCTTCGGAAATTGGAGAAATCATAACTGCCATCGGCAACCATGATGAGGGTACTGGAAGACCTGTAAGCCCCATCGCTGCTGCACTTATAATTGCCGATAAAAGTGATGTTCGCCGAAGCAGAGTTCGCAACAGAGATGAAAAGAGCTTTGATATACACGACAGAGTGAATTATTCAGTCCGTGAGTCTCGCCTGGCAATAAGCGAGGACAAGAAAACAGTAACCTTGATACTTGATGTAGACACTAACTATAGCTCGGTTATGGACTACTTTGAGATATTTATGCAGAGAATGATAATGTGCCGCAATGCTGCAGCCGCACTTGGGATGACATTTAAGCTTATAATCAATAATCAATCGCTGATATAAAAAATACTGCTGCAATAATTGCAGCAGTATTTTTTATTATTCTTCGTCCATATCGTCCATCAGCCGCATGCCGGCAGTATCGGTAACAGGGAGAGAAAAGACAACAGCTCTCGCCTCGGTGTTAATACCGGCTTCGTCCATAATGGAACGCATTATATCGTTTTTCTGATCCTTTCGAACAACAATGAATACCATCTCTTTTTCAGGAGCGATAGTAACGCCCATGAATTTTTCTGCAAGATGGCTGCCGGTTCCGCGGGCGTGAATGACTGTTCCGCCGGCTGCATGAACCTTTCTGGCTGCATCCATTATAAGATCTGAATAGCCTTGATTACTGATGGCAACCAAAAGCTCATATTTAGTGTCTTTCAAAACAGATTCCTCTCCTTTAACAAAGTCCTGGCCGCTTGCGAGGAAATTAAGGGCTTTTGCGCCTCCAATACTGCTCAGAGGAACAAGGAAGGCGATTCCGATGCCCGGGATATCAATGTTTATCTTTCTGCGAAGCTCGCGTTTAAGGGTTTTCCATTTCTCTGAACTGACAATATGGAATAGCAGGGTCTTTTCAGGTCCGTCCAAGCCAAAATAATCCAATATCTCATTTGATGCAGTGCCTTTTCCCAGCGTAAGAAAGGATACTTCAAGACCGCATTCCTTATAGAAATCGGTAAACTTTTTAGTTAAATTTCGGCTGGTTATTGTAACCATTAAGTGGAGCTGGCTCATAGGCTAACCTCCGGAGTATTAATTAAAGTTCGATAATGGCATCTTCGTCGCAAATATAACCCAAAGCACCGTCCGCTTTGTTTTTGCGCTGTTTAAGCACGGTTATAAGACCAAGAACCTGAATCGTAATGAGGGGGGTCATAGCGACCATAGCTACAACACCGAAAGCGTCAGAAGTGAGATTTCCGCCGACAGCTACGCAAGCGCCCTGAGCAAGGGGGAGCAAAAATGTTGCAGTCATAGGGCCTGAGGCAACGCCGCCGGAGTCAAAGGCGATTGCGGTGAATATCTTGGGAACAACAAAGCTGAGTCCGATGGCAACTGCGTAACCGGGAATAAGGAAATATAAAATAGGTATTTCCAGAAGAACTCTGGTCATAGCCAGAGCAACTGAAACTGCAACGCCGACGGAGAGACTGATGCCCATTGCCTTTGCGGAAATTGCGCCTTCGGTTATTTCCTCAACCTGATGATTGAGAACATAAACAGCGGGTTCGGCTTTTACAATAAAGTAGCCTATCAAAGCACCGATAGGGATGAGTACAAAACGGAATGCGGAGGAGGCGAGAACGCTTCCTATATAAGTGCCTGCAGGCATAAAGCCAACATTTGCGCCTGCAAGGAAAAGAACAAGACCAATGTAAGTGTATACAAGACCTATCAATATTTTTTTCAGACTTTTTTTATTAAGGTGCAGGGAGAAAATCTGGAACAGGCCGAAGAAAATTACAATGGGAAGCAGTGAAACGGCGATCTCCTTCAGATAATGGGGAAGGGATGCAGTGAACATTTTGCGCAGTTCAACAGTATTGGCGATATCGAGTTCCTTCAAAATGCTGTAATCATTTTCACCGGGACGAAAAATCATGCCGAGTATGAGAACTGCAAGAATGGGACCTACACTGCACAAAGCAACAAGGCCAAAGCTGTCATCAGATGCATTTCTGTCGCTTCGAATAGCAGAAATACCCACACCGAGAGCCATGATAAAGGGAACGGTCATGGGACCCGTGGTAACGCCGCCGGAGTCGAAAGAAATAGCTCGAAAATCTGCCGGCACAAAGAAAATAAGCACAAACGCGGCTATATAAAGAACAACAAGGAGACGGGAGAGCGGAATGCCGAGGAGCACTCTTAAAACAGCCACAACAAGGAAAATTCCAACACCGAGAGCAACGGCAATAATCAGCGTCTGATTGGATATGGATGGCACGAGTCCGGCCAATACCTGCAAATCGGGCTCGGAAATTGTAATGATGATTCCGAGAATAAGGCTTAAAGTACAGATGATAAAAACATTTTTGCTCTTTGTCATTTTTGAGCCGACTTTTTCGCCCATGGGAACCATTGATATTTCAGCACCGAGAGTGAAGAACATCATTCCTATCATTACCATTACAGAGCCGAAAAGGAAACTTAAAATAATGCTTGGGCTGACAGGCGCAATTGTGAGACTTAAAGCAAGAACTATTATTAATATGGGGGTAACCGCTGCCAAGGCCTCATGCAGCTTGGCTTTCATTTTGGGGTTTATAAGCTTCAAGTCATCACCTCCTGTTTTCTGAAGTCATTATAGCAGCTCTTTGTAACAGAATAACATATATTTAAATATTAAATAAGACTAAAATTTAAAAAACATTTATAAATTTACGGAAAATTAATATAAAATAAAAGCTCTGAGATATAATTCTCAGAGCTTTTATGGTCCGAGTGACTGGAGTTGAACCAGCGGCCTCTTGAACCCCATTCAAGCACGCTACCATCTGCGCTACACCCGGATATTTAATTTGCTGATTTCACAGCGCTTGATTATATTAACATATGCGAAAACAAAATGCAAGCTTTTTTTTACAAAAATAAGAAAAAGTTTTAGAAAAAATTGAATGAGTATAATTATATTTTCTTAGGGCAAAATAGCTTTGCATTCCAAAAAGGAGGTAAAATGAAATGAGCAACACTAAGCAGAACAGCCAGAACAACAACCAGCAGCAGAATAGCCAGAATAATCAGCAGCAGAATAGCCAGAATCAGAAGAACAGCTATTGATTGACATTCAATGCTGAAAAAAGAACGACCTGTGCTGAGCACAGGTCGTTTTCATATTTAAGACATTTTAATACCCCAGATAAGGCATTTTCTCGTTCCTACAACGACCATGTCCTCGTATACCGCGGGTGTGGCTTCAACGCCGCCCATCAGGTTGAAGTTGTCAAGAACTTCACCGGTGAGAGCATCCATGAGATACATATAGTTGCCGTAGGTGCAGTAAACGAGGAAGCCGCGTCCGTCTTCGTTATAGACCAGAACGGGGGAGGACCAGGTGTAGTAGCTCTTGTATTCCCAAAGAACTTCGCCTGTTTCGCGGTCAATGCAGGCAAGAATACCGTTGTTATTCAGATCTGTCTTTGCAACAGTGACATAAATACGACCTTCAAGATCGTTCTTGCCAAGTGCTATTGTAGACTGAACACCGCCGGAAACGCCGTCTTCAGTATAGCATTTATAATCCTTCTGCCATACTATTTCGCCGGTTTCGGCATCGATTTTCCAAATGGGAATATCGGCTGTGTTATAGCTTCTCCAACCGTAGTGGAAGGAGGTGCTGATATAGATATAGGGATGACCGTCTTCGATTGAAAGAACAGGGGTACTGTTGGAGTCGTCGAGAATATCCTGAACCCACACAAGCTCAAGGGTGTTGAGGTCAAGGCACATAAGATTGCCGCCGTTATCGCACAAAAACATATGTCCGCACCAGATAGCGGGACTGCCCTCCATACCTACCCAATAGGAATAAAGGCTTGTGCGCTTACCGTAATAATGCCATTTGCGGATATTGTCGGGATTGATGGACAAGGTGCCTGCTTCCTCATCATACTCTGTGTTAAGCTTCATGAGGTAAACAATGCCATTTTCGCCGGGATAAATAAGCTGGTCGGTTTCGGCGTCAACAAGGGCGGATGCATCGAAATAGCAAAGCTCGCCGCGAAGGGAGAACTTATCCATATTTCCGAATTCATACATAACGGAAAAGTCGATAAGGCTGATAACAAATGCTCTGGAAACACCCTTGGCGGAGTCATAGCCTGCGCCCAGGTAAAGAATGGGATAACCTCTGGGGTCAAGAGCGCCTGAGCCCTTAAAAGTGAAACCCATGTTAAGAACATCGCGGGTTTTGCGTCCGGTTTCCAGGTCAAGGAAGTAGATGTTGCCGTCCATGGTGGCGTAGATAACTTCAACAAGCTCGTCATCTTCCTTTGCCCAATCATACATATTCATAATGGCCTTGGTCTCTTTGGGCCATTTTACAATCAGGGGCTGACCTGTCCAGCCGCTTCCGGACCATACCGCGCCATTATGTATAAGGGTTCCGGTGGTGTAATTCCACGCATTATTGAGCTGGAAGTCTTCAAGATTTGCGTAGCCGTAAGAGCCGCCGTCGCGAAGGTTGTTTCCACGGAAGGTGATTATACCGTTTGCATCAGTATAGTCATCACCGTAGCCGAAGAATATCTTTTCCTCTTCACTTGCTTCATACTTTTCGTCTTCGGCAAGGGTAGTACCGTCGATATTAATTCCAACTGTTTTAATAAGATTTTCGGGGAGAGTGCTTTCCACAGCATAGGGTGCAAAGCTGGGAGGGGGAGTGGGTGTAGGGGGAGGAGTGGGAATAATAACACCCTCAAGAGGATCAGATTCATTGACGGTGGGATCAACCGTGGGAACATATCCCTGATGAAAATAATAATCAGGGATCAGATCCACATATGCGGGATCAACGCCAGCTATTGTGGTGGGCACACTGTGATGCTTGGAAACAAGACCGAAGAATACGCCTATAAGGACAAGAAGGATAATTCCTTCTATAATCACAACCGGAAGACGGTTTTTAATTTCCGCAGAGATTTTTTTGAAAAAATTCATATATATTAACACCTTGTTTCTGTTAGTTGGGCAGTTCGTTATATTAACCTATTTAATATAACAAATACTTACATGAAATGCAATCTTGTTGTGTTAAGTTGACAAAAATTTTACGCTCATATAAAATTTGATTTAAGAATAACTTCAGGAGTGTTTTATGAATAAGATAAAAAACGGTGCCTTAATGGTCGTAGTCGGAACTATAGCTTATTTCTTCCTTGGAGTAATGTATGTCTGGTCCGTGCTTCGTATAGAAGTCAATAAGATTTTTCCTGATTATACTGCGGCACAGCTTTCCCTTTGCTTCACTCTTATGATGTCAACTTTCTGCGTCGGCGGATTTGTTGGCGGTAAAATTGTCCATAAGAAGACACCTGCGCTTTCTCTGCGCATAGGCTCGGTTTTGATTCTCCTCGGCTATCTGGGCGCGGGAATGATGCGTTTTCTTGAGGGAGAAAGCGCCCTTCGCCTTTTGTATCTGTCCTATTCCCTTGTCGGTGGTTTTGGAATAGGAATGGGATATAACGCTCTGATGGCAAATATCTCACCATGGTTTCCTGGAAAGGTTGGGCTTGTTACTGGCATAATGATGATGGGCATGGGACTCAGCAGCGTTGTTTTTGCCTTTGTAATCGAATATATATGTCCGAAGATAGGAATCTTCAATGTTTTTATTATTATAGCTGCTGCGGTTTCCTTAATGCTGTATATTTCCTCTTTTGTTGTAAAAAAACCTCCTCTTGCTTCTGCTGACAGCACTCAGGTTGAAGCCAAACCAAGTAAAAAACCAATAGAGATGATCTCAAGTCTCAGCTTTTGGATTTATTTTCTGTGGAACACCTTTTCCGGCTGCAGCGGTTTGCTTGTCATAAATTCCGCGGCAAATATTGCGTCTTATTTCGGACTTGCAGCAAGTCTTGGAATGGTGATAAGTCTCTTCAACGGTTGCGGAAGACCTGTTGTTGGACTACTGGTTGATAAGCTTGGGCAATATAAAGCGATGATGCTTCTTAATGTTATGCTTGTTGCCGCTGCTGTAATGCTTATAATTTCCGATAGAATCGGCATAAGGGCGCTGATGTTTGCCGGTATGATATTTGTTGGTATAGTATATGGCGGAGGAAGCACCATTGCAACGAAAGTTATTAACGACCTTTACGGTCCAAAGCATTTTGGAGTCAACCATAGCATAAGTAATTTCTGCGTCATAGCTGCATCGTTTATTGGACCTTATCTGAGCGGAATATTGCAGGACCGTTCGGGCGGCGGATTCACAAGCACCTTTTATATGCTGTTTGCTATTTCAATCTTGATGCTCGTTTTAATTTTTGCCCTTATAATTGTAATTAGAAAAGAAAAAATAATTGCAAATTCCTATTGACAATATGTGTTTAATGATATATAATCCTAATTGTAAAGAACAAGACAAAGGAGGTATATATGAAGGAACGCAATACTGTTCAAAAGGAAATCATATATTCTGCCCTTTGCCGGATGGCAAATCATCCAACGGCCGATGAGGTATATCTCTCGGTGCATGAGAGCCATCCTTCTATCAGCAGGGCAACGGTTTTCAGAGTGCTGAACAAGATGGCGGAAAATGGCTCCATTATGAAGGTCAATATAACAAACGGAGCCGATCATTTCGACCATCAGGTTTTCAATCACTATCATGCCCACTGCAAAAGCTGCGGTGAAGTGTGTGATGTTAAGCTTGCTCCTCTTGTTATGCTTGAGGAAGGAAAGTTTGAAGCTGATAACAGTTTCAATATTACAGGTTATTCTCTGCAGTTTGACGGCTTATGCAGGAAATGTTCTGAAAAAGAAGGTGCTTGACTTTGGATGTAAAAGCATTCAGAAAAATGAGCTATGGTCTGTTTCTTCTAACCACGAAACATGGCGATAAGGAAAATGGATGTATTATAAACACTGCCATTCAGTGTGCTTCCGAGCCTAGAATGATCTCCATCTGTGTGATAAAGAAGAATCTCACCAATGAGCTCATTGAAAAATCCGGAAGATTTAACCTTACAGTGCTTTCCGAGAGTATTCCCTATGAAATCTACAGGGTTTTCGGAATGACAAGCGGCAGGGCAGAGGAGAAGTTCTCGTATTTCCCGGATGCTCCCATTTCTGAAAATGGGCTGAGATATCTTGCTGAAGGCAATGCGCTCTTCCAATGCAAGGTAGTTAGCTCTCATGATTTGGGAAGTCACAAAATGTATATAGCTGAGCTTAGCGGCGCGAAGCTTCTTTCCGATGAAGCGTCAGCAACTTATGCTTATTATCAGTCCACTGTAAAAAATCAGGCACCTAAGCCGGATAAAAACGGATGGCGCTGCAAAATCTGCGGCTACATCCATGAGGGGGAAACTTTTACGGAAGATTTTATCTGCCCCCTGTGTAAGCACGGAGCCGAGGATTTTGAGAAAATCGGCTCAATTAACGAAGAAATTAAAATTATAAATAAAAATAATAATGAAAAAAGAGATTCTGTTATGAAAAAGTTCGTTTGCAAAGTTTGCGGCTATGTCCACACCGGTGATTCCGCTCCCGCTGAGTGCCCTGTATGCCATGTTGGCGCACAGATGTTCGAAGAAGTCAAGGGCGAGATGAAGCTTGCTGCCGAGCATGATTACGGCGTATATGCAAAGACCGTTAAGAACAACCCCGATATCTCCGCTGAAGATAAAGCATACATCTTCGAGCAGCTTATGGCAAACTTCCAGGGCGAGTGCAGCGAAGTCGGTATGTACCTGTGCATGGCACGTATTGCACACCGCGAGGGATATCCCGAGATCGGTCTTTACTGGGAGAAGGCAGCATATGAGGAGGCAGAGCATGCCGCTAAATTTGCAGAGCTCCTGGGCGAGGATCTGGAGCCCAATATGAAAGCTACTACCAAGGATAACCTGGCATGGCGCGTTGACTGCGAGTTCGGCGCTACAGCAGGTAAGGTTGACCTGGCTGTCTGCGCAAAGAAGAACGGCCTGGATGCTATTCACGACACCGTCCATGAGATGGCCCGCGACGAAGCAAGACATGGTAAGGCACTGAAGGGTCTGTTGGAGCGCTACTTCAAGTAATTATATTGTTGAGCAGGTGGGGCTTGTCCCCACCTGCTTTTTGTGTTATGATTCATTTACACATATGAGGTGATGATCATGGAAAAGAACAAAATAATAAGGCCACGAAACTACCTGTATGAGTTCATTGTCATTTTTATTGGTCTTCTCCTTATAGGAATTTGGTGGATTATTTTACGGTCTACCTATAAGGCAATACTGTTCGGTTGCTTGTCATATTTAATTCTGGCGTGGTGCTCGCGTTTCATTTTTCAGAAGCACCATATGAATGGCATGAAGTTTTTGCGGGTAAGGAATTATTCCGATGCGGCAGTATCATTCCAACAAAGCCACGATTTCTTCGAAAAGCACGCTTTTATCGATAAATATCGCGTTATTACAATGCTTTCCAGCAGCGCAATACCATATCAACAGATGGCACTGAATAATATGGGTATTTGCTATTTGTATATGGGAGAGGATGCAAAGGCGTTGGATGTATTCAAGAAACTCGCAGAATTGAACAGCAATTATCCATATATCGACAAGACAATCGAGGAAATCGAAAAGCACATCGATGAAGCCGCAAGGCTCTGATGGTCAGCTGGATCGTTATTTCGGCTGATACACTAACATTAAGGAAGCAGTTTTTACTGCTTCCTTTTTATTTTTAAATATTTACTATACCAAAGAGGGTTTCAATAGTGACAGAACAATCTGTTGCTTTATCACCAAAACTAACCAGCTTTATAGAAATTATTAAACATTATACTAGTTTTATCTACAATATTAATTACTTGAATTTTGTAATAATTTGGTATATCCTAGGTCTAAGAACAAGTTTTGTTCAAATAAAAAGGAGGAGACCATATGAATTTTTCCACTAACTACATACAGGGCGTGACTGCTGTAATTAAAGAAGCTAAGAAACTGAAACAGTATAAAGCCATGCATCTGGCTTTTGCAATCGTAATCGGCGTTCTTATGCTGCCCTTCGCAGTTGCTGCTCTTGGTTTTGCTGTTACCATTTATGTTTTCGGTTATCTCTTTTCCGTTATATCCGACCCTGTTCAGAAGCTGCACGAACTTCTCAGAGGTGAAGGCCGTGAACTGAAGCACGCATCCCAGTTCATCATTTATTTTCTTTCCTGGGGCTTCATTTTCAGCGCTTACGCATTCCTTTCCATTCTGTCCGTTATTCTGAATATTCTCTATTGTATTTTTGCAATTCTTGCATATATCTGCACCCTCGGCGGAATTAGGTTCCATGTCTTTGCACGCAATGAAGATATCTCCGTAGAAATTGAAGGAAAGCATAACCTTGTAGTTCTCATTGTTTTCGTCTCCGTGATGGGTGTCCTTCTCGTCCTTCTGCCCTTCATCAAGACTGTAATCTTTGCTGCTGAGCTGCCCGACGGATTCCTGACCTTCAAGCTCTTCCTCACCATTTTCGGAGCACAGATAATGGCTCTTAACGGTTGGAGAGCATTGTTTGCAGCTGTTTACTCTGCCTTTGTATTTGCCCCTATGACCAGAAAAAAGATTGAGGAATAATCTTTATAATAAAAAAACAGGAGCCTGCATCAGGCTCCTGTTTTTTATGTTTATTTAGCGTCGATGATTGCGGCGGCTCTTGCCAATGCGTCATCAATGTTGGCACAGAAGTTTTCTTCACCGATTTCTTCATATATACCGGCTTTATGGAAGAATTTCATAGGCTTTTCGTTGACGTGGCTCATGATGAGAGTAATGCCTTTTTTGTGGCAGGTTTTGATAAGTGATTCAAAGCTGTGAATGCCAGTTGCGTCAATGACGGGGACGGATCTCATACGGATGATAACAACTTTATTCTTGCTTTGGCTGATAACACGGGTGAGCTTGTCTGCAGCGCCGAAGAATATGGGGCCGGTAATTTCGTAAACCATGGTGTTGCGGGGGACGGACTTGAAACGGATTGCTTCGGAATCGTCTTCGTCGTTAACGATTTTCCAGCCTTCGATGCTGGTTTCATCGCTCATCTTCTTCATAAAGAGCACGAGAGCGAGGATGAGGCCTGCTACGATTGCAACTACAAGATCAAATATAACGGTCAGAAGGAAGGTTGCAATAAGGACCAGATAATCTGTTGCGGGAGCAGCTTTTATAATGCCCACAAATTCACGCCATTCGCTCATATTATAAGCGGTTATGAAGAGTATTGCAGCAATGGCAGGCATAGGGATAAGCTTAGCGTAGGGCATCAGAATGACAAGCATTGCAAAAAGTATTACAGCGTGTACCATTCCGGAAACGGGGCTGCGTCCGCCATTTTTAACATTTGCTGCGGTGCGGGCGATTGCACCGGTAGCAGGAATACCGCCGAAAAGGGCAGAGCCGATATTACCTACGCCCTGAGCAATGAGCTCAGTGTTGGAGTTATGACGGGTACCCACCATACCATCAGCGACAACGCAGCTGAGGAGAGATTCAACGGCTGCCAGAATAGCGATGGTAAAAGCGTCGGGAAGAAGGTCAGTTATTGTTGCTAGGCTGAGATTCTTGGGAAGAGTGAATGTAGGGGGAGCAGAGGTAATATCGGGATAAAGAGTGCCAATAGTGTTGACAGGCAGGTCGAAAAGACCAACAACAAGAGCACAGACTATAACTGCAACAAGAGAGGGCGGAACTCTGGGGAGAAGGCGGGGGAGGAAGATGAGTATTGCAAGCGCAATAAGTCCTATAAGCACAGCCCAGAGGTTAATGGTATGGAAACTCCTGAAAACTTCAACAAGCTTCTCCAGGGTTTCTACGGGGCTATGGCTGAAGCTGAGACCAAAAAAGTCCTTAAGCTGACCGATAAGAATTGTAACCGCAATACCGCTTGTAAAGCCGGTGGTAATGGTATAGGGGATAAATTTAATGAGTGCGCCAAGCTTGAATACACCCATGAGGATAAGCATAATACCCGCAAGAATAGTTGCAATAGCAAGGCCTTCAATTCCCTTGGTTGCAACAATACCGGCAACTATTGTTGCAAATGCTGCGGTGGGACCGCTTATCTGAACGCTGCTGCCGCCGAGAAACGCACATATAAAACCTGCGACAATGGCTGTATAAAGACCGACTGCAGGACCTACGCCGGATGCAATTGCAAGAGCTATGGAGAGGGGAAGAGCGATAATTGCAACGATAATACCTGCAATCAGATCATTTACAAACTGTTTTTTGCTGTATTTTTTCAGACCGCTGAAAAAACTGGGCTTAAAAAATTTCATTTTTATCTCTCTCTTTTATTTGATATTATTTTTTACACAAAAGCTTTAATATTATAAACTTATTGCACAGATAATGCAACTGCTTTTTGAGCAATATGACAAAAATATTATTAATCATATTATAATTGTTTCATTATAAAGCAATTGATTTTGAAATGATTTGAATGTATAATTATAATATAAACTATAAAGTGAGGTAAATTATGAATATATGGCATGGAATTGACCCCAAGCGTATCTCTCCCGAAGATTTTATTGCTGTTATTGAGATCAGCAAGGGAAGCAAGAAAAAATATGAGTTGGACAAGGAAACCGGCATGCTTATTCTTGACCGCGTACTTTATACCTCCACTCATTATCCCGCAAACTATGGTTTTATCCCCCGTTCTTATGGCGATGACGGAGATCCCCTTGATGTTCTTGTTATTTGTTCCGAGGTTCTTGAACCCCTTACCCTCGTTCGCTGCTATCCTATAGGCTATATTTCCATGCTCGATGGCGGTAAGCGTGACGAGAAGATAATCTGCATTCCCTTTGCAGACCCCGTTTATAACACGATTAAGGATATAATGGAGCTTCCCAATCATACATTTGACGAGATGGCTCATTTCTTTACTGTTTATAAAGCCCTGGAAGGTAAGGAGACCGTAGCAGGAGATGTCAGCGGAAGAGACGGTGCCGTTGAAGTTATTAAAGAAGCCCTTGATAACTATATCAATAATTTCTGCAAATAAAAAAAGAGACAGGCTTTTAGCCTGCCTCTTTTATTTTAGTCAATCAAGTATGTAGGAGAGAAGAAGATCAAGGGTTGCATTGAGACCTTCAATATGTGTTCTCTCCATTCCGTGGCTGCAGTAAACTGCCATTCCGAATGCTGCAGCGCGGAGATTATTTCCAGCGCGTTGGGATGCATTGGCATCCGTTCCGTAGCGGTAGAAGATGTCCACAGCATGGCTTATTCCGTTGCGCTCTGCAAGTTCAATAAGCTCGCTTGTGAGAGCATAGTTATAAGGTGCGGTGTTGTCCTTTGCGCATATGCTGACAGCTTTTTCGTTTCCATCAAGGTCAGGACCAATGAGACCGATATCGATTGCAATAAAATCGCTTACGCCCTCGGGAACATATGTTCCGCCGAGACCCACTTCCTCGGAGTAGGGGAAAGCGAGAATAGTGCGGTATTTGGGCTTAAGACCATTGTCCTTAAGGCATTTAATCATATTGAAGCAAATTGCAGCGGCGGCTTTGTCATCGATAAAACGGCTCTTAATATAACCTTTTTCAGTGAGCTGGAAACGGGGCTCAATGGATATAGGATCGCCGTGGCGAATGCCAAGAGCGACAACATCTTCTTTGCTGTGAACATCCTCATCGAGAATAATCATAATGTTGTCTGCGTCTCTGGACATAGTTCTTGCATCCTCAAAAACATGGACAGAGTGAGAAGTAATGGTAACAAGTCCGCTGTAGCTTCTGCCTTCGCGGGTGTGGATATGAACGGTTTCGCCCTCTATGGAACTGAAGTTAATTCCGCCAAGCTGACGAACGCGAATCATGCCGTTGCTGTCTATACAGCGGACAATAAGACCGATAGTATCAAGATGAGCGCCTATCATAACGGTCTTGCTGTTATCACAGCCATCCAGAGTTATATATGCAGTGGATTTATTGTCATAGCTTACGGAGCAGCCCAGAGAAGAAGCGATCTCCTCAATAACTGGATTCATCTCTCTGAAATAACCGACAGGAGAAGGAACATTAACGAGCTTTTCAAAAAGAGAAACGGTATACATAGGGTCATAGTTATATTTCATTATTGAGCCTCCGTTGTTTATGATGTAAGCATTATAGCATATGAAAAAATAATAATAAAGAAAAAAGGAGCTCAAATGAGCTCCTTTTTGTAATAATTTGGATAAATCAGGGACGAAGACCCATGCCGCCCTCAAGAGTAAGGGTCTCGCCGGTGAGATACTTGAAGTCGGGGTGAGCCAGCTGAACGCAGACGCGTCCGATTTCGGTTTCAACATTGCCGTAATGACCCATGGGAGGCATTTTTACATTGGCTTTGAATGCTTCGGGATAAGCGTTTGCCCAGTTTTCAAGCTGTGCGGTCCATGCAAGAGGGCAGATAACATTGACGTTTATGCCGTCGGGACCCCATTCTGTGGCGGCAACACGGCTGAGACCGCGGATGCCTTCTTTTGCTGCAGCGTAGGCAGACTGGCCGAAGTTTCCGAAAAGTCCTGCGCCGGAAGCGAAATTAATGACGCTGCCGCGGGATTCCTTGAGATAGGGGTAGCATGCTTTCATATAGTAGAAAGCTGCATAAAGGCCGGAATAAAGGGCAAGATTAAACTGTTCGGTGCTGTGGTCGGCGAGAGGAACGCCGGAAGCGGAGGCCTGAGCATTGTTGATGAGGACATCAATTCTGCCAAAGGACTCAATGGTCTTGTCAACAACTGCTTTTACAACAGCTTCGTTGTCAGCATTAGCAGAAACATCGGCCTGAACATAGAGAACATTTACTCCGTAAAGTCTTTCGAGTTCTTCTTTTGCTTCTTCAAGTTTTTTAACATTGCGTCCGGTAATGACGATGTTGGCACCTTCCTTGGCGTAAGCGGTTGCAATTCCGTATCCAATGGAGCCGCAAGTTCCGTCAGAAAGAGTGGCGCGGCCGGCGCCGGTGATGATAACGGTTTTTCCGGTCAAAAATCCCATAATATAATTCCTTTCGTAATGTTTTATTCTTATGATTAAATTATAAAAGTTTGTAGCATTTTTGTAAATAGCTATTTCAAAAGTTAAATTATTAATTTGTATTTTGTATATATGCTATGATTCTGCATTAAAATAGTTAATTTCTATATTTACAATATGGAAGGAAAATGTTGTAAAAATGAAAATTTTTGCTTATGGCTGCAGACCTTATGATGAAATGCAGTGCTTTGAAAAATATTCATCAATTTATGGCCTTGATATAAAGTGTACAAAGCAGTCTGTCAGAGACGATAACATTTATCTTGCTGAAGGCTGCGATTATGTGTCTGTACTGACTAATCCTATAAATAATACCATACTTGATTCGTTCAAAAATATCGGCGTTAAAATGGTCGGAACCAGAACCGTAGGCTTTGATCATATCGACTGTAAACACGCGAAAAATATTGGTATTAAAATTTCAAATTCTGCGTATAGTCCTGATGCTGTTGCGGAATTTACACTGATGCTTAGTTTAATGAGTCTGCGGAATATGAAACGCGTAATGCAGAGATCCGCAATTAATGATTTTACTCTTAAAGGTCTGAGAGGCTGCAATTTGTCAGATAGAAGAGTCGGAGTAATAGGGACAGGTACAATCGGTAAAAGATATATAGAACTGATAAGAGGATTTGGATGTGATGTTTATGCCTATGATCCATCACCTGAGGAAATTGAAGGAATAAAATACCTGCCACTAAAAGAGCTGTTTTCAACCTGCGATATGTTTTCGCTTCATGCTCCGCTTCGCAGCGAAACAAAGCATATAATTAATAGAAACTCTTTAGCTCTTATGCCCGAGGGCTCGGTAATTATTAACACTGCAAGAGGAGGACTAATTGATAGTTGGGCGCTTATTGACGCTCTCTATGAGGGCAATATTTCAGGTTGCGGTCTTGATGTTATAGAGGATGAATTTGACTTATATTATTACAACAGAAAATCAGACGTTATTAAAAACAAAGCCCTTTCGATCCTAAGGGATATGCCAAACGTTATAATTTCGCCTCACATAGCTTTTTACACATCAAAATCCGTTGATGATATGGTAAGAAACTGCATTCAGGCTTTTATCAATGATGAAGCAGGCGTGGAAAATCCCTTTCGGATTGTATAGACAGCAACTATTCTAATTTAAGGATTGAGTTAATAGGGATATTATGATATAATTTCAATGCGAAAAAGATAAAGGAGTCATTGAAACTATGATAGGATCTGGTCTGAAAAAATTCGCAGCCGAAAATGGTTTGAAGGTTTCTAACGGAGTTGCTTACGGAAAACTTCGTAACTTCGCTGCTACCATGTTTGAGGGTTCAGGGTTTAAGGCCATTATTATCACTACCCGCTTTTTTGATGTTGAAAAGAAACAGCAGCTAATGAATGTTGTTAATGAACATAATCTTATGAAAGAATTCCGTGTTCAAAAGCTGGAGTTTACCTTTGATGCTGTTTTGATCACTTTCCATGATAATCCCGGCACTATGAAAAAGATTTCTGCGTTTGTTGATTTCTTCATGCCTCTTCTTTCTGAATACGAAGCAAGTCCTGCAAATGTCTGCACTCAGTGCGGTATGGAAATTTCCGCTGATAATTGGATGCTCATTAACGGTATTGCGTATAACCTTCACCCTGCGTGCGCTGAAAAAATATCTGTTGAAGCGGAAAATGAAGCAGCAGCTGCAAAAGTAGAAAACAAGGGTTCTTATGTTGCTGGCTTAATCGGTGCTATTATTGGCGGCCTTATCGGTGCCGTTGTTTGGGCTATTGTTCTTTATATGGGTTATATGGCTTCTATTGTTGGCATTGTGATTGGATGGCTGGCCGAACGCTTTTACAGACTTCTTGGAGGAAAAAATGGCAAGGGCAAGGTTGTTATTTTGGCCTTTGCAGCAATTGTGGGCGTTGTGATCGGTACCTTTGCATCTGATTATTTCACTGTTGCACAGATGATAAATGCCGGCGAGCTTCCCGGTTTTGAGATGAGAGATATATTTTATATTATTTCTGTTCTTCTTGCGGAAGATGCTGAATATCTGCGTATCACTCTTTCCAATATTGGCTTGGGTCTTCTCTTTGCCTTCCTTGGTGAGTGGATTTTCCTTAAGCGCGCATACAAGGACAGCAAGAGTTTCAATATGAAAAAGCTTCAGTAACAATTAAAAGAAGCATCGGACTTTGTTCCGATGCTTCTTTTAATTGTTTTGGTTTGATTATTAGTGCATATGATGCTATATTAAATCCAAGACTATATGGGAGGTATGCGCAGTGAAAGATAGAATAATAGCATGGGCAAGAGAGCTTCAAAGCCTTGCACAAGCCGGCCTTCATTACAGTAAGGATAATTATGATATAGAGCGGTTTGAGCGCATCCGTGAAATTTCCGCGGAAATGCTTTCTGAAATAAGTGAAACTCCCATTGAAAAAGTAAAAGATATTTTCTGCTGCGAAAAGGGTTATCAAACTCCCAAAGTGGATGTACGTGCAGCAATAATTAAGGATAATAAAATTCTGTTGGCCAGAGAGAATAATGGACTATGGTCCATGCCGGGCGGTTGGGCTGATGTTGGACTCAGCGCTGCTGAAAATGCTGTCAAAGAATCAATTGAAGAGGCGGGAGCAATTGTGAAGCCTGTTCGCCTTATTGCTGTTCAGGACTGGCAGAAAAATAACGGTTTGGGAATGGAGAGCGCCTTAAGCGTCTACAAAATATTTTTTCTCTGCAGCTACATTGGCGGTGAATTTAAGGAAAATATTGAGACAACAGAAACGCAGTGGTTTGCCTTGAACGAACTTCCCATACTTTCGCGCGAAAAGAATAACGAAGAGCAGATAAGGCTTTGCTTTGAAGCTTTTGCCAATGAGGCCTTTATTTGCCGCTTTGATTAAAAAATCCGCAGACAAAATGTCTGCGGATTTTTTATCAGCTCTGATATTCAAACTGGAGATAATACATTGCAACGGTATCGCCGTCTTCGATGCCCATTGCCTCAAGGCGGTCAAATACGCCTGCCTCGCGGAGAACGCGGTCGAAGTAAACTCTTCCGTCAACGTCATTGAGATTGGTGCTGTCAAGAAGTTTTTCAAGCCAGGGGCCTTCAACGATCCAATATCCCTCTTCGGGATTTTCAATAGTGAGCTCAGCGCTGGTATCGATAGTGGGAACAGGGGGAACATAGTCGGCTTCGTAGTGAACGACAGGGGGGAGGGTGTCGAGCATGGATGCGGCGTGCTTGACAAGCTCGCGGGTTCCCTGATGGGCAACTGCGCTCATCTCAAAGAACTGATATCCCTGAGCTTCTACATGAGCTTTGAAACGCTCAATAGGCTCCCTGTCATCGCCGAGAAGATCACACTTGTTGGCAACAACTATCTGGGGGCGGGATGCAAGTTCCTCACTGTAATCATGAAGCTCTTTGTTAATGGCATCAAAATCCTCAATGGGATCACGGCCTTCGCTGCCTGCGACATCGACAAGGTGGATAAGCAGACGGCAGCGGTCAATGTGGCGAAGGAAATCGTGTCCGAGTCCTGCGCCTTCGCTTGCTCCCTCAATAATGCCGGGGATATCCGCCATTACAAAACTGACGCCCTCGGTGACATACACAACGCCCAGATTGGGGAAGAGGGTAGTGAAGTGGTAGTTGGCGATTTTGGGATGAGCCTTGCTGACAACGGAAAGGAGAGTGCTCTTGCCAACATTGGGGAAGCCAACGAGACCTACATCGGCAAGAAGCTTAAGTTCAAGGATGATCTCCCGCTCTTCACCGGGAAGACCGGGCTTTGCAAAGCGGGGCACCTGACGGGTGGGAGTAGCAAAGTGCTGGTTGCCCCAGCCGCCTCTGCCGCCCTTTGCAACAACAAAAGGTTCGTTATCGGACATGTCGTGTATGATAAGACCGGTTTCTTTATCGCGAATGAGAGTGCCTCTGGGAACTTTGATTACAAGGCTTTCGCCATCGCGGCCGGAGCAGCGTCTGCCCTGACCGTCCATTCCGTTGGAAGCAACATACTTGCGCTTATAACGGAAGTCCATAAGGGTGGACATATGATCGTCAACAACGGCGATGATATCGCCGCCGCGACCGCCGTCACCTCCGTCGGGACCGCCTGCAGCAACATATTTTTCACGGTGGAAGGCAACAGCGCCATTGCCGCCCTTGCCGGCGATAACTTTAATTGTAGCTTTATCAACAAAGGAAGTTGCCATTTATATGACCTCCTTATTTTAGTCAAATTAATTATATTTCAAATATGCTTTATATAGCAAGTGAAAAATAAAGACCGGACGCGATAAATAATCGAGTCCGGTCTTTTAAATCCTCAATTACTGAGCGATTTCGTAAACAGAGACCTTCTTGCGGTCCTTGCCCATGCGCTCAAACTTCACAGTGCCGTCCACAAGGGCGAACAGAGTGTCGTCGCCACCCTTACCAACGTTGGTGCCGGGGTGGATTTTAGTTCCGCGCTGTCTGACAAGGATGTTGCCGGCCAGAACGAACTGACCATCGGCTCTCTTGGGTCCGAGACGCTTGGACTCGCTGTCGCGACCGTTACGGGTAGAACCCATACCTTTTTTATGTGCCATTAGGTTACACCTCCATGTGTCAAAATAATACTCGCGGAAAACTTATGCGTTGATAGCTTCGATCTGAACCTTAGTGTAAGGCTGTCTGTGGCCCTGGGTCTTGCGATAACCCTTCTTGGGCTTCATCTTGTAGACGCGGATCTTCTTGCTCTTGCCATTCTTGACGACGCTGGCGGTAACGACTGCGCCCTCAACAACGGGAGTTCCGAAAAGGGAGGACTCTTCGTCGATGACTGCAAGAACCTGGTCAAACTTAACGGTTTCGCCGGCTTCGACGTCGAGCTTCTCTACGAAGATAACGTCACCCTCGGCAACACGGTACTGCTTGCCACCGGTTACGATGATTGCATGCTTCATTTGGTTGCACCTGCCTTTCTTTTTGCAGACTCGCTTTTAAGGTGGAAACCACATTTCACTTAAACCTTCTCAATGCGGCCATAATAATATAACACGCGGTTTTGTCAATGTCAATAGAAAATAAGATAAATTTTCATTAAAAAACCACAATATTTGGGGGTGTTCAGCAGTTAACTGAACACCCCCACGATACGAGTTGGTCTGTAAGCCGGGTTCTGTCTTAAACGACCATCTATCTGTGGCCTGTCGTTGCCAACAGGCTCAAGCCGCCTCCCCGGAACGGTCGGGCCAACCTATTGTTCCTCCACGGCGTTGCTCCGGATAGAGTTTACAGCGCCAACGTGTCTCCACGCGGCGAGTGGGCTCTTACCCCACTTTTCCACCCTTACCCCAACAAGTTGAGGCGGTATATTTCTGTTGCACTTGTCCGAGGGTCACCCCTGGCGGGCGTTACCCGTTATCCTTGCCCTATGGAGCCCGGACTTTCCTCACGCAGAGCCTTTCGGCTCTTGCCCGCGGTCGTTCGGCCTACTCGCAAATGAGATTTTACTAAAGGGAAGGAGTAAAGTCAATAAAAAGATTGTTTTTATATAAGTATTGAGTTATAATTAACGAATTAAAGAGGTGAATAATTTGACACTTAATGAATATGTTAACGGACTTAAAGATAAATCCATTGCTGTTATTGGCATAGGCGTAAGCAACCTTCCCCTTATCCGCCTTCTGGCAGGAGAGGGCTGCGATGTAACCGCCTGCGACAAACGCTCTGCACAGGCTCTTGGAGATGTTTTTGAAGAACTCTCCTTTCTCGGTGTAAAATTCAAGCTTGGCGAGGATTATCTTTCCGAGCTTAATTTTGACGTTATTTTCCGCACTCCCGGCCTTCATCCCATGTTCCTTGACAAAGCAAAGGAGCAGGGGAGTCTCGTAACCAGCGAGATGGAGGCCTTCTTTGCTCTTTGCCCCTGCAGGATAATTGCTATTACCGGCTCAGACGGAAAGACCACCACATCTACGCTTATTTCCGAGCTTCTCAAGGCAGAGGGTTATAAGGTGCACCTCGGTGGAAATATTGGCAAGCCTTTGCTCTGTGATGTTCCTCAGATGAGTAAGGATGATGTGGCCGTTTTGGAGCTCAGCTCTTTTCAGCTACACAGTATGGTTTGCCATCCAAATGTTTCTGTTATCACCAATATTTCTCCCAATCATCTTGACGTTCACCCCTCTTATGAAGATTATCAGATTGCAAAAAAGAACATTTTTACCGGTCAGAACATACATGATCGCCTTGTTCTTAATCTCGATAACGAGATAACGGCTTCTTATGCCGGAGAGGCTAGCTCCTCCGTAAGCTTTTTCAGCCGCTTGAAGGAAGTTGAAAAAGGATGCTGCATAAAAGATGAGGCTATATTTTTTAACGGAGAGAAGATTGTAGACAAGGCTGATATTCTTCTCCCCGGCGAGCATAACGTTGAAAACTATATGGCAGCTATAGCCGCCACTGAGGGCCTTGTTTCCAGGGAAAGCATCATCTCCGTCGCCAGGAATTTCGGCGGTGTGGAGCACAGAATTGAGCTTGTACGTGTTCATAAAGGAGTACGCTATTATAACGACTCTATTGCGTCTTCCCCCAGCCGCACCGTTGCCGGTCTGAAGAGTTTTAAGGAAAAAACAATTCTTATCGCCGGCGGATATGATAAGAAGATCGGTTTTGAGCCTCTTGCGGAAGAAGCAATTAAAAGTGTCAAGGCACTTTATCTTTGCGGACATACTGCCGAGAAGATAAAGATTGCCGTTGAGAGCGCCGAGGGATATGATAGCTCCGCTCTTCCTATTTATGTTTTCGATGATTTTACTGTGACTGTGCTTGCGGCTGCAGCATCTGCCTCAGAGGGCGATGTTGTAATAATGTCTCCTGCCTGCGCATCCTTCGATAAGTTTAAAAACTTCGCCGAGCGTGGTAAAAGATTTAAAGAGATAATAGGAGGGCTTAACTGATATGGAGCTTGCTGATCTTATACTTGAGCTTTGTGCTGCTTCGGGTCCCGCCGGCTTTGAAGAGTCCGTGTCCCGCCTTATCGAAGAAAAGATAAGACCCTATGTTGATGAAGTTAAGACCGATGTAATGGGAAACCTCATTGCGGTTAAGCGCTGCGGCAAAGAGAATGCTCCCGCTGTGCTTCTTGATGCTCATATGGACGAAATCGGCCTTATGGTTACAGGTCATGAAAACGGATATCTCCGCTTTAACATTCTGGGAGGCATTGATCCCAGAATGCTTCCTGCTGCCGAAGTTACTGTTCTTACTGATAAGCCCATCTATGGTGTTATCGATGTTATGCCCCCTCATGCTCTTTCTTCCGGGGATATGAGTAAAGCCCTTGGCATTGACGACCTCTACATAGACATCGGAATGAGCGAGGATGAAGCCAAGGCAGCAGTTCCCGTTGGAACACCCTGCATTTATGGCGGCGGCGCATTCCGTATGGGAGAAGAGTCAATTTGCGGGAAAAGTCTTGATGACCGTAGCTGCGCTGCAATAATTATCAAGACTATGGAGGCTCTTTCCAAAACGGAATGCAATGCTGATGTCTACTGCCTTTTCTCTGTTCAGGAGGAAATCGGACTTCGCGGAGCGGTTACCGGTGCCTTCGGTGTCGCCCCTGATTATGCTGTTATCCTTGATGTTACCTTCGGAAAAACTCCCGATGTTCCTGAATATAAGTGCCTCAAAATGGGCGGAGGTCCTGCAATTGCCGTTGGACCCAATACCAATCGTGCTTTTACCCGCAAAATAATTGATAAGGCTGTCAGCTGCGGCATTGATTATCAGCTTGAAGTTCTGCCCGGAAACAGCGGTACGAACGCCTGGGCAATCCAGACCAGCAGACAGGGCGTTGCTACGGCGATAGTATCTTTGCCTCTTAAGTATATGCATTCTCCTGTTGAAACCTGCCTTATTTCCGACGGAGAGAAAATTGTAAATCTGCTTTCTGAATTTCTCAGCGATCCAGAGGAGGTGCAATAAGATGCTTGATACTTTAAAAACTCTTTGCTACCTTAACGGGGTTTCCGGTTTTGAGGACGAAGTCAGAGACTATATTCTCCAACGCGCACTTCCTTATGCGGATTCTGTGATCACCGATCCTCTTGGAAATCTTTATATTTTCAAGAAGGGAAGGGTAGTACCTTCTCAGAAAATAATGATATGCGCTCATATGGATGAAGTTGGCTTCATCGTTATGGGAATTACCGATGAGGGTTACCTCAGATTTGGCTGCGTGGGTGGTATTGACCGACGCGTGCTTATTGGCAAGAAAGTATTTGTCGGTGAAAACAGAATTCCCGGCGTAATTGCCGTTAAAGCAATTCATCAAACCACTGCCGATGAGGATGGAAAGGTTCCCGCTGTCGATGAGCTTTACATTGATATTGGCTGCTGCGATAAGGATAGTGCAGAAAAGCTCACCTTCCTAGGTGACTTCTGTGCTTTTGACAATAATATTGTTGAATTTGGCGATGGCTGGCTGAAAGCTAAAGCTATTGATGACAGAGTAGGCTGTGCCGCGGCGCTTAAGCTTATTGAAAGTGAACTGCCCTGCGATGTGACCTTTGTATTCTCTGTTCAGGAGGAAATCGGAGCCAGAGGCGCTGGTGTTGCTGCCAATAGGCTTTGCCCCGATATTTCCCTTGTTCTTGAAGGTACTACCGCAACCGACCTTCCCGGAATTGCAGCTTCCAAACGCATCTGCACTGCGGGAAAGGGTATTGTAGTTCCTTTTATGGATGGAGGAACTGTCTATGACAAGGCTATGTATTCCGCTATTACCGCCCTTGCCGACGAAATTGGCATCAAGTGGCAGACAAAGACCCGTATCGCAGGTGGCACCGACGGCTATTCCATCCAGCGCTCCCGCGCAGGAGTACACACTGCAGCGATCAGCTGCGCCGTCAGAAACATTCATTCTCCTGCCTGCGTACTTAAAATTTCAGAATTTGAAGATATGTACAAGCTTTCATATTTTTTTCTTGAGAAAATTGCAGAGGGAAAACTTGTATTCTGATTAAATAGCATATTTCTGTCATAAAATTACCGAGGTGATTTTATGGCGGGAAGGGCGAGACGAATCAGTTTAAGAAAGATCAGAGCCGGCAAAATTAATATTATGCCGGCTTTAATCTTAATTCTTATAGTTTCCGCTCTTGTATTTGGATTCAAGGCGGTTTCATATCTGCGCAGACTCACCGGCGAAATGGCAATCAGTGACGCAACAGATATGGTAACACTTGCTGTAAATGATACCGTCAGCCATATTATGGCAGAAGGTGACTATACATACGATTACTTCGTGACCATAGAAAAGGATATAAACGGTAATGTTGCCGCTATTAGCGCGAATATGTCACGTATAAACGCTGTTTCCGCTCAAATCCTTAGTGAGGTTGTTGAGGCAGCGGAAAACGGTATACTGGATATAAGAGTGCCCATAGGAAACCTTTTGGGTTCAAATATTCTTATGGGCAAAGGACCTGAAGTTCCCGTTGAGGTTATTACTCTTACAAGTTCTTATATCGATATAGAGAATGAAATTATTTCAACAGGTATAAATCAGGCGAAGCATAAAATCATATTAAAAGTTGATGTTGATATTGACATACTAATTCCATGGGATGTTCTGACTACGAGAGTTGAGAGCAATGTGCTTATTGCTGAAACAGTAATAGTCGGAAAAGTGCCGGAAACCTATGTTGATGTGGAGTGAGAATTATGACAGCTAATGAAGCAAGAGAAAAAATACTGGCTCTGAGAGCTGAGGTTGAGGAGCATTCCAGAAGATATTATGATGAGGATGCCCCTACCATCTCCGATTTCGAGTATGATAAGCTTATTCATACACTTATGGATCTGGAGGATGCGTTTCCACAGTTCAAGGATGCTTCTTCTCCCACGCAGAAGGTGGGAGGAAAGGTCAGCAATCAGTTCAGTCCCGTCAAGCATCAGGTGCCTCTCGAAAGCCTCACCGATGTTTTCTCCCACGAGGAGCTTGCTGCTTTTGGCGAGCGTGTAGAGAAGGCTCTTGAAGAAAATCACACCTACGATGTGGAGCCTAAAATTGACGGACTTTCCATCGCTCTTGAGTATGAAAACGGAATTTTTGTACGCGGCGCAACGAGAGGCGACGGTCAGACCGGCGAAGATGTTACAGAAAACCTTAAAACCATTCGTTCTCTTCCTCAAAAGCTTGTAAACGCTCCCGAAAGACTCATTGTCCGCGGAGAGGTTTATATGTCAAAAGAGACTTTTGATATGCTCAACAAGGATAGAGAGATAAAAGGGGAGAGTCTTCTGGCAAATCCCCGTAATGCTGCAGCCGGCTCTTTGCGTCAGCTCGATTCAAAAGTTACTGCTTCACGCCGTCTGGATCTCATTGTATATAATATTCAGTATAGCACTCACGAGTTTTCCAACCATACGGAAACTCTTGATGCTCTTAAATCCTACGGTTTCGATGTTGTTCCCTATAAGGTGTTTGATAATATTAATGACTGCATAAGCCACATTGAGTGGATAGGTGAGAACAGAGATTCCTTCCCCTATGAAATGGACGGAGCGGTTATCAAGATCAATGAGCTTGCATTGCGTGAAAACCTTGGAAGCACAAGCAAAGCACCCCGTTGGGCTGTTGCCTATAAATATCCCCCTGAGAAGAAGCCCAGCAAGGTTGTTGATATTGTGGTTCAGGTTGGCAGAACGGGTGTGCTTACCCCTAAGGCTGTTGTTGAGCCTGTTCGGCTTGCGGGAACCACTGTCACAAATGCAACGCTGCATAATCAGGATTTTATAGATAAGCTGGATGTTCGCATTGGTGACACTGTGATTGTGCAGAAAGCGGGAGAGATTATTCCCGAAGTAGTTGAAGTGGATTTTAAGCTCAGACCCGAAGGTACAAGTCCGTTCCGTCTGCCCGATGTTTGCCCCGAATGCGGAAGTCCCGTTGTAAGAGATGAGGACGGCGCGGCAATGCGCTGCACGGGCGCGGAGTGTCCCGCCCAGAAGCTTCGTAATATCTGCCATTTCGCTTCCAAGGAGGCGATGGATATTGAGGGACTTGGCCCTGCTGTGGTTGAAGCACTTGTAAATGCGCAGCTTATTAATTCGCCCGCTGATTTGTATTACCTTGAGCCTCAGTCTGTGGCTTCTCTCGACAGAATGGGCAAGAAAAGCGCCGAGAATCTTGTTGACGCAATCGAAAAGAGTAAAAGCGCAGGCCTTGCAAAGCTTATATGTGCTTTTGGTATTCGTCAGGTCGGTGCAAAGGCCGCAAAAGTTCTTGCACGACATTTCGGAAGCCTCGATAATCTTATTAAGGCCAATGTTCTTGAGCTTCTTATGGTTCCCGATATAGGTCAGATAACCGCTGAAAATATCGTTGACTATTTCGAAAATCCCCAGTCTTTGCATCAGATTGAGCTTCTGAGAGCTGCGGGAGTAAGTTTTGAGAGCGATGAGGATGTTATTGACCAGCGTTTTGCGGGTATTACCTTTGTTCTCACGGGAACGCTTCCCAACTATACCCGCGATGAAGCTGCCTCAATTATCGAAAAGTTCGGCGGCAAGGTCAGCGGAAGCGTTAGTAAAAAGACGGGCTATGTTCTTGCGGGTGAAGCCGCAGGTAGCAAGCTGACAAAAGCCGAAAGTCTTGGAATTCCCATTATTGACGAAGAACATTTTTTGAAAATGACTGAATAAAAAAAGAGTCCTTACGGACTCTTTTTTTGTTATCAAGTATCCATATGCCTCATAGATTGTACAAACACTATTCGGAGGTATAGTTATGGATACGTTTAAATCACTGCTTTTGAGAAAGAAAAAGTTTATTAGTTTTCTTTCCATGATAATTGCGGTAGTTGTTATTTTTAGTATTGTCAACAGTCCTCTTGCAATCACTGCTGCCAAAACGGACAGAAAACTGCCGGTATATTGTGTTAAAAGAGATGATAAAGCGGTTTCCCTCACATTTGATGCAGCCTGGGGTAATGAAGACACCCAACAGCTTATAGATATTTTAAGCAAGTATAATGTGAAGGCAACATTTTTCGTAGTGGGGCAGTGGGTGGATAAATACCCCGAATCTGTAAAAGCTCTGCACGATGCTGGACATGAGGTGATGACCCACTCTGATGACCATGCACATTTTAATAGCCTCAGCTCTGAGCAAATTGCAGCAAATATAAACAGAAGCTGCGACAAGATTGAAGCCGTTACCGGAGCCAGACCCACTCTTTTTCGTTGCCCCTACGGTGAATACAATGATAATGTTATCTCAACACTAAACTCAATGGGCATACATACTATCCAGTGGGATGTAGATAGTCTTGATTGGAAGGATTTATCAGCATCTGATATAAATTCAAGAGTATGTAAGGCTGTACAAAGCGGAAGTATTGTTCTTTTTCATAATGCGGCAAAACATACTCCTGAAGCTCTTCCGTCAATTATAGAGTATCTACTTGCCGAAGGCTATAAAATAGTACCAGTGAGCGAAATTCTTCTTAAGGGTGAATATGAAATAGACCATACAGGGCGCATGTGTCCTGTTGAATAATAAAAAGGCAGAACATTTGTTCTGCCTTTTTTATGCTGCGTTTTCAAGGAAGAAAGCGGATATTTCTTCCATAAAATCTTTATCAAGCTCATACAGCCGCTCTCTGTTAAGATTGCTAATAAACTCTGATAGAATTTCGCCGCTGAGAGGATTACCGTATTCCTTTCTCAATTTAGAAAGCTCACCCTGCATTTCATTGTAATATTTTGCTGCATCACTTGTTCGCCAAAGGGTTGAATGCATATTTCTGTAATTTTCTTCAGTATATAGATAGATTGCATTAGGATTTGTTATCTCATCTCGCTTGCTGTATATGCTGATATTGTTGTCAACAATATCGTCTTCGCTACCTTGTATAATCAAAACGGGAATATTGGTTTTGTTTATAGCCGATACAGCTGACTCATTTGCTGCGTCTCTAAACAGCATTTTGTTATGGAGAACAAGGAAGGGGTATTCGAGGGCTGCAATTGGACCAACGCGGATTGATGCGTGGTAATACATAGTTTCAACGGGCTCATTAAACCCCGCCAGAAGGGCTGCAGCCTTAATTTGGGGATAGTTATCAAGAACGGTTGCCGAGGCATATGCGCCCATGCTGTGCCCATAAAGGAATATGGGTTTATCTGAAAAACGGGAAGAAACATATTCTATTGCGGCGCTGAGGTCAAGGTTCATCTGGCTGAAACCAACAAGACTTTTCCCTTCGCTCTCCCTTGAACCGGTGCCGTCAAAGCTGAAAACAGTCCAGCCTCGGTCTACGAAATCAAGAGTTTCCGCAAGATGGCTGTCTGCTCCGGCGCCGACACCATGGACCATTATAATTATTCCGTTTTCGTTTTCTTCGCCGTAAAGATATCCCTGCAGAACATTATCTCCGGAAATAAAGCAGTGTTCACTTCTGGGGTAATCATCGCTGTTTATATGGCTGTAAAATAATTCAAGGGTATCAGGTGTAAGGGGACGTCTCGCAAACATAATTCCGAATACAACTGATGAGCCAATCATTGAAAGAACTGAATAAACAAGGATTGCTATGATAATGCCTATGGCCAATTTTTTGAATTTACATCTCCTGCGGGGCTGCTTTGCCCAGTATTCAGCCATGAAGCATTCTCCTTTCACGGCATATCCTCATTATTGCCGTATATTGGACGGGATATACCAAATTCTTAATGTTAGTTGTAATTATAATATAAAAGCAGGCATTTTCAAGGAGCAATCCGTGAAAATGCCTGCTTTTATAAATTTACTGAGTACTGATTATGATTAGAGGTTGGCAATGAGAGCACCGAGACCAATAGCATAGATGACCCAGATGACGAGCATAACGATGCTGATAGGGAAAGCAATCTTGCTGAGAATGTTGCCGACCTTTGCGGGACCGTATGCGCTTCCGTTAAGTCTGATAAAGTTCTTTGCGCGGCCTCTTGCAATGCAAGCAAAGATTATGCCGAGAATGGGTATATAGCAAAGTGCGAGAGCAACAATACCCCATGCAAGAACGCTGCCGGTACTAATCTGTTTTTCCATAGTTTCTCTTTCCTTTACAAAATATATTTACCAAACAGCCAATTTTGACTGTAGGGTATTTACACAGTTAATTTAATCCTTTTTGGGCAAAGAATCAAGAAAGTATTTTATTGCATTATCATATTCATCGGTATTGTTGAAGCGAACACGGGAATGCCCACCTTCATCAAACCAGACTATGTTTTTGAACTGCGAGCCGCAAAGCGCATAAAGCTCCTCGGTCTTCTCGGGGAGAGAATATATATCTTTTCGGCTGTGAATAAATAATATAGGTTTTTTCAGTTTCGGTATTCTGCGAATAGGGCCATCGTGAACAGCATCAACGCCGGAAATAAGACGTATATAAAGCATTACCAGAGGATAGAAGGGGAATAGAGGACGCTTTTTTTCTATCATATGGTTTTTGAAGCTTTCTCCGAAGCTGACATACATACCGTCAGCTACCATGGCTCGGAAGTAATCGGGGCATTTCTCGGAAACCATTGTAAAGAGGGCGGTAGATGCGCCGATGCAAATGCCGTGAAGTACTATTTCTTTTATGCAATGTTTTTCGTGCAGATACTTGCCCCATGCAATTACATCGCTGTATTCCTTGTAGCCGAGAGCGCAGATTTTTCCGTCGGAGAGACCGTGAGCGCGAACGTCTATTGCAAGGACGTTATAGCCGGCCCTGCGATACGGCTCTGCAAAGCTGAATGAGTAGGAGCAGCACTCCATCCTTCCCGGAATAATTATAACTGCTTTATCTGAGCCAAAATCAAAATATTCGCCGAAGAGTCTGAGCCTGCCGTTTTTAATGTTCAGCTCGCGACAGTGGGCTTTGTAGGCTTCACCCCACTTTAGACCCTCGTTATACATGGCAACATATTCTGGGTCTTCAGGCATACTTACATTCCGTCCCCATTTTTCTTTCTTGGTGCGGACAAGAAGGGCAGAGTATAGAACGGCCGAGAGTATTAAAAAGACCAAAATATTAATTGCTATGATAATAAGAATAATTATAAGTATCCATTTCATTTTTAAAGAATTCCTATAAGCCAGGGATATATGATTTGTCCTCCGTAAAGAAAACTAAGCTCAATATCCGGAAATTTTTCAGAGAGTATTTCTGAAAGCTTCTCTTCTTCGGTTTCGGCAACCTCTTTACCGCGGAAGAGGACAAAAGCAGATTTTTCCTCTATGGACTCGGTGAGAAGAGCAGAAACAAGGGCAGAAGAAAGCTGGGAATCAACTGCAGCAAGTTCGCCGTCAAGGAAAGCAAGACAGTCTCCGGTTTTGCATTGTATTCCATGGTAGCTGCTGTCTCTTGCGGCAAGAGCGAGGGAAACAGTGTGAATTGACTCTGCACCACTTTTCATTTGGCGGATCCTGAATTGCGCATCCTTGCTGTCGGGAACATCCATTGCAAGTGTGAAATAGCCTTCGACCATATTTCTTGTGGGAAGAATGATCACATTTTCCATCTTGCGAAGCTCTGCAGCCTGTTTTGCGGCAGCAATAATGTTTTTATCATTGGGAAGCACAACGATATAGTCCGCGTTAGCGGAAGAATAAGCCTCGGCAAAGTCTTGAGCGGAGGGGTTTGAAGAAGCTCCGCCTTCAAGAATAATGTCGCAGCCTATGCCTGAGAATATTTCCTTCATTCCCTCTCCGTTAACAACGGAAATAATGGAAAGAACGGATTTGGGCTGCAGTTTTTTGTCCATTTCCAGCTTTTCATTATGCTGGAGCTGCATATTTTCAAGCTTGAAGCTGATAAACTCGCCGTAACGCTGACTAAGCTCAATAATTCTGCCGGGAACACGAGTGTGAATATGAATTTTTACGCGGGAGCCGTTTTCAATTGCAACAATGGAGTTACCGAGGACTTCAAGATCTTTTAAATATGAAGCCATTCGGAAGGAACTATCGTATGCATTATTATTGAGACGCTGAAGAATAAACTCCATACAATAGCCTTCAAGGAAATTGCTGTTTTCATCAAAGAGAGAAAAATCGGGATCACTGTTCTCCTTAACGGTAGTGGGCGTATACTTAATATTTTCTCCGTAGAGATATTTCAGCATTCCTTCAATTATTGCTATGTAGCCCATTGCGCCGCTGTCAACAACATTGGCCTCCTTCAGTTCGGGAAGAAGCTGAGGAGTGTAGGAAAGGCTTTTCTGCATCTCAGCAATATACATTGAAAAAAACTGCTCAATGCTTGTATCGCGCCTTATCTGATGACGAATATTTTCTATTCCTTCTCTTGCTACAGTCAAAATTGTCCCTTCAACAGGACGAACTACAGAACTGTAGGCAACTTTGTACGCGCGGTAAAAGCCGTTTTTAAACTCTCCCGTAGCTGCACTGTAGCAACGGGCGAGTTCCGTAGCAAAGCCGTTAAAAAGCTGAGAGAGTATAACACCGGAGTTTCCGCGAGCACCGTAGAGCATGCCTTCGCTTACGGAGCGGAGAAAGGTGCCAAGTTCCTTGTTGGGCTTTGCAGTTCGAAGGCCGTTTTCGAGAGTTAGGCACATATTTGTTCCCGTATCGCCGTCCGCAACGGGAAAAACATTCAGCATATTCAGTTTTTCCTCGATGGTTTTAAGATTGGCAAGTCCGTTTTGCAGCATCTTACCAAATAAAATGCCGTCGATACGTTTAATATTCATGCGATTAACTCCATAGATAAATTATTCTTTCTTGCCGATGTTAAGAACGGATTTGGGAAGAATTGCGGTAAGAAATGCTGCTCCGAGTGTGGCAAGACCGGCAATAAGAGTGAGATATACAATGGCGCCGGGTTCTCTTCCGAGAGAAGCCTGCTTGAGGGCGGTAAGAACAAGTCCTGAACCAATACCGGATGCAACTCCGTCAAAAAGACCCTGAACTGCAAAGTACATTGCAGAGTTGGATATACCGGTTCTTGCTTCTTCCTCTGCAGCAAGTTGGCTGGGGATGGAATATGCGGAAGCGAAAATTGCACCTACAGCAAATGCGCAGATAATTCCGGAGGCAATGGCAAGAACTGTTTTAAGTGCGGTTGCCTGTATAAAGGAAACACCGAAAAGGCAAATCATTCCTATACCGAACATGATGAAGGTGTAGCGAATTCCGAAGCCGAAACCTCTCTTGCGCACAAATCTGTTATACAAAATGAATGTGAAAGGAACAGGAGCGAATGTGGCCATCATTACGAAGATCATATTCATTCCGACGGAGGAAAAATATTCGTTTATTCCACCCAGGAAAAGCTGCACACCGAACTGCATAAAGGAATGAACGATCATCCAAAGTACGAAGGATCTGTTTTTGAAGGTGTGCTTAAGAGAGCCGACAAGACCGACGGTTTTATATGTAACATTCTTTTCGTCAAGGTTGCTGGGCTCTTTGATCATAAAGAGGGGGATAAGCATGGTAGCCGCAATGGGAAGAACAATGAGGGCAACAATGCGGATATTCATGCCGTTGAGCATTGCTCTGATAGCAACATAACCGACAATGAAATAGAAAATATCAAATACAGCTTTGACATTGGAGAGAAGGCGTCGGTCGCTTTCGTTATCAACTATCTCGGTATAAGTTGAGTAATATGTAGTCATGGTTAGGGTGTAGAAGCTATAGAAAACACAGAGGATAATCCAGTAATAGACTGTGTTCAAGAGGCTTACACCGGATTTATCGGGAATAGCAAGGAAGAGAACATAGCTGAGAAGAAGAGGTACAAGACCGATGACAAGGCTGGGGCGTCTGCGTCCGAATCTGCTGCGCAGCTTGTCTGTGAATGCAGCCATGGGAATATCAATTATACCGTCAAGAATTTTTGCAATAAGTACAAAGGTACCCCAAAGTGCAGCAATAACCAGGTCTTTACCCAGATATGTCTGGTTCAAAATGGCGTTTTCGGTACCGAAACCGCCAATAAGAAGGGCGGAACAAAGATAGGAGCCCATTACAATGTTAAGAAGGTTAATGCCGAAGCCTGAACATGCGTAAAGACCTATTGAAAACTTAGATTTTAATTTTCTCATTTTGCACCTCCGGATATTATCTGCTCAAGTATATTTCTTTCTTCCAATAAATCCTTGCTGATGGGTTTGCCAACATAATACGCAGCCATAAGTCCCGGGCCAATATTGATTCCACAGAAGGGATATACATCTTTGATGAGAATATCTTTAACTTTTAATCTTTCTCCGATAAACCGTTTATACTCCTCAGCCTCCTTAAGACGGCTGGTATGAGCTATAACAATAGTTTGCTCCTCCGGAGAAACGATGGTCTGCTCAATATAATCGAGAAGAACGTTGTAAGCCATTTTTGCGCCCTTTACTTTTCCCAAAACGGTTGTAAGCCCGTTATAGTCAAACTCACCGATTGGTTTAACACCGGCCAGTGTTCCGAAAAATGCCTTGGCATGGGTAATACGGCCTTTTTTGGCAACAAAGGAGAGATCGTCCAGCCAACCTGCCTGATGATAACGATTTTTATTTTCTTCAAGATATGCAGCAATTTCATTGAGACTGCGCCCATTATTTTGCATTTCAGCGGCGTGCATAACCATCAAACCGAAGCCTGGACCGAATCTCATAGAGTCAACAATGATTATATTTGCATCGGGATATTTACCCAGAATGTTATTTTTTGCCTGAAGAGCAAAATTATATGCGCCGCTTATTCCGCTCGAAATTGTCATAAGAAGAATATCTTTTCCGCAGGAAATAATTTCCTCAAAGATACTTTCAAATTCATAGACATTGGGAGGAGCTGTTGTATAAGAATTTGGTTCTTTTTTTAATGCAGAATAAAACTCGTTGGCGGAAGTATCATCCCATCGCGGATATGCCGGAACTTCGCTTCCGTCAGGAAGACGAATGTGACCGGGAATAAGAGTAATATTCAGATCAGAGCAAATATTTTGTTCCAGATCGCAGGAGCAATCGGCAAGAATCTTAAACTCTTTCATACACATCTCCTCGTATAATTATCTATAAATTCTATAATTTTTTCACGTAGTGCATGTCCGCCAAGGGAAAATGCTGTTGTATGGTCGGCGTTTTCAACAAACAGTATATCCTTTTCGGAGGCGCAGCAATTGAAATTAATTTCGGAATGGGAAGGGTCAACCACGCTGTCAGCTGTTCCATGCAGAAATAGTGCAGGTATTTCAGTTTTGGAAAGAGAAGAGCTGACGCTTTCCTTAAGGTCGGCTTTCAGCATTAAAATACTAAACAACCCGACAAGTGGTAACATTATACGCCATGGAATATTCCTCTCTTTTGCAACATTTTCCATCTGAGAACAGGGAGAGGTGAAGCCGCAATCAAGAATCATATTGTCAAGGAGTGTCCTGTCAATTTTGGATGAGAGATAAGCAATGGAAGCACTGCCCATTGAAATACCGTAGGCTGTAATATGTTCACTGTTTGTATTTCCTTTGAGCCATTTGAGCCACATCTCAATATCGTACTGCTCGATAAGCCCGAATGTGACAGCCTTGCCGCCACTGAAACTATGGGCACGCTGGTCTATCATAAGAATGTTAAAACCTTGTTCCCAAAAGAATTTAGCCTGCATACAAAAGTTAGAATATGCGGATGCCTTAAATCCGTGAGCAAGCAAAACTGTATGGGAAGAAGTGTTGTCAAACCATAAAGCTGATAGATTTTCTCCGTCGCGGGCTGAAATGTTAATTCGTCTGGGCGACAGACTCTCGAGAAAATCTATTGAGCTTTCCATTTCATTGATGAAAGGCTTATAATAATCTTTTTTCATTGCAAGGTCGTGGTTCCAATGCCCGTAACAAAGGAGCAGGACCATAACAAAGCAGGGCGCAACCCAAAATATAATGACCAGAGCTGCAATTATAAGCACAATAGTACCAGCTATCATACTACTACCTTTTATATGTCAGAATTTATCTGCCTTATTTCATTATTTTCATATATGAAAACACGCATTTTTTCAAGTTTTTCTCCGCAGGCAGAAATGATGTATTGATTCGATGAACCGAGAAGTTTTGTCTCGCTCTTATGAGCAAAGCTGTCAACTTTTTTTGAAAAGAAATTTCCCGAGCCATAGCATTTAAAAATGGCTTCTTTTTTTGTCCAGAAGGATATTAAGTCTTCGGAAGAAGAAACTAAGGGGAGTTCTTTTCCGGTGCAAATGCGTTTGGCAAGCTTTTTAAAATAATCCCTGTCACTGTGACGGCAAATAAAATCTTCAAGATTTTCTATGTCCACGCCGCAGTTTCCGTTTGATACAACAACTGCAACTGCGCCTTTTGTGTGACTGAGAGAAAATTGAAGCTTGTCACAGCTCCATTTTCCTTTGTTTTCTGAAAAAGAGATTTCTCTAATTTTCATATTAAAGCTTCGGGCAATAGCTTTTTCGAGGAGAAACCAAACACCGTAGCGCTGAATTTTTGCCGCTTGATTGGAGGTCTTTTTGATATATTCTTCCCGTTGAGCTGGAAACACCTCATGAATCTCCGTTTCATCGGAGATATTCATAATGTAAACATCAAAAATGGGGCGGTTCAGCCATTTTTCACGAACAGATTGGGTTTGTGTTGAAAGATCAATGCCAAAAACGCACTTATACGCAAAATGTTCGCAGTTATTGTGTATAAGATCATATCCGCCTTCTCCAATGCGGCTTCGGGCAATGGCAACGGTTTTCTTTGGCGGAATGCGTTTGCGATGTTCCTCACGAGTAAGGATTGCTCTTTCAACGATTCCGCCGGCGGAAAATTCGTCAATGCTTGCAGACATAATGAGGTTTTCTTTATTGCCTGTTGCAGAAATATTGATGGGAGGAGGGCCGAATTCGATTACTTCATCCTCGCTGACGAAGATGCCGTAATGCCAGATTGAGCCAACTTTAACCCTTATCATATCGCCGCTTACACAGCTTTCGGGCCACCATTTCATTTCAGCTTGCCCTCTATATAATCAATAGCGGCACCGACAGTGGTAATATCCTTGATGCCAAGATTTTCAAATCTTATTCCGAAGCTTTCCTCGGTGGCAATTATCATATAAAGCATATCGACGGAGGAGAAGCCAAGATCTTCCATAAGCCTGGACTCCTCGGTAAATTCAGGGCTGCTGCCAAGAGTGAACTCCAGAATATCCCGGAGTTTTTCTGTTATTTCATGTCTGCTCATTTGCATTTCTGATATCTCACAATCTTCATACTTTTTGTTCGTTCGAAATCCCTGTCGCGGATTTCTATGCGGCTTACGCGCTGGAATGCAGGGAAGGATGCGTTGATTTTTTCAAGCTCAGAAATAATGGCAGCGGAAGCGCTTTCTCCAAGCTTTGCGATTTCTGCAGCGCGGGGAACAACCTCAAGGGCAAGAATATGGCGGCCACCCTCTGCAATGTCTTCGAACACCTGGCAATCCTGAATGAGGATACATTCAAGGAAATGGGCTTCGAGCTCTGCAGGAGAAATATTTTCACCGCTGGGAAGAACAATAATTTCCTTCACGCGTCCGGTTATATAGAGGAAGCCTTCCTCATCGAAGCGGACAAGGTCACCTGTGCGGAACCAGCCATCCTCAGTGAAAGCATTTTCGTTTTCGGCGCCAATATAGCCGTCCATAATATTTTTTCCGCGAAGCCAAAGCTCACCTTCAACAACGCGCAGCTCCTGGTTGGGGAAGGGAAGACCCACAGAGTCGGGTCTGCCAATATTATCGGGGTTACCGCTTACAAGATTGGAGCTTTCCGTGAGTCCGTAGCCGGGATAGAGAGAAATTCCAAACTTATCGTATTCCTCAATAAGATAAGGGGGAACTGCAGCGGCTCCGCAGATTATGGTTTTAAGGTCATCGCCGAGCATGTTGCGGCGGAACTTTTTTGAAAGAGCAAGTGCCATTTCGGCAAGTGCGGGAACAAGGATAAGAATAGTGGGACGGAAGACGGCAATGTCGCGGAAAAGATCCTGGTTATTGCGACAGATGAAAAGGGTGCTTCCGGTGCTGAGGGAGGTGAGAAGATTGCGTATAAGACCAAAAACATGGCTCAGGGGAAGGCAGAGAAGGTATCTGGAGGCGAATACGCCCTTAATGCCGAGGCAACCGTACATAACGCCCTGCATAACACCGCCGTTGGAGAGGAGTGCGCCTTTGCTTTTGCCGGTTGTGCCGCCGGTAAAAACTATGGCGCAGCCTTCTTCGGCCTTGCAGGCAACAGCGCAGACGCTTTCTTCGCCTACATCATCGGTGCATATGACAGGGATTCCAAGCTTTTCTCCGGAAAGGACGGTGTCGCCCTTTTTTTCGGGAGTGCAAAGGAGCATTTTGAGTCCAAACTGCATAGAACAGCCAAGAACTGCCTGAGCGGGGAGGTGGGGAGGAAGAACGGCTGCAACGGCCCCGAGGGTTGTTATTGCAATAAATCCGGCAACGAAATCAATGCTGTTTTCTGCGAAAAGTCCCACGCGCAGTCCTTTTTCGCAGCCTGCAGCAATTAATTTTGCACGAATTGCTGCGGCGAAATATTCAACATCCCTATAACTATATTTTTTACCTGCATCCTCAATAGCAATTCGGTCTGCGAATTTCTCTGAGCATTCCTGCCACATTTCACTCATGGATGAGTATTCGCGCAGCTGCTCAATATCGATAGAATCCATATAGGGATAAAAGCGTTCAATTTTTGTAGAATATATCATTATTTGTTCTCCTCAGATATACTTTTAAGTTCAGACATTTTTTGACGAAGAATGTCAGCAACTTCATTCATCTGCTCGCCGGAGGGACGCCGTCCGTAAATGGCAAGAGGATCAATAGCATCACCGGTGACAATCGTTATGCCACCCCAAAAGCCGGGACGCCTTCTAATATATACAGGAATAATAGGCTTTCCGCCCATTACGCTCATAAGAACCGCTCCCGATTTAAAGCTCTCTATTGTGTCGGTATCCTCATTTATATGTCCTTCGGGAAAGATGCTGACTATTTCATCATTTTTTAATGCAGTGATTATTTCCCTGATGGAATCAAAATCAGGATTTTCTCTGTCAATTGGGATGCACCGAGCCAGGTTGAAGAATCTCCTAGCCCAGGAGAAGGCATAAAGCTCCTTCATACATACAAATCTCTGTCTTCTGTACCATAAAGCAAACATCAGATAAACGGGATCGTACACGCTCAGATGATTGCTAACTATCAATGCACCGCCTTTGATTTTCTTTTTCGATTGGGCAGTGGGGTATATGTACTTCGGGTGAAAATAGATAAAACCCGGTATGGCACCTGTTAACATTGCAAACCAGTAAAACAGATTTTTAAACAGATGCTTTTCCTTTTTCTTTACTGATTTCTTCATTTAGCTTATTCCCCAAATCTATAATGCGCTGACGCATTTTCTGTGAAACAAGATCAATAGTTTCCTTTTCTGTGAGATGATCCTCAACAAGATCAGATGCGAAGAAGGGCTTACCGATATATACACGGGCATGTCTTGTGCTGAAATAATCGCCATTAGTGTAAACGGGTATTATTTTGGCGCCGCTGTTTAAAGCAAGATATGCAGCGCTGGGCTTAAAGGGAATGGGTCTTTCTTCTCCGGGAAGGGGAAGTCGGCTTTCCGGAAATATGCCAACAACACCGCCTTTATCAAGAATGTTTTCCGAGGCAGCGAGAAAACCAAAATTATGACTTTTACGGTCTACGCGAATTCCGCCCAGAAGTTTAAGAAAAATTCCCAAAAGCTTTTTTTCGAAAAGAATTTCTGCCATCTGGTATCTGAGTGTTCTTGAAAAAAAGACGAAAATAAATGCAGCATAATCAAATACAGATGTGTGGTTTGAAATTATAATAGCGTTTCCTTTAATTTTGCGAGATTGGACAGAAGAGTCTTCGCAGTAAATCCTTGTTCTAAAAATAAGCTTTTGTACAGGCCAGCCCGTAATTTTGGTAAATCCGTTCCAAAAGCGGATCCACAAATCAACCACCGCCTTTAATGTGATTATAAAGAGTTGCGGGAGTGGTCAGGCTTGCTCCTTCAACAGAGGAGACATCAACACTGAATTCTTCTTTAATTGCGCTTAGAAGGACAAAATAGTCCAGACTGCTTCCGCCCTCATCAAGGAAAAAGTCACTATCCTTAGTTATATCGTCCGAAGACTTTCCAAGTGCAAGGGCAAATAGTTCAAGAATGCGCAGATACTGTTCGTCACTGGGTTCAGAATCCGTATTGGAAACTGCAGCTGCCTCCTTGAATAATCCGGCAGAATAATCTCTAGATATGCGTCTGCGATTAAGCTTGAATTCCTGTTCTCCCATAAGCTCATTTTCAACAAGAACAGTTTTCCTGAGCTGCGAGCCTAATCCAAGTGCAGATATCTGTCCGCGTAGCTCAGCGTTTATGCGCTCAATAGTCTCTGAACTGAGATGTCTTCCTACAGAAGCGAGCAAAACAGCTTCTCCGTTATTATCACGTATAAGACAAAGACGCTTAACACCGTTAACCATTATTTTGGGCTCTATGAGATTGGGATTGAGGTTTTCACCGGAGGAACCGATAACAAGATCGTCCCTTCGACCCAAAACACGATAATGACCTTTAATTTCTTCTGCCATATCGCCGGTATGAAACCAATCATTTTCTTTGAGCCTGACAGAGTCTCCTTCAATGATTGAACAAGCAAGGCTGGTACCTCTTACGAGAAGCTCTCCGTCATCCGATAACTTATATTCAACAGAGGAAAGAGGCTTTCCTACAAAACCTGCAGAGCGGACAGAAAATTTTGTGCTGAGCTCAACAGAGGTAATTCCAATCTCCGTCATGCCATATCCGTTTGCCAGAGGATATCCGATTGCATTAAAGAAATGGAGAACCTCATTTTTAATTTCGCTGCCGCCGGTGATCATAAAGGAAATACTCTCGCCAAATAGATTTTCTCTGACTTCCTTAAAGGCTTTTTTAGAGAAAAACTTTCCCAAAACAGGGATATCACCAAGCGCGGAGGCTATTCGAATTCCTTTCTGAAAACGTGCATAGGTTTCTTCACCGCGACCTCGAATTGTTCTGATAGCCTCTTCATAAACTTTTTCCCAAAAGAGGGGGACAGCGAAAATATGAGTAACTTTATGCCTGCGAATAGTACCCAGTATTGTCTGAGGCGCCATATCGGGAAGATGAACGAAGGTTCTGGAGAAAAACGCGAACCAGATATAAACGGCTATAAGGCCGAAAATATGATAAAAGGGAAGAAAATCAAGGAGCTTCAGCTCGCCATCATAATGCTTTTTTATGTCCGGATTAGCTTTGATAATTTCATAGCTATCCTTTATAAGATGAAAGAATTCCTCTGCACTATAAGCGCAAAGCTTGACATGGGCAGATGTTCCGGAACTCATAACAATAATTTTATCGCCGAAGGAAAAATCGGATGATTTATTTCCGGTATTGAAATCGTTAAGTAAATATGTAGGAAGTGAAAAGCTTTTCCCATCCGAAATAACCGCAGCGGCATTTGCATTATTTAATGCCTCCTCAAGAGCGGATTGGTCAAGTCTGCTGTTGAGAAGAAGAGGACAAAATCCGCTGAGAAGAATTGCCCAAAAGGCCTCGATCCACTCTATGCCGTTGCTCATATATAGACCGATTACGGTGTTGCCGGGAAGCTTACTAAACTCATTTTTTATGCAAGAAGCATAACTATAAATCTTCTCAGAGCATTTACCGTAAGTGGTTTTAATTATTTTATAGCCCTTGCTTTCTTCATATATAATGTTATCTTTTTCTGAAAACATCATATTGAAAAGCGAAGAGAAGCTGCGCTCCATGCTTTCAAGCTTTATGAGTTTGGCATTTACATATGAGGATATATTGGAATAACCGCCGAGATTATTGTATTTCATAAATATAAGTCCTTTATGTCAAATTATATTTCGACAGGATTTCAGTACATTTTACAAAATGTGCATCGATACTCTAATTTACAAATATAGCACAAGGACTAATTTATTTCAATACTTTTGGGATGCCACATGTTTCTTCAGGATTTGGAATATGTATATAAAATAATATTGATTTAATATTCCAATTCATCTTGACCTAAAGGCATTAAAATTATAAAATAGCAGCAAGATCAAATAGATTTTTCATGATGTATTTTTTGATCATTATATTAATTTTGGGAGGAAAATAAAGTGATTAAATCTTATGCCGGCTGGCCCGGAAAAGTTGTTGCAGGCGAAGGCGCTCTTGCTGCAATCGGTGATGAAGTCAAAGCTCTCGGCGGCAAAAGAGCAGCCGTTTTCTCCGATGGTTTCGTTTCCACTCTGCCCCTTGTAACTCAGGCAATGGATAATATGAAGGCTATGGGTCTTGAAATTATGATGTTCAACCGCATCGGACCCAACCCCACTGACGCAATGGTCATGGATGGCGTTGAAGAAATGAAGGCATTTCAGCCCGATGTTCTTGTCTGCATCGGCGGCGGCAGCCCCATGGACTGCGCTAAGGCAGCCAACGTTGTTTATACTCACGGCGGCGAGGTTGAAGACTATAACGTCAACACCGGCGGCGTAATGCGCATTGAAAATAAGCTTCTTCCTTTCATCGCTGTTCCCACCACCGCTGGTACCGGCTCTGAGGTTACCAATGTTGGTGTTATCACCGGTCTTAAGAGACACATTAAGTTTGGCGTTCTCAGTCCCTATCTCGTTCCCACTGTTGCAGTTCTTGATCCTCTGATCACCGTTGGTCTCAATCCCTCCATCACCGCTGCAACCGGCATCGATGCCCTTACTCACTGCATTGAGTCCTATGTTTCTGTTGACGATTTCCCCATTGCAAATGCAGAAGCACTTTACGGCATCAAGATGATCAAGAAGAATCTTCCCATCGTCTATGCTGACGGCAGCAATATCCAGGCAAGAGAAAATATGCTCCTTGCTGCCATGATGGCCGGCGCTTCCTTCAATATCAATAATCTCGGCCTCTGCCACCAGATGGCACATCAGCTCAGTGCATATTTTGGAATGGCTCACGGCGTTGCCAATGCAGTTCTCCTTCCCGAGGTTATGCGCTTCAATATGAGAGCTGTACCTGAGAGATATGCAGATATTGCCGAAGCATTCGGTGTTGATATCCGTGGAATGAGCACCGAGGAAGCCGCTGTTGCCGGCATTGAAGCTGTTGAACAGTTCTGCAGAGATATGGGCATTCCCAAGTATCTCGATGAGCTTGGCGTAGAGAAGGAAAAGGTTCCTGCTATGGCTATCACCGCTCTTGAAGACGGCGTCGGCGCAACCAATCCTGTCCAGACCACTGTTAAGGAATGCGAAGAAGTATTCTATAAATGCTTCAGCAAATAAACAATTGCACGAAAAAAATCCCGACCTGATAGGTCGGGATTTTTTGATTTTATCCCCCGTAAGCTGGGCGAAGCGCCATAATGCTGTCTCCATCATTTATGGATGTATCAGCATTAACCCGCTTTCCATTGAGCAAAAATACGAGAGAGGGAATACTGTCAAACAGTATTTTGTCATCTTCGCACTGTTTTAAGGCGCATATAAGCGCTTCATAAACTGTGGAAGCGTTTTCCACTTCGTAGCTTCCGGCTGAAAAGCTGCCCATTATTTCGGGACAAATGGGTTTGATATAAACCTTCATATTATGCGCCGTAAAGATCGGCAATAACTTTTTCCATACTGCCAAGCTTTTCCAGGGTCTCCTTATAGGGAACGCTGTCCATGTCGCAGCCAATAGCGTTGAAGAAGTTATCACCCATTTCTTCAACCTTGACAACAATTCCGGCAAGAGGACCTTCCTTGAGAGGAGGCACACCGATCATTCTGTCGGAGATGGTGGTATCCTTGCGGCGGAAGCCTTCACGGAGGTTAAAGGCATGGCGGATCATGAAGGACCGGATACCGGTGCGGTTGAACTCCTCCTGATCAAAGTTAAAGCCGCTTGCAGCGTTAAGATAATCAAGGAGCATTCCGGGACGGTATGCCCAGTCGGTGAAAATGCAGTAGCCGCAGGCACTGCGCATTTCGGTGTCAATCGTACCCTGAACATCTTCAGCAAGCAGGGCAGAGGGGTTGTGCTTAAATTCGTCGGGACGTGCGCCTACAGTGCCGCCGCATCCACCCTTGACATGACGACCGGGAGTGGGGTCAAACTTATAGGTTCTGGCAAGAGAAGGACCATATCTGGCGTCGTGCTGAGGAATTTCGATGTCGCCGGCTACAACGAGGCATTCCTGACCCTTGCCAAAATGTCTTGCAGCATAAGCGGAGCCGTTGGCAAGAATTTCACCAACACCTTCGCTCTTGCAGATTTTCTCGGTGATTTTGACAATTGCATCGGAGTTACCCCAGTCGAGCTCAATGCCATCAAGCTCTTCTTTGCTGAGAATACCCTTGTCATAGCATTCCATTGCCCATGCGACAGTTCCGCCTACGGATATTGTATCAAAGCCGTACTCATTGCAGAGAGTGTTGCAGATGTTGACGGACATTGCATCGCTATTGAGAAGCAGAGAGCCGAATTCGCCGGCAGTCTCATACTCAGGGCGACCTGCGTGAGCTTCATTGTAGCCTTCGCGTGTGAGGTCATAAATTGCGCCACAGCCTACGGAGCAAAGGTGGCAGGCATATTTTCTGGTCTTAAAGCGTTTATCCATTTCCTGGGCGCTGGGTTCTTTGGTGACGGCCTCATTGCAGTCAAAGTGGCTGCCTGCCCAGTTCTTGATACCGATATCGCCGGTGTAGATAGAGGACTCGTATGCACCGTTGGTGCCCTGATTGCGGAACATATCTCCAACGGGCTTAACAGGACCGTTCATCTGCCAATCAACAGCTTCCTTGTTAAGAGCGAGAACAGCATTTTTGTCAAAAGAACCGGTTTTGTTGTTTCCGCAAACAACAACAGCTTTAAGATTCTTGGAACCCATAACGGCGCCGCTGCCGCCGCGTCCTGCTGCTCTGTGTCCATCATTCATAACAGCGGCCATGTGATGGAGCTTCTCACCGCCGATGCTGATAGATGCTGCGGTAATTTTCTTGCCGAGCTCTTCTTCAACAGCTTTTTCGAACTGAACGGTTGTTGTCTTGTTCCAGTACTTTTCGGCGCTGCGAATTTCAACATTACCGTCTTCAATAAAGATGTAAACAGGTTTAGCGGCTTTGCCCTTCACAAATACGGCGTCATAACCGGCTTCACGGAGCTTGGGACCGAAGGTGCCTCCGGAGTTAGCATCGTTCCAGCCGTTTGTTACAGGGGACTTGCTTACAACAGTGTAACGGCAGGACATGAGCGCGCCGGAGCCGTTAAGTGCACCGCAGACAAAACCGACAATACTGTCCTCAGAGAAAACAGGGGTGTTAGCGGGCATCTCGTCATAAAGTATTTTTGCACCAAGAGCGGCGCCGCCTGGAAAAGCACGAACGGTTTCTTCGCTAAGAGTGCGTACCTCAGTTTCGCCAGTACTGAGATTTACAAACAATATTTTTCCTATGTAAGGATGCATATGTTATCTCCAATCGATATTTATTTTAATGAATCATTGCGTTAAGGCCGTAGCTGAGCATAATTTCTTTGAAGTGTTCCATCTTTTCATCGGAGGGAGGAACAGCTTCCGCCACTGCTTCATCACTGATTCTCAGGTGCTTGGTAACACCCAAATTATGATAGGGGAGGAGTTGTACTACGGTTACAGCCTCGTTTCCGAGAGAGGCGCAGAATTCAGCGGTTTTGGTGATATTCTCGTCGCTGTCATTATAACGGGGAATAACAGGGACACGAATCTGGAATTTGCCTCCGGCAGCAGCGAGCTTTCTAGCATTTTCAAGAATAGGCTCGTTGGGAACGCCGGTGACAAGTCTATGAGCTTCGTTGTCCATGTTCTTCAGATCGTAGAGGTACAGGTCGGTATAGGGAAGAGTTTTCTCCAAGGTTTCCCACTGAGTAAAGCCTGTTGTGTCGAGTGCAGTATGGAAACCCTCTGCCTTAAGCTGTTTAAGAAGAGCAAGAGTGAACGCAGGCTGACTCATTGCTTCACCCCCGGAAATGGTGACACCGCCGCCGGAAAATTCAAAAAAGGATTTGTCGGCGCGAACTTTTTTCATTATCTCTTCAACAGTATACTCCTGACCGCAGATATACAGCGCATGGGGGTGGCAAACCTTTGCACACTCGCCGCAGTTCACGCAAAGATCTCTCTTGACATGAACAAGCTGAATGTTTTCCTGGGTCTGGGAATTCTTGCCTATAGGACCGTATTCCAATGCATTATTGGGGCAAGCCTTAATGCAACGCTCCTCGCAAACCTCGGTACCGATACAGCGCATGGAGATCCAGCTGAGCTGAGGCTTGAAGGACTGGGATTCGGGACTGTGGCACCAGGGGCAGCGAAGGGGGCAGCCCTTGAGAAAAACGGTGGTTCTGATACCAGGGCCATCCTGAACGGAAAAGCCCTGGATATCATAAACCATACCTTTAATTTCCTGAGACATTCTTTTAATCTCCTTTCGTGAGATCAAAGGCCCATCTCGGAGCGCTTGATGAGGTCATCCTGACAATCCTTGAAGACCTCAACGAAGTAAGCAGAGAAGCCGGCAACGCGGACAACAAGGTCCTTGTAATCTTCGGGATGCTTCTGTGCATTGCGCAGAGTTTCGGCATCAATAATGTTAAGCTGCATCTCCATACCGCCGCGAGCGAAGTAAGTCTGCATAACAGCCTTGAGCTTCTGATTGCCCTGAGCGCCCTTGAGAGAGGTGGGGTGGAACTTCATATTAAGCAGAGTGCCGTTGCCGAATTCGCTCTGGTCAAAGTTGAGAACAGAGTTCAGGCTGGCGAGAGGACCGCTCTTATCCATGCCCTGAACAGCAGAAATACCGTCAGAGAGGGGAGTGCGTGCCTTGCGTCCGTCGGGAGTTGCCCAGGTTGCGCGACCCATAATGGTGTTGTGGGTTACAGGATACATACCTGCGCTCCAACGGCCACGGGGACCGCGTGCAGTATTTACAGCGTTGCTGTAGGTATGGGCAACAAAGTTTACAAACTGGTCGGCTTCTGCATCGCCGTTGCCATAGTGGGGAACTTCGTTGAGAACGATCTGGTGAAGCTCTTCATAGCCTTCCCAGTTTGCCATAATTGCGTCATAAAGCTCGCGGGTGGTGCAGAGTTTCTTTACGAAGCACATGTAGTTAATAATGTTGAGTGAATCGGCAGCGTTGCCGAGACCGATTGCAGAGTTGCCGGTGGAGTTGAACTTAGCACCGCCCCACATAACATCAAGACCTTTTTCCATGCAGCCTTCATAGCAGCAGGAGGCAAGGGGCAGGGGGACATGGAACTCAGCGAGAGACTCCCAGATGCATTCGCAGGCAACATGCCAACGGATGAAGTATTCAAGCTGACTCTTAAATGCAGCCAGAACCTGATCCATAGACTCCATCTCGTAGAGATATCCGGTGCGAAGGCCGGTGCCATCCTTAATCTTGCCATCTTTTCCGGGCATGGGGTTGGTGCCGTTATTGATAGCCTGCATTACGCAGTTAGCGAGGTTTACATAAGACTCGCAACCGCTTCCGCCGGGCTGTGCCCATTCCTCACCGCCGACAGCGGGTTCAACGCAGCCGATAAGGCAATAGTTGCGTGCGCTTTCCAGGGGGAGACCGCGCTTCATAAGAGCGGGGATAATGACATCGTCGCTCTCAAAGGTGGGAACGCCGCCTGCAATTTTGGTGGTTTCGAGTGCAAGCTCCCAAAGTGCTTCGGGAGTTTCCTTGTGGATACGAAGGGCGAGGGGAGGAGTATGCAGCTTAAGACGGGCTGCAGACTGAAGCATCATGTAGGAAACGGGATTGGTTGCATCGTTACCTGCTCTGTCAACGCCGCCGAGAGTCATAAGGAAACCACTGGTGTAGCCGGGGTTTGCAATGGTAGCGGGATCGTAACGAATCATCTTGTTGGGCTCTGCAACCTTGAGGAAGAAGAGGTCCATAAGCTCCTGAGCCTTCTCGGGAGTGAGACGGCCGGAAGCTATATCGGCTTCGTAGTATTTGCCAAGGAACTGGTCAAGACGGCCGAAGCTGATACCGTGCTGCTGGGCATCAAGGCACATTGCAAGGTGATAGAGATAAATGCACTGCATTGCATCGTGGAGGTTGCGGCAGGGATTTTCCATTATCCAGTTGAGGCAATCAGCCATCTCGAGAAGCTCGGCCTTGCGCCATTCGCGCTGCTCAAGCTGGGCAAGACGCTCGCATTCCTTTGCATAGCGCTTGGTCCAGATAATGATGCCTTCTGCAACGATGGAAACGGCTCTGTAGAAGTTATAGCTCTTGTTGTTTTTGCCCATGATACCGCTGAGCTCAAGCTCGCGCATCTTTTCCTCGGCTTCCATCTGGATTGCCTTGAAACCAACTTCGCAAGCCTTGCCGTAGTTAACGGAGAAGTGACCAACGGGAGTGTTGGCATTGCGCTGGAGATAATACATCAGAACGCCGTTGCCGGCAACATCGCGGTAGCCTCTGGGGATGTACTCGTCAAAAATGGAGGACATATTGTTCTGAAGCCAGAAATCCTTGACAGAAAGGATGTATTCCTTATCCTCGGGAGCGACGATGTAGGGGTCGGACTCTCTCTTGGCAGGGTCGCCAGTTTCAAGCTCTTCCACCAGCCAGTGGAAGTTGATCTCGGGATAGAGGGCACTTGCGCGGTAGGAAGTGCCCTGTTCGCCAACGATAATTTCGTCATCGTTAACAAGAACGGGAAGGTTCTCAAAAAAGTTTCTCAGATTCTTTGCGCGCTTGAGAATGCCGGTGAGCTGCATGTTGTTCATATAGAAATCAGTCATCAGCTTGAAGCGTGCAAGGCAAAGCTTGGGGGTGGTGCTGCGATAGCGCTCACGCATTTTCGCAACACGTGGGGTTATTTCTTTCCATTCAACCATATTAGTTAGTCTCCCTGAATTAGATCTTGCACTCGTTGCGAGCGATAATATCGTTCTGCAGGTCGGTGCCCAGCTCAACGAAGTAAGCGGAGTAGCCTGCGATGCGGACTATAAGGTCTCTGTACTGCTCGGGATGAGCCTGAGCCTCACGAAGGGTTTCGGTGTCAACAACGTTGTACTGAATTTCCATGCCGCCTTTGGCGAAGTAGGCCTTGGTGACCTCTCTGAGTTTCTCGATTCCGGAGTCGTTGCTGAGGACAGAGGGGTGCATTCTCAGGTTAACTGCAATACCGCCGAGGAACTTGGTCTGATCATAGCAGCAGGAGGAAAGAAGGACAGCAAGGGGGCCGTTCTTGTCGCGGCTCTGGGCAGGGGATGCAGCGTCTGCAATGGGATCGGGATATTTGCGTCCGTCGGGAGTGCCCCAGGTGAGGCGTCCCTGATTGATGTGGTCGGATGCACCGTAAAGACCGGCTTTATAAAGCTTGCAGCGGGAGGTGTACATTTCCTTGCAGATATCGTAGTAGATATCGCAGCACCACTTCATTTCTTCATCGGCATAGGGATCGTTGTTGCCGAAGTGGGGAACTTCGTCGAGAATCTGCTGGCGGAGCATCTCGTAGCCTTCCCAGTTTGCCATAAAGGCATCATAGAGCTCGCGGGTGGTGCAGAGCTTCTTGTCGAAGCACATGTACTTAATGGTGGTGAGAGAGTCTGCAAGAGTTGCAAGACCGGTGGCGGTGCCGCCGAAGGAGTTATACTTTGCGCCGCCTGCGGTGCAGTCCTTGCCCTGCTCCATGCAGCCTTCGATGGAGAGGGAGAGAACGCTTTCGGGAGCGAAGAAACGGGCGAGGTTTTCGGCATAGTTCTGGGTGGTAATATACATATTCATAATGTGTCTGCCGACGGTAATAATGGCTTCCTTGACTTCCTCAATGGAGTTCATCTCGTAAAGGTAGCCGGTATGTACGCTGGACTGAACACCGTTAAGGGGGTTCTTACCGTCGTTGATAGCCATATCAAGAACGCTGCCCCACCAGATTGCGGCATGAGGGGGATGGAGACCGTTAGGAGCGGGGTAGTCATTTCCGCAGCCGACAATTTCCTGGCAGCCTATGCAGCCGTAATCGCGGGCGTCGCGAAGCTCATAGCCCATTTCCTTCTGCATGCACTCAATAACTACTTCGTCATTGTAGTAAAGAGGCAGACCGCCTACAAGGCGGGAGGTGGCGATTGCGAGATCCCAAAGTTCGTTGGGAGTGTTCTTGTTGGTTCTGAAAACAACGGTGGGGTCATGAAGCTTGAGACGGCCGATGGTCTCGAAAACCATATAGGAAACGGGGTTGCTTGCATCCTCACCGGTGTCGGGATCAACGCCGCCGATGGTGACGTTCTGATAGGTGTTACCTACACCGATGGTGTCCTTGATAACGATGGGAGCGCCGGAATAGAAGCAGTTGAGTTTAAGGAAGAAAGCATCGATGATTTCCTGAGCTTCGTCCATGGTGATTGTGCCTTCTTCGAGATCTTTCTTCAGGAAGGGCCAAACATACTGGTCAAAGCGACCGATAGAGGGGCTGGGAGTGCGGTCATAAATCTGTATCATAACCTGATACATCATAATTCCCTGAACTGCCTCGCGGAAGTTGCGGGCGGGATTTTCGGAGAGCCAGAGAAGGCCTTCAGCCATCTTTTCAAGCTCGGCCTTGCGCTTCTCGTCCTTGGCCTCGGCGGCCTTTTCAAGGCATTTTTCACCGTAGCGGCGGACAAGGGTCATAGCACCGTCGCAGGTGATAACAGCGGCTTTATAGAAGATATACTTATCCATATCTTCGCCCATTGCGCGGAACTTGTGTTCGTCAATCCAATCCTGAGCCTGTTTGCGAAGTGCTGCATAGCCGGTGGTGATTATCTTGTTGTAGCCGGCAATCAGATGACCGGCGGGAAGACCGATAAGACTCTGTCCTCCATGCTTATAGTTGCTGACATTGAGGTCGCGAAGCTCCTCGAAGCATTCGGGCTGCCATGCATCGGCCATAGTGCCGATTTTGCGATTGAGCCAATAATCCTTAACGGATTTCATATATTCATAGTCTTTGGGAGCGATGCAATAGGGGATATCCTCTTCCTCAGGATTATGGTAGAGACCGTCCTCGCGCATGGTCCATACGCCTGCGTCAACTGCATCTACAACCCAGTCGGTGCCGCTCCATTCGGGATAAGAGGCACTGCTGAAAAGTTCGGGTCCCTTGTTGCCAACGATGATTTCGTCGTCGTCAACAAGTACGGTCATCTGCTCGCAGAGGTCCTTGAAGAAAAGAGGACGTCTGATAGCGGGCATAATATGTTCATTTTTCTTGGTGCTTTCGGTTATAATGCGAAGGCGCTCGGAATCATACTTCAGAACGCGGTCGCGAATGCGATTTCTCATGCGGAGAATTCGCTCGGTTGCGGGCTTAAACTGATACATAATTTCCTCCTAATCACATATGCGGAATCAAAGGTTTTTGTAAACTTCAAGGCTGTAATTGAAGAGTTCATCTTCGAATGCGTAGTAAATGTCGGGGCGGGAGCCGATGAGCTTGCATACAGCACCGCTGCCTTCGCAGGTATGAGCGCCGTATTTATCAACGATGCTTCTTGCATATTCTCTTGCCTGCTCGGGAGTGGTATCGGGGTTATACATGATGTAAGGATCGGGGGGATAGATGGGAGTGGTCTTGCTGCCGTACTTATCAAGGATCATACGGATGTCATTAATGGACTGGATCTCAAGAAGGTCAGCTTTAAGGTCGTTGACTATGTAGGGGAGCCATGCCTCCATGAAGCCGCAGCAGTGGATCATATAGTGGCAGCCCTTGGAACGAATAGCCTCGGAAAGCTCGACCGCAGAATCAAGAAGAGTGTTCTCGAAGGTGTCGGTGGAGAAGAAGGGAGCACGGGCGTTGGACCAGTCATCGTAGTTGCCGAACATGTCGGGCTTCCATACATCAAACATGTACTTAACGGCTTCTATTTTGTATCTGTCCAATGCCTGGAAGAAGTCTCTGCAGTCATCAGGCTCGAGAAGAATGTCGCAAAGGGCGTTTTCAAAGCCTTCGGACATGTGAAGACGCTCAAAAGTGCCGTTGCCAAGATGACCCATCTGGACTTTGTCGGGATCTCTTACGAACTTATCAAGACCCATTTTCCAATCAACCTTGCTCAGGTCGGGGAAAATGAACTTTTCTCTCCATTCGCCGATTTCTTCAAAAACGTTACCCATGGGGGTGGGACCGGACTGTGCTTCTTCGTACTTATAGAGAGTGCCGAACCAGTCATAGCTATCGTCCTTGATCATGAAGTCGGGAGCATCCTTATATGCGGGGGGTACAACAAACTGCATAGCAAAGGTGTTGTTGGGCATCCACATGGGCTTTTCATGGCGAAGAGCGCGAAGGAAGTTTTCTCTGGGGGAGATAGGATACTTTCTTTCGGGAGCAGGCATTCTGGGGGGAAGTACGGGAATGGTAAACAGATTGGCCATTTTTATCACCTCATAAATTGATTACATAATTGAGTGGGCGTACATGTCGATTCTCGCCCTATTTTCCATTCATAGGATACCATACAACTTATATTATTTAAATATACACTTGTTATTAATTAGACATTTAACTGTTGCCTTTTGGGTTACAGTTTGTTATTATTGACAATATAATTTGTAATAGGGGACAAAATGATGAGCAAAACCGATGAGATTCGTAATGAAATAATAGAAATGATTCGACTTGGAATTATCGGTCCCGGGGAAAAATTACCGTCTATCAGAAAAACTGCCAACAAGTATGATGTAAGCATTACGCCTGTCAGCGATGCCTATAATGCACTTTTGGCGCAGCAGCTTGTTGAATCCCGTCCTCAGTCCGGTTATTTCGTAACCAGCTCAATTGAAAAACTGCAGGAACTTCTTGACTTGCAGCTTCATGTTGGCCTTAACAAAAGTGAGCACTACAGTATGGTTGATGACTTCTTCACCGGCTACAGTGAAATTGCGTTCAATGTAAATAATGATATTAAGTTTTCGTTTGGTTCAACTTCTGCTACATCATCCATTTACCCCGAAATGAATTTTAATTCCTGTCTTGCTGAATGCGTCAATAAACTAAGGGATGCCGGTAACCGTCAGGTAAAGCTTCATGATGAGCTTCCGCTTAAAAAGAGCATTATGAAATGGATGCAGCCTTGCAACTGCAAGCAAAGCCTCGATGATATTTCTATAGTCAGAAGCGTTACAGAAGGTGTTATGCTTGCAATTCGCGCATGCAGCAGCAGGGGAGGACTGGTGGCAATTGAAGCCCCCGGTCATGTGGGTTTTTACTTCATAGCAAAATTTCTGGAAAGGGAAGTGCTGTCTGTTCCCTCCAATCCTCAAACGGGAATAGATGTTGATGTGTTTGAATCCTATTTAAGGCAGGGAATCAAGCCTTCATGCCTCGTATTATCCTCTGTGATATCCAATCCCACGGGCGCAGTTATGCCCGATGACAACAAAATTAGGCTTACAAAACTATGTCACGAATTTTCTGTGCCTATCATTGAGGACGATATACTTGGAGAGCTTTACTTTACTGATTCGAGACCAAAACCTCTTAAAAGCTTTGACAGCGAAAATGTAATTTATGTTTCCGGTTTTGGAAAATGCCTTACTCCAACCGTTCGCCTTGCTTATGTTTCAACCGGAAGATTTAAGAGTGCATTTGCTTTCTATAAGCATATTTCCACATCCTATACTTATCCGCCTATACAGCTTGCAATGTCCGAATATCTTGACAAAGGTACTGCATATAAGGATCTGGCATTTTTAAGAAAATGGCTTAAAACCTGCGTTCATACTTACAGAAATGAAATATTGGATTCGTTTCCTGCCGGCACAAGCGTTAATGAGTCAAAGGGCGGACCCTATCTTTGGGTATCTCTACCCGAAGGATGTTCCGCAAATGAGCTTTGCGAGATGGCTAAGCGCATAGGAATCACGATATCACCCAGTCATCTTTTTAATGCTAAAGAAACAATGTCAAACTGTTTCAGACTCAACTGCGCTGCATTGCCTTTTGATGACGAAGCATTAAGCGCAGTAAAAAAAATGGGCAGCCTTGCCCATTCCCTTGTAATTAAGTGAACAGATTTGGCTGCCCAAGTCGGTTTTCGGTTGTTTATTATCAGGTGCGGGATTTCATCATTATGACCTGGTCGGATTCCATGATGACCTTGTCGTTTTGGTTGAGGAGCTTAAGATTCTGCTTGAGAATGCCTCTTCCGGGCTTGGAACTATGACGGGCCTCGGTGGGAACAATGACAACGCGTATGGTATCTCCGATCATAAGGGGAGCGACATATTTGAGAGTACATTCCATAAATGCAATTGCTGTTCCTTCATAAAGTCCCATCTGGTTACTGAGACCGGTGGAGATTATAAACCCAAGAGCACCGTGAGCGATTCTTGTTCCGAACATACCCTTTTTTGCGGCTTCTTCATCAACATGAATGGGGTTATAGTCACCGGAAAGACCTGCGAAGCTCATTACATCAGCTTCGGTAATGGTTCTGCCGGAACTGACATATTCTTCGCCAATAATGAAGTCTTCCAGATAATGTCCGCGGATTTTGTATTCGCCTGCCATAATAATTTCTCCTTTGCAAATTAGTGGTTGAACTTAAATGAATTATAGCTTATAATTCCGCATATTACAAGACAGATATAATTTCTGCTCAGTACAGGAGGTTTGTCATGCTCGAAAAAAATAAACTTCATCAGGCCATTCTTGACAGAATGGTTAAGCTTCGCTATCCTGCCGTCGCAATCAAGTTTATTGAAAATGAAGAGGATGTACCTGAAAATGCTTTTCGTCCCTATAAAGACAAGGGAAAGCATATTGCCATTTGTCAGGCTTTTGCTCTTGCGAGAAGACAGGGTAAAGTGGTTTATATGACAAAGGAGGACCAGTGGTGCTGGAATCCCCTTGTTACATATGGTATGGTAGATTTCAAAAAGGGAAATCCCGATTTTGAGCTGATTGCAAGCTATATGGGTATTCCCGATAAAGAGAAGTGTGATGCTTTTGTGGAAGCATTCCCTAAACTTCCTTACGGTAAATATCCCGGAACGCTGATTGCACCTCTTGATAAAGCTGATTTTGAGCCTGACATTATGCTCATATATTGCAGCAACAGTCAGCTTCGCTTTATGCTGATGGGACTTATGAGCCAGACTGCATCTATGCTTGACAGTGCTTTTACCCCTCTTGATTCCTGCGTATATTCCGTTATTCCTCCTTTCTATGAGGGAAAGTACCGCATAACTCTTCCTGACCCCGGGGAGTATGAGCGTGCTCTAACTGATGAAAATGACATTATCTTTACGGTGCCCTGGCAAAAAACAGAAGAATTTTTTGCGGGACTCGCCCATCTTGATAAGCGTAATTTTACTGTTAACAGTTATCAGCCTTATATGAAGGAAGATTTCCAGAGACCTCAGTTTTATAACGATGTATTTGAAATGTGGGGGCTTCAGACGGGCGAACTTTGGGACAAGTGATAGACAATCGGACAACAGTTTAACCAAAAATTGTCTTTTTTTTGACTAATTTATTATTAGGGCTTGAAACTTTGTTGACAAAGTGCTAAAGTAACATCTATAGTGCGAAATTATTGAGCACAATAAAAATTTGTAGATGACCGTAATAGCGGCTTCTAAATAATTTTCTATTCTTTTGAGAGGAGAAAACAAAATGCAGAAGAAATCCATTGGCTTCGGTTTCAGAGGCTGGATGCTGATCCTGTATCAGGCAATCGCCTACATCACCTTCCAGGTCTTCACCCAGTACCCCCTGAACATTCTTTCCGATGCATTCGGCGGAGCCCAGCTCGTCTCCAGCATCTACTCCATCTGTGCAATCATTGGTATTGTTATCCAGATCATCCTGGTCAGCCTGATTGCCAAGATGAAGAGCATCAAGGCCTTCGGCAGCATCCTCGGTGTCGCCTCCATCGTTCTGGCATTCCTCGTAGCAAGTTTTGCTCCCGGTGCTGTATGGTATGGCGCTTATGCTCTCATCAACATCGTATCCGTTCTGTACTCCACCCTGGCTCTTGGCCTCCTGGTCGGTCAGTGGTTCCCCACCAGAAAGGGTACCGTTATGGGTATTGCTACCCTCGCATTCCCCATCGCAAACGGTCTTCTCGGACCCTTTGCAAACGGCGTTATGCCCAACGTAATGCCTTGGGTTATGTCCGGCGGACATGCTGGCGTAAATCCCTATGGTTTCGGCGGCGCTATCTTCATGGCATTCCTGCCCTTCCTCATTGTCTCCATCGTTGGCTGGCTGATCGGTCTGATCTTCGTCAAGGATTATCCCGAGCAGTGCGGTGCATATCGTGACAATGATAAGAGCATCACTCCCGAAATCGCCAACGCAATCATGATGGCTGAAATCGAGAACAAGAAGAGCTCTGTTTGGACTTACTGGAACACCATCAAGTCCAAGGAATTCTGGTTTGGTACCATTGCTGTCGGTGCTCTGCTCTCCTGCGCAATCGGTCTCATGAGCCAGTCCATGCAGATTGTTAACGCCGGTGTTGGCGAAGAGAAGTACAGCGCTGTTATGGCTACTGTTATGATCTTCGGTTGCATTGGTTCTTATGTCATTGGTCTCCTCGATACCAAGATCGGTACCAAGAAGGCAATGATCATCTCCTGCGCACTCATGGTTATCGCTGGTGTTCTGGGTCTCCTCGGAAACGGCACCGTTCTCTGGATCGCTATGATCTTCGTTGCTATGTTCATGGGCGCTTCCTCCAACTTCGGTGTTTCTCTGGCTGCTCAGTACTGGCGCCGCGAGGACTTCGGTCGTGTATTCGCTCTCTCCAGCCCCATCGGCTCTGCTATCAGCTCTGCTTCTCCCGCTATCATTGCTCAGCTGCTCTTCGGTGCTCAGGGCTATAAGGGTCACGGCGGTGCATTCACCTTCGTTCTTATCTTCGGTGCAGTTGCACTTATTCTCATGTGCCTCTACAATCCCAAGGCTATCAAGGCTCGCGACGATAAGTATCGTGCAAAGGCTGGCAAGCCCCTGGATGACGCTCTCGTTGGCCGCAAGTAAGTCGTTAAGTCTTACATAAAAAACCTAAATTTTTTCAAGGCGTGTTCTTTGGAACACGCCTTGTTTTTTTGTTGCATTGTAATAATTAATTGCAAATTTGAGTTGAATTATTTAGTTTATAGTGATATAATTTTTGCTGTCTTATAGTAACTTGTAAGAGACGTTTGCAACATACGGTATGAAAACGTTTATTTCTAAGTTAAGATTTCCAAATATATTAGGAGGGATTTTATGAGAACGGATTGTGCTCTGGAGCAGGAAAAGAAGATTGCCTTTATTGCCTGCGCCGGAAGCGCTGCCGGCAAGGAGCGCTTCGCACAGTGCAAAACCTGCGCTGAAGCTGTAGAAATGGGTTTCAAAAGAGGTGAGTGCAAGGACGGATGCGTAGGTGTCGGCTCCTGCGTGCTCAGCTGCACCAAAGGTGCTATGAAGCTTGTTGATGGCAAGGTTATCGTTGATCGTGAAAAGTGTGACGGCTGCGGCGACTGCGCCAAGAAGGGCGTATGTCCTCAGGGACTCATCAGCATGGTTCCTGCTGATGCCACCAACTTCATACCTTGTTCTTCTACCGAGGAAGATGATGAGCTGGTAAGAAAGACCTGCGGTTATGGCTGCATTTCCTGTGGCGAATGTGAGAGAGCCTGCCCCGAAGGCGCTGTCTCCATTGTTGATAACCACGCTGTTATTGATTATGAAAAGTGCGTGGGCTGCGTTGCCTGTACCGTCAAGTGCCGCAAGAAGATTATTGTTGATGAGCTTCACGATCTCACTAAGCTGAAGAGCAGTGTTGCATTTGTTCGTTGCAATGGCGACGGAAGAAGCGCAGTCATTCTTGATCAGCTTGGAATCGGCAGCTGCAAGGAAGGCGCAAAGCTTCAGCTCAGAGAAAAGGGAATGTGTGCAACCGGTTGTCTTGGCCACGGTGAATGCGTTACCGTTTGCAGATATAATGCAATTTCTATTGTTAACGGAATTGCAAAGGTAGACCCCGATAAGTGCGTTGGCTGCCGAGACTGTACATATGCCTGCCCCCAGCATCTTATCACCATTGTTCCTTATAAGGGAATTAAAATGGTTGCCTGCTCCTCCGAGGATGCTCCCTCCGAGAAAGCAAAATATTGCACAACCGGCTGCACGCTCTGCGGCGACTGCAAGGCTAACTGCCCCAACCTTGCTATTTACAATGAAGAGACTCATGCCTGCATTGATCCCGAAATCTGCGAAGACTGCAATGTTTGCCAGTATGTTTGCCCTCGCAAGGTAATCAAGCAGCAGGCGGTTCCCGAGTATATTTTCCTTCAGCATAACGCTGTAAACTCTAAGGAAGGAGACTGAGGCTAATGAGAAAAATTAAAACTATGGACGGCAACACTGCTGCTGCTCATGTTGCCTATGCTTTTTCCGAGGTAGCAGCAATTTATCCCATTACTCCTTCTTCTCCCATGGCTGAGAGCATGGATGAATGGGTATCCAACGATAGAAAAAACCTCTTCGGCGAAGAAGTTAAAATTATCGAAATGCAGTCCGAAGCTGGTGCAGCAGGCGCTGTCCACGGCTCCATTTCCACCGGTTCCTATACCACTACCTTCACAGCATCTCAGGGCCTTCTCCTTATGATCCCCAATATGTATAAGCTGGCCGGCGAACAGGCTCCCGCGGTTTTCCACGTTGCAGCTCGTGCCCTTGCAAGCCATGCACTGAGCATTTTCGGCGATCATAGCGACGTTATGTCCTGCCGTCAGACCGGTTTTGCAATGCTTTGCTCCAACTCCGTTCAGCAGGTAATGGACCTCGCTGCCGTTGCTCATCTTTCCACCATCGCAGGCAAGCTTCCCATGCTCCATTTCTTCGACGGTTTCCGTACTTCTCATGAGTATCAGAAGATTGAAACCTGGGATTATGAAGACCTCCGTGATATGGTAGATTGGGATGCTGTCAAGGCATTTAAGGCACGTTCCCTTAACCCCAATCATCCCTTCTCCATGGGCTCTGCAGAGCAGCCCGAGACCTTCTTCCAGCATCGTGAGGCCTGCAACAGCGCTTATCTTGAAACCGCTGATATTGTTGCAAGCTATATGGACAAGGTTAATGCAAAGCTTGGAACCAACTATAAGCCTTTCAACTATTACGGTGCAGAAGATGCTACCGATGTCATCGTTGCAATGGGCAGCGTATGCGAAGCAGTTGAAGAAGTTGTTGATTATCTTAATGCCCGCGGCGCCAAGGTTGGTGTAATCGAGGTTCATCTCTATCGTCCTTTCTCCACCAAGCATCTTCTTGCTGTTATGCCCGAGAGCGTTCAGCGCATTGCCGTTCTTGACAGAACCAAGGAGCCCGGTGGCATCGGCGAGCCTCTTTATCTTGATATTTGCGCAGCTCTCCGTGGAAGCAAGTTTGAAAATTGCTTTATTTGCGGCGGACGTTACGGTCTTGGCAGCAAGGATACCCAGCCAGGCGATATCATTGCAGTATATGATAACCTTGCAAGCGAAGAGCCCAAGAAAGTCTTCACCCTTGCTATTAATGACGATGTAACCGGTCTTTCTCTTACTGTAAAAGAGTATGCCGACGTTGCTCCCGAAGGCACCAAGGCCTGCAAGTTCTGGGGTCTCGGCGCTGACGGTACTGTAGGTGCAAACAAGAACTCTGTTAAGATTATCGGTGACCACACCGATAAGAAGGTTCAGGCATACTTCCAGTATGACTCTAAGAAATCCGGCGGCACAACCATCAGCCATCTCCGCTTTGGTGACAGCCCCATTAAGTCCACCTACTATGTAAAGCAGGCTGACTTTGTTGCATGCCACAATGCTTCTTATCTCTATAAATTCGATATGGTTCAGGATGTTAAGCCCGGCGGATTCTTCCTCCTTAACTGCACCTGGAACGATGAGGAGCTTAACACCAAGCTTCCTGCAAAGGTAAAGCGTTACATTGCCAATAATAATGTTCAGTTCTATACCTGCGATGCAGTAAGCATTGCAAAGGCTGTCGGTCTCGGTGCCCGCAGAACCAATTCTGTTCTCCAGGCTGCTTTCTTCATGCTCGCTGATATTATTCCTCTCGAGGATGCAGTTGGCTATATGAAGGATGCTATCATCAAGTCCTATTCTTCCAAGGGACAGAATGTTGTTGATATGAACTGCGCCGCTGTTGATCAGGGTATTGCAAATACTCATAAGGTTGAAGTTCCCGAATGGTGGAAGACCGCTGAGGATGAAGCTGCACCCGGAGCACTTGTTGGACGCGATGAATTCCACACCAGATATCTCAATGATATTCTCATTCCCACCAACACTCTCACCGGTGATAATGTTCCCGTTTCCACCTTCCTTGAGACTGCAAACGGTGTTATTCCCGCAGGTACCGCTGCTTATGAAAAGCGAGGCATTGCTGCCGATGTTCCTGTATGGCTCCCCGAAAACTGCATGCAGTGCAACTGGTGCTCCTATGTATGCCCCCACGGCGTAATTCGTCCCTTTGCCGTTAAGCCCGAGCAGGCTGAAGGTCATGATGGCATCCTTGATATGAAGGGTGCAAAGGGTACCAAGTTCACCATTGCCATCTCCGCCCTTGACTGTACCGGCTGCGGCAGCTGCTCCGAAGTTTGCCCCGCACGTAAAAAGGCCATCAAGATGGTTGAGGCAAGCGATGATGTTGTTAATGCACATCAGGCCAAGTTTGATGATCTCTTCGCTAATGCAGAAAGCGTCGCTGTTCCCTTCGGTGATGACACCGTCAAGGGAAGCCAGTTCAAGCAGCCTCTTATGGAGTTCTCCGGCGCATGCCCCGGTTGCGGCGAATCTCCCTATGCAAAGCTTATTACCCAGCTCTTCGGTGAGAGAATGTATATTGCCAACGCAACCGGCTGCTCCTCTATCTGGGGCTGCTCCGCTCCCTCCACTCCTTATACCGTAAATAAGGAAGGCAAGGGTCCCGCTTGGGCAAACTCCCTGTTTGAGGATAACGCTGAGTTCGGACTCGGTATGCGTATCTCTGTAAATGCCCGCAGAAACGAGCTCAAGAGTGCTGCCGAGCGACTTGTTGATGTTATCGGCGTTCCTGCAAAGGCATGGCTTGTCAGTATGAACGATTCCAAGACCTCCGCAAAGACCGGTGAACTTTTCAAGAAGGCTTGCGAGGCAATTGCTGACTCCAACGCTGACGCTGCATTTGTTGTCAATAATGCTGATATGCTCGTTAAGCCCTCTATGTGGATCTTCGGCGGCGACGGCTGGGCATACGATATCGGCTACGGTGGTCTTGACCATGTTATTGCATCCGGTGAGAATGTAAATATTCTCGTGTTCGATACCGAAGTTTATTCCAACACCGGCGGTCAGGCATCCAAGTCCACTCCTATTGGTGCAGTAGCACAGTTTGCCGCTTCCGGTAAGGCTGTAAAGAAAAAGGATCTGGCTCAGATCGCTATGGCTTATGGCTATGTTTATGTTGCTCAGATCGCTATGGGTGCTAATCCCGAACAGACTCTCCGCGCACTGCGCGAAGCTGAAGCTTATGACGGTCCCTCTCTCATCATCGCATACGCTCCCTGCATCAACCATGGTGTTAAGGCCGGTATGAACAAGGCTATGCTTGAGATGAAGAAGGCTGTCCGTTCCGGCTACTGGCACCTGCTTCGTTATAATCCCGCTCTTGCAGCAGAGGGCAAGAATCCCCTGAGCATTGACTCCGCAGCTCCCACCGAGAGCTATCGCGACTTCATTATGGGTGAGGTTCGCTATAACTCCCTGAAGCTTAAGTTCCCCGAGAGAGCAGAAGAGCTCTTCAATAAGGCAGAAATAATGGCCGGCGAGCGCTATGATAGCCTCATCAGCCGCAAGAACAGCCTTGATAAATAAGGAAGGAGGATAGAAAATGAAACTTTTTGAGATTACTCGCAAGAGACAGCTTAATGAGAACATGGTTTGGATCAGCATTTATGCTCCTCTGGTGGCAAAGCATGCACGTCCCGGCCAGTTCGTTATCCTCCGCACTGATGAATATGGTGAGCGTGTCCCGCTCACCATGGCAGGTCACGATGAGGAAGCCGGCACGGTTGATATTATCTTTGCAGCTGTTGGTCGTTCCAGCGCTATGATGTTTAATATGGAAGAGGGCGATTGCTTTGCAGACGTTGTAGGTCCTCTTGGCAAGCCCACTCATATGGAAGGCCTTAAGCGCGTTTGTGTTGTTGGCGGCGGTACCGGTAATGCACTTGCATATCCTCTTGCCACCGGCATGAAAAAGGCAGGCATAGAAGTTGATATGATTTCCGGCTTCAAGAGCAAGGACTATGTTATCCTCGAAGATGAATTCAGAGCAGGCGTTGATCGTCTTTTCGTTGTTACCGATGACGGCAGCTATGGTGAGAAAAAGCTTACCACCGAAAAGCTGGCTCAGCTTCTCGACGAAGGTAATGTTTATGATGAGATTATCACTGTTGGTCCTCCCATTATGATGAAATTTGTATGCGCAGTTGCAAAGGAGAGGGGAATACCCTCTGTTGCATCTCTCTGTGCATATATGATTGACGGTACCGGAATGTGCGGCGGCTGCCGCTGCCGTATCGGCGGAGAGGACAAGTTTGTCTGTGTTGACGGTCCCGAATTTGACGGTGCGCTTGTCGATTGGGATCTGCTCATCAAGAGAAACTCCTACTACGCAGAGCAGGAGAAAGAAGATTTTAAGCATGTTTGCAGACTGACCGGAGGTGTTCGCCACTATGATTAATCTTGTAAGAGAAAAGAATCCTATGCCCGAACAGGCCCCGGACATAAGAAATAAGAACTTTCTTGAGGTTGCCACCGGTTACACCGAGGAGATGGCTATCCGTGAGGCTATGCGCTGCCTAAACTGCCGTAAAAAGCCCTGCATGAGCGGCTGCCCCGTAATGATCCGCATTCCTGATTTTATTGCCAAGGTTGCTCAGGGCGAATTTGAGGAAGCATATCAGATCATCAGCGAGACCAGCTCTCTGCCCGCAATCTGCGGCCGTGTATGCCCTCAGGAGACTCAGTGCGAAGGCAAGTGCGTCCACGCCAAGAAGGGCGAGAGCGTAGGTATCGGCCGTCTGGAGCGTTTTG
>JAZSRY010000023.1:0-10012 GCA_045538735.1 Oscillospiraceae bacterium
GACACCGAGATTAAAAGTCTCGTGCGCTACCACTGCGCCACACGCCCATAGAGGAGGGAGTTTTTACAGAACTCTAACTGCGTTCTCCGTTTCAAGCGTTTGAACGTTAGACTTTTGGCTGATGGGATTCGCGTAATCTCCATCTGAGCCGCGTCCTTCGGCGCGAGGAAGGTGTCCTTTTGTAGGGTAGCGCGCTTCCGTCCCTACACGGCGAAGACTTCAGCACTTAAAAGCCCTTCCTTCAGTTAGTTACGCTAACCACTCGGCTGGTGCGGGTAGCCGGACTTGAACCGGCACGCCATACGGCAACAGATTTTAAGTCTGTGGTGTCTGCCTATTCCACCATACCCGCATGGCAGAAGGTATTAAGAAGGTCTTGGGTGTTTCCACCGACTGGGCTTCTCTTTACCTTACATACTTAGTATAGCACAAACTTTTTAGTTTGTCAATACTTTTTTGAAGAAAATTTTTATTTTCTTCGGGGCTGAGTTGTTTTCACTTCCCAACCGAACAATAATAGTATAGCATAAAATTTTTCAAAAGTCAAATTTAATTTAAGATGTTTAACATCTTAATATAGTAGGGGAGGACGTTAGTCCTCGTAACCTACCAGACTGTTGATGGGGACATTGATTGCACGAGCATAGGCCGCAACCTTGCCGATACGCTGGTCGGGAGTGTCCTCATAATAGCGGTGAGCCTTGCCAATCTCATAACGATTCTTTTCCGGGTAATAAACCGTACAGATCGTATAGTCACCGGCATGAATGAAGGAGATGGGCAGGTGCTTGATATGAGCCAGATTCTGTTCGTACCATTCAAGCACAACATCTTCCCACGGCTGGCGATAGGGCTTGAGGACAACAGAACCATCACGTTCAGTATAGATTTCCAGAGGGTCGCCCTCTTTAATCTTAAGGGCACGACGGATTTCCTTCGGGATAACAACGCGACCGAGATCATCAATGCGGCGAACAATACCAGTGGCTCTCATAGTGGTACTTCCTTTCTTTTATAGGGAGTGTTTCCCTTGATTACGTTATTATTATAGCCTAAATTTTTGTTTTTGTCAACATTTATTTTAAGATGTTAAACATCTAATTATGTTAGGTAGGCTTAAAGCCTACCGTTGTTGAAGTCGCTCAGGACTTCGGTGATGCTCTGCGGCCCATGTGCCCAACCACCTGCGCACCGCCATGCGTGACAGTTCTGCTGTTCATCATCGAACAGGTGGAAATTCATGCTATCAACGCCACACTGCATAGCCTTGTTGCGGCCATAGGGCACAACATACACTTCATCCCAACGGACGGAGGGCAGATGCTCCATGAGCCATTCAACCTTGGCGGCGAGTACGTCATCATAGAAGCCGGGGTCAGGGTCTTTGCTTGCCCAACTGATAATCACCAGCTTTGCACCTTTGCGCTGGGCGGCGTTCAGTTGGCGTGCCAGCACGGACAGATTCAGCAGGGGCTTGGCAATCTTGTAGGGCGTAGCATCATAGGCGCGAATCATGGGAAGCCAGTTCTCAACGCCATACAGGTCAGCGATAGTGCCATCCATATCGAAGCAGAACACGGGGTTAGTAGTCATAGCCATTACTTCCTTTCGTTTGAGTATGTCTTATTATAGCATGGATACGAAATTCTGTCAAGGGGTTTGCAAAAGAAAATTGATGTTTTGAGCAAACTTTTTAAGATGTTAAACATCTAAATATATAGGGGAGGTTTTATCCTCCCATGCGGTGATAGGCGCTCACCTTGCGTCCTTCCAAGTATTCCTCTACAGAAACAGGAACACAACTCATGATAGCTTTGCTATGCTTTACGCCCGCCATGCGCTGAGCGATGCGGCTGGCGTGAAGAACATTTTCTGCGGCGATGTAAAAGCTGATGGGAACACTCCTGCCGCGACCCTGATGCGCACGATGGCAAGTGACCTTATAATACTTCGTAGAGTTCATGGGGTAAGCCTCCTTCATTTCTTTTGATGATTTATTATAGCATGAGATTTTGTGAATGTCAAGTTTTATTTTAAGATGTTAAACATCTTAAAAATCCTAGAAAAAGAAAACTGGGTTAGCCCCAGTTTTCCTCCATGAATCCCTCCAATGCCATCAACTGCTTGAAGGTGTTCTTCTGATAGGGATTCAATTCATCCATATTGTCGGGCAAATAGTTGCGGATAGCCTGCGCAACGTTCGCTGCCATCTGTTCGGTTACGCCCCTACTATGCATGGCGAATTCGACCGTACTGCCCAACATTTTGAAGGGGAAGTATTCAATGCCCACCATGATTTTTCCACGCTTCAAACAGTAGAACAGAATCTCGGTTTCGATTTCTGCATCAGACAGGGCGGTATGATCTTCGATGAAGTCAAAACGCTCGGAAAGATACTGCATGGCAACTTCGGCGTTGGTGGTGAAGTAAAGGCCGCTATTGCTGATTTTGTTCTCCTGCAAGCACATTTTCTTGTACTTGGTATTGTTCAGCAGATACTTGCAAGCTACGCCCCAAATGTCAATCATGGGGTACTTTTCACCACGGAAGATGAAGTGCTCGGGGTCAAAGTCGCGCTTGCTTTGCTGGCGCGGCTGGGAAAGAATGCGGCGACAGGATTCGCGCTGGAGGCCTTCCCATTCATAGTAACGGGGGCTATAGAGGTTGCGCATGTAGAGCTCAGTGAAGATGATGGCCTTCTTAAAGTCAAACATGGCATTGTACGCGCAAATGTACGCGGCATCCTGCAGATCTTCAATCAGAATCTTCATGATCTCATCCCACGGCAGAACCACGGCTTCGCCCTTGGCGATCATATCGAGGTAGAGGGGGCGCTTCTCATGGTAGTACGCCGTATTGAAGATGGCCGGAACGCAGAACGTTTCAGCAACCAGGAAGTTGCGCTTCTCCATGATACCGTGGGTGCGGCTTGCGATGGTCCAGCCGATATCATAGACAAGGGGCTTTGCAATTGCAAGCTTCTTCTTGTCATCGGAGGACAGACCCCATTCATTCACAAAGGGGAGGGTGGCGGTTTCGGTGTCGAGAATGATGTACTTCGTAACCTTGCTCATGGCTTAACCTTCTTTCCGGGCTGTGCCCTTGATTAACTTACAAGAAGATTATAGCACATAATGGAGGGAAAGTCAATACTGAAATTAAAGAAAATGCGGGAAATTTGAGAACTTTTTAAGATGTTAAACATCTTAAAAATAAGTATAAGAAAAGGAAGGGTTTCCCCTTCCTGTCTTATTAGCCCGCGTAAGACCAGTAGTTCTTGCCCTCGCGCTTCTCGCACTTCACAGTGCCAGCGGCAAGCAGGGACTTCAGGTCAGAGCCAACCTGCATGATGGTAACATCCTTCATGGCATCCACGCCGGCCTTGACATCAGTGGCGGTATGCTCACCGGGATTGGCAATCAGCCACGCAAGAGCGGCATCGGCACGAGCGGCCATAGCGGCCTGCTTCTCAGGGTCAGCGCCGGACTTCTTGGAAGCCTTGGGAGCGGAAGCCTTGGCGGCCTGCTCAGCGGCGTAAGCTTCGTACTCAGCAACGGCGGCTTCAAAGTCGAACGCAGGATTGGTCTTGGTGTCCTTGGACAGCAGAGAGCCGACCTTGATGGAAGCGTACTCCATCACGCCATCTTCGTTCTCACCCTTGGGAACGGCGATGAAGTTGGTCTTGGACTTGCGCACCATAGCGGCACCGGGGAACTGGGACAGGATAGCGGTCATCATCTCATTCGTAGTCATGTTGTGTTTACCTCTTTCTTTCTTTTTTATTTTTGTTTCCCTCTTGGGAACATCATTAGTATAGCATATCTTGTGTGGTTTGTCAAGTGTTTTTTCAAACTTTTTTGAAACTTTTTTCAAACCCTGTTTGCTATCCAACTTCGCTCCCTCATTTGGAACAAGTTCATTATAGACTAAATTTTGTGAATTGTCAAGTTTTATTTTAGATGTTAAACATCTTAAAAAAATTTGACAGAAGGGAAGGGCATTACTGCCCCTCCGCTTCCTTCCTTGCGAGGAACTCCGCGCGCTTCGCGGCTTCGGCTTCCTTCTTCGCCTGCGCGGCTTCGCGCCGTTCCTTTGCCTTTGCGGCCTTGGCGGCGTTTTCCTTTTCGCGCTGTGCCTTGTTGGCGGCGACTTCTTCCAGATGGATTTTGTAATCCTCTGCGGCGGCGTAGCCGTCATACGCTTCACCGGAACGATCACCGCGCGGAATGGAAACAGCAATCTTCACGAAAAGCTCGTTTCCTTCGTCATCGGTGGAAGGGAACACAAGCGCGTTGCCGCTTTCGCGCATCACATCTTCACCGAGGTCAGCGAGGATTTCTGCAAGCTGGGCGAGAACATCTTCACGCTTCTTGGAGGTCAGCTGGGACTTCGTCAACTTCTTAGCCATTGTATTAGCTCCTTCCTGTTCCTCATCGGGAACACCTATATGATAGCATAGAATCGGCAATCTGTCAAGGGGTATTTTGAAAAAAGTTTTGTGGAAATGGCAATCTTTTTAAGATGTTAAACATCTAAAATGATATTAGATACCATTTTCCTTTTCAACTTTCTTTCTATATATATTATATCACACTTGGAATAAAAAATCAAGTTACCTCTTTAGACAAAATTTAAGAAAAGTTTTTGTGCAATTTTTACAAAATTTTATTTACGCTAATTTTATGCTTGACTTTATAATAGAAGTGTGCTACAATGATAGTGTCGAAAGACAAGAAAGGAAGGTAAGAATATGATTGAGTTGATGTGTCTGGTTTGTGCTGTTCTTCTTATTAGCGGAGCAATCTTCTGTGGTTGGTTTATTGCCAAGATCATAGATTGGCGTTGGACGCGCAAAGAAGCAAAGCGGAAGAAGGAACATCCTCGCCTGTTTGAATTGGTTAAAGAGCGGGATGCACTGTCCTGTAAGATTAGCGATTGGTATCATAAAGAAATCCTCGCTCGCAAACATGAAATTGACCTAATTGTAAAAGAAGATATTTATCTTCCCGCAGATGTTAAGGCCAAAAAGAAAAAAGGTCTGGAACGACTGCGCAATGAATTATATGCCGCACAGATGGAGGACGTTCGCATGGAAGCAGAACTCGCGGGCATTCGTGCTAAGATTGCGGATTATGTTATCAATAATAATCTTAAATGGGCAAAAGAGCGGGGCTGGGATAGTAATTAACCCAGCCTTCAGCTTTAAGATGTTTAACATCTAAAAATACCAGCTTGGAAAATAAAATCAGCCGCGGTTAGCTACGCCGCGGCCGGGCTTCAATTAAGAGGAGAAAGAGCCCATGTCTTTTACCCCTGCGGAGGCTCGCGTTCAATATAATGTCCTGCCGCGTCAGTCCTCAACGCGGTTGCGGCTCTACTCTACTGCATGGGAGGTCACCTATCCTTTCTTCCTTTCGACATGTATATGATACCATAGATAGCATGATAAGTCAATAGTCATTTTAAGATGTTTAACATCTTAAAATCATTAGAAAAGAAAAGGGCGATTACTCGCCCTCATCCTTGTTGTTGTAGTTCTTGCGCAGGTAGTTCAGAGCATCAGACAGGAAAGCCTTACGCATATCCTTTGCGTGTTCCGTCTTGTACTTCTTGTTGTTGCGCACGGTGCCGCTGTTCTCAACCAGCAGAGTTTCCAGAGCATTATAACCTGCGGCCAGATCCATTTCCTGCGCGATTGCGGCGGCTTTGGCGCGTGCGTCCTGCTCGGCCTGTGCCTGTGCGCGTGCGTAGTGGATGATGGTACGGAGGTCATAATCCCAGTTGCCCAGCTCTTCCTCATTGGTCAGCAGGTCAACCTTGTCGAGGATGGCGTCCAGCACATCATGGTAGCCGCCGCCAAAGCCCCAGTCGCGGCCGAAGAATACCATAGTGGTCACGACAGAGGGATTGAAGTCCAGCAGAATGATGGCCTGACGTTCGTTCTCCTGCAGGCCGTGCCACCACTGCATAGCGGAGTCATTCAGATAGCCACGAACGGCGGAGCGGAAAGCGCGGATGTCAGAGGTAGAGCGGATGGTAGAGATGAAATCGCGGTAAGTAGTGTAATCGTACATGGTTTGGTTCCTTCTTTCTTTTTTTATTCTGTCCCTTTGGACAAGTATATATTACCATACCTTTAGAGAAATGTCAACACATGTTTTAAGATGTTAAACATCTAAAATGAATTAAAAGGGATTGCGTTAGCAATCCCAATCCATGCAACCTGTATAAGGGTTGTAACCCATATCGTCATCAATGTCATGTGGTTCATCTTCTTCTGCATTGGCGGCCTGCTCATTCATGAGATACTCTGCGAGATTCCACATCTCTGCGAAGTCTTCCGCTGCAATATCGGTGAGTTCTTCCCAGTTCTCGGTACCATCCGGTACTCCTTCTTCAAGCCACTGGTCGAACAGATCTTCATCATAAAGGCTTTCGCGCAGGTAAGTGTCAAGCTGAAACAGAATCTGAGCGCGAATCTCGGGGGTCATAATAGTAGCGAGGGTTTTAGTCATAATAGCCATGGGATAACCTCCTTTTATTTTGTAAGTATAGTATAGCATAAAGTTTTGAATTTGTCAAGAGATAATTTAAGATGTTAAACATCTAAAAATACCTAAAAGTTAGGGACGCTTAACGCGCCCTAACGAAACAGACAATCGGAGAATTATAACGATGACACCAAGTATACCGAATGTCACCGAACGCATGGCGGTCAATCCACCCGGCACTTCCCATTTTATCGTACCAGTTCCAATTGCGACCTAACTTCCAGAAATGGAAGTCATAATCACAGAAACGCAAAGCAACGACTTCATAGTCTTTGGGAGAATACTTGCGCTCCATCACAAGACCAATTGGAACAACCGACCAGCCGGGCAGCTCGCTGATAATGGCCTCAGCTGCCAGCTCTAACGCATTATCCCAATCTTCAGCTTCGGCGTACTCCATAATTTCATCATGTTCTTCTTCGGTGCGACCCGGCCAGTACCAGCTGAAAGTACCGAGGGCGTAACCGCCGCAATTGTAATAGCGTTTGGTGGTGTTGTTGATATTGCGCAAGCCGAGAGTATTAAAAGGGTCACCGAGGGTCGGGGTATGATAGCTATTCATGGGAACAACTCCTTTCTTGATTACACTGATATTATATCATAGAATAGGAGAAAAGTCAATATAAGTTTTAAGATGTTAAACATCTAAAAATGCTTAAAAAGAAAAGGGGATTGCTCCCCTTCTCTTAGAACTCAAGCGCGGCGATCATTTCCATGAGTTCCTTCTTCGTGCCGCCCAGTTCCATGGATACGATGATGTCCTTAATGGCGCGGGCGCGCTTGCTGTCCAGTTGCGCCTTGTACTCATTGTACGCCTTGACTTCCGGCAGATAGCGGTAATCCGTGCAAGAGAAACCGCTAATCTGCGGGTCTGCGGGTTTGCCGGAATAACCGATGTAAGCAAACCCATAAGCCGCGCCCAGCTCTGCCAGCTTGGCGTCGAACTCCTTGCGCGCGGCTTCCAGCGCGCTGTTCCAGCGTTCACGCGCCGCATCGGCCGCTTCACGCAGTTCGGTCAATCGGGTGTTGCTTGCGCTCTCGGCGCGCTCAGTAACCTGCTCTTCGATAAATTCGCGGATAGCCTTCGTCATCTTCATGTTGGTGTCCTTCTTTCTTTTATTTTGTTTGTTCCCTTGGAACGATTATATGATACCATATCTTTGGGAATATGTCAATACAGATTTTAAGATGTTAAACATCTAAAAAACGTATAAAAGAAAAGAGGGGATTAAATCCCCTCGATGGCCTCCATGATGGTCTGATAGATTTTGCCTGCATTGGCAGTGATGAATCGCTGGGCGGCTTCTTCGTCGCACTGATAATAATCATCCTTGCCGCGGCAACGCTTCATGGCTCGCGCATGGTCGAAGAAATCACCGAGAATTTCTTCTGCAAGAAGGCTGGCTTCCTCAGACTCAACGGGCAGATACCACAGTTTTTCAATGGGCGTTTCACGGTTGATATTGCTGTAACGCTGTACGAGGTCGCGAGTCTGTCCCTTCTTAACGCCACCGTTAATGATGGCGAAGTAGACAACAAACTGCTTGCGGAGAGGCTGACCTGCGTTGCGGATGGCTTTCTTAATATCTGCCCATTCTCTGGCGTTCAGTGCAGCAACGGCTTCATCGACCTGCGCGCGTAATTCCATAGCGTGTTCGATGTTGCCCAACAGTTCATGACCATGAGCAAGGCCGAGAAGGCTGGCACCGCCGCGCACCTTCTTACATACAAGGTAATCATAGTAATCCGTGGCGCGGGGTTCATCTTTGCCGCAGAAGTTGCGAACGGCGTAGTAGGTGTGGAAAGCACGGGCGGTTTCACAGTTCTGGGACAGGGTGGCGGGAGCGTAAGTCTTGAAGTACATGGTGTTTACCTCTTTTCTTTTATTTGTTTTATGTCCTTTGGACAAGTATATATTATCACACTTTTGTATATATGTCAAGGGGTTATTTGAAAAAAATTAAGGAAAATAGGGGACTTTTTAAGATGTTTAACATCTAAAAACGAAATGAGGACTTAATCGTCCTCAAACATTTCCCTGTCACACATCCAATTGTGGAGTCCCCATTCGCCACTTACGCGATCAACGAAACGTCCTTCAAAAAAGATGTCGGCGGTCATATCGCCATATACGTGCACAGAATAGCCACGAGCCGCCAAACGGAGATACATATCACGATCATACAACATAGGAAAACCTTCTTTCTTTTTATTTGTCCTTTGGACATTATCATTCTAACATAGAATCATATTAAAGTCAAGTACAATTATAAGATGTTAAACATCTTAAAATAGGTATTGCATTTTCTATTGCGTTGTGCTATAATACAATTAGCCGAAAGGCAAAGATAAAAAACAGAAAGAGGTTAGAACTATGATGAAGGTTGTCAAGGTTTCCGCGCACGTTGCTTATGATCGCATGGACAGAATGATGATGATTGCAAAGCACATTGGTTGGGGTGAAGTGGTGCTGGAGGTGCGCAACCCCGAACGCAATAATAATTGCATCAACTGTCTGACTTCTACCGGCATCCTGATTGTCAAGGGTGAAAATGGTACGCTGGTAACTGCCTACCCTGCAAGCCTGAGCCAAGTAAAGGCTCTGTACGGAATGTTTAACCGTGACCGCATTCCCGATTATCTGTTTAACCGGGTTATGAAGAATCAAAAACTGTTGCGCAAAATGGGAATGTGAAAACACATTCCCAAAATAAAATAAGATGTTAAACATCTAAAAACAAAACTTGCTCATTAAATGAGCAAGTCGGTTTCAAAGAAATATTCCCACCATTCACAAACATTGGTATCATCATCGCCATCATATTCGTCGCGCATGATTTCCATCATTTCTTCATATTCAACAATATAACCGTGCTGTCTGTGCTGGAAATAATAGGGGTGATTGTTCTTCATGGTAGTCATCTCCTTTATTTGATATCTTATTATAACATGAAAGTGAAATTCTGTCAAGTATAATTTTAAGATGTTTAACATCTTAAAATAAAAAGGGATTTGGTTAGACCAAATCCGCAATCATACTTTCAACCCATGCGGCATCTTCCTGCCGGCACTCGATATAGATTTCGCTGATAGCAGAAAAGAATTTTGCAATGCATGGAATACGTTCGGCGATTTCATCAAGGCGACGATGTACAACAGAAGCGAAAGGGCAATCGGTGGTGACGCAAATGATTCTCATGGGGTTGCCTCCTTTTGTTTGGGATTTCTCCCTTTTGTGATTATAGTATATCATATGAAAATGAAATTGTCAACTATTATTTTAAGATGTTAAACATCTTAAAACCGGGGTAGGGGCAAAGCCCCTTACCAGTTAATAATCAGATGGTTGCCGCGCAAATTCACATTGAAATTGTTTTCGATGAGAATATGCACAATTTCCAGCCGAGCCAGCTCCATGGCTTCTTTTCCCAGCGCAACGACTACGCGATCGCAGCCTGCAG
>JAZSRY010000030.1:0-6484 GCA_045538735.1 Oscillospiraceae bacterium
AGAGCATCAAAGCTCCCCCCGGAAAGCTGCACTGGGTCCATGCGTATTCTCCGGGGAAAGAGCTGCCCCTGTCTCCTTCCATATATCCCACGGCGTCGCGAAAAACATAGTCGGTGCCATTTATCGAAAGCTCTCCATCCACACTGTGGCGCATACTGTAAACGCTGTGCCTGCACTGCATAAAGGGAATATAACGAAAAGGCCCCATAATGTCATAGCGTATTTCCGCAAAGGGCCCAAAGTTAAGTTTTCCCGTAACACAAAGCCCCGGCGAATCAATGTCAAGAAACAGTCCTTCGCTTCCAAAGCGGTTTTTGCCTATGATTATTTTGTCTCCGTTTTTCCGAAAATCCGAGCGGGGAAAATGGGCCATGAATGAAGCGGTATCAGTAATGAGCTGAACTGCACAAAATTCCCCATCCTTGCTTTTGTGGACCGACGGTATCACCGCCAGAGTTTGAGCATCGGACTGGCAGCGGTAATACCAGCCGCAGAAGTAGTTACCCATTGGACACCTCACTGGTTGAGCATTGGAAAATCTTTTCTAGTATGCCCCGATGCAGTTCCCTTATCTATGAGAGCCCAAATTTTTCTTCAATACACAAAAAAGCGTATGTATCCGCGAGCAGCACGGATACATACGCTTTTGAATTCCTCAAAGGGCCATTATATCGGCAATAAGGGCATCCACATTTTCATCGGTGCTTGCCCAGCTGGTGCAAATGCGGATGGCATCGCTGTCTCCTCCGGTTGTGTCCCAGAAGCCAAGGGCATATTTCTCTCCCAAAGCAGCCTGCTGAGCCTTGGTAAGAATGGGAAACTGCTGGTTTGTTGCAGAGTCCATAAGAAGGGGTATGCCTTTTTCTATGAGAGCGGCCTTAATGCGCAGAGCATTGGCAACGGCTTTTTCCGCCACGCGGAAATAGAGTCCGTCCCTGAACATCTCTTCAAACTGTATTCCGAGAAGGCGACCTTTGGCAAGCATACCGCCCATACGCTTTATCATATAGCGGAAGTCTTTCTTGAGGGCATCGTTGGTTATGCAGACAGCTTCACCAAAGAGGCAACCCACCTTTGTTCCGCCTATATAGAAAACATCGCAGTTTGCGGCAAGGAAAGGCAGGGTGAAGCCCTTGTCGGCAGCGAGAGCATAGCCCAGTCTTGCGCCGTCCACAAAAAGGGGAAGATCCATCTCACGGCAGGCGGAATAGAGCTCCTCAAGCTCAGCGCAGCTATACAAAGTTCCGTACTCCGTGGGCTGGGAAATATAGACCATTGCAGGCTGGACAATATGCTCGTGTGCGCCGTCCCGCCAATGGGCGGCCACATAGTCTCTCACCTGCTTGGCGCAGATCTTACCGTCCTTATGCTCAAGAGCCAAAACCTTATGTCCCGTTGCCTCAACGGCTCCTGTTTCGTGGCAGTTGATATGTCCCGTCTCGGCGCATAGCACACCCTGATAGGGGCGGAGAATGGAGGCAATAACGGTCATATTGGCCTGAGTTCCGCCAACGAGGAAATGCACATCGGCACTTTCGCAGCCTATTGCCTTTTTGATATAGGTTCTTGCGTTTTCGCAGTGATAGTCCTCACTGTAGCCGCAGGTCTGCTCGAAATTGGTGGCATTGAGGGCTGCCATTATATTGGGATGGGCGCCCTCGGTATAGTCGCAATCAAATCTAATCATAGCTTACTCCATATAATCCTTGCTCAGAGGCACATAGTAACTCTGCTTTTTTCTGTCCTCAACGGCCACCTCATCCAAAGTGCGGATAAATTTTGCGGGAACGCCCACCATCATTGAATTTTCGGGAATTTCCGCACGCTCTTTCACAACTGCGCCCGCACCGATTATGCAGTTATCGCCGATTTTTGCTTTATCCAGTATGATAGCACCCATACCGATAAGAACATTATCGCCGATGGTGGCACCGTGGACTATGGAGCCGTGACCGATGGTGACATTTTTGCCTATCACCATGGGGCTGCCGTGGTCGCAGTGGAGAACGCAGTTATCCTGAATGTTGGTGCCCTCTCCTATGCTTATGGGGGCTTCATCGCCGCGGATCACCGCTCCAAACCATACGGAAGCGTCAGCCGCTATCTTAACATCGCCAATAATGTCGGCAGAGGGGGCAACAAAGGCATCGGGGCTTATTTCGGGCATAATGCCCTTATATTCCATTATCATGGCTTTTCTCCTTTTATTTTCATGGTTTATATGATAGCATACAGTTGATATCAATTCAAGGCTAGGTGATCGGCCATGGAAAAGGAAACCGCAGTTTTATTCATACACGGGATTTTGGGAACACCCAGACATTTTGATTTTCTCAGAGAAGTCCTGCCGGAAGGCTTCACCGCAAAGTCTCTGCTGCTTACCGGTCACGGAGGCAGCACAAAAGATTTTGGGAAAAGCTCTATGACCCAGTGGGACGCCCAGTGCGAAAGCGCCCTGTTGGGGCTTAGCGCAAGCCATAAGCAGGTGCTCTTGGTGGGACACTCTATGGGCAGTCTCCTTGCTGTCCGCCTTGCGCTGAAGCACCCCGGCAAGGTTTCGGGGATATTTGCTTTGGCCATACCGCTGCGCATCCGTTTTGGCATAAAGGCTATCGCCTCCAGCCTCCATACCGCATTTGCTCCACCGGAGAGTGACTCTCCTTTTCAGCGGGTCTGCAGGGAAGCCTGCAGCGTTAAGCTTAGCAAAAATCCATTTGCGTACCTGCCGTGGATTCCCCGCTTTCTTGAGCTTTTTGCCCTCTCCCGGAAAATAAGGAAAGCTATGCCCTCTCTCAAGGTTCCGTGCATGCTTGTCCAGTCCGCCCGGGATGAGATGGTATCCCCCACCTCCCTTCGATTCGCCGCAGACGCAAAAACCATTGTTCTTCCGGAATCCTTCCATTATTTTTATAATGATGAAGACCGTGGATGCATTTTGGAAGAATGGAACAGGTTTATCGCAGAACATATATAAAAAGAGGGTATCAAAGATGCTTATTGCAATTATCGGAGAAAACTGCGTGGGAAAGTCCACGCTGGCAAATAAACTGAACGAAAAACTCACCGCAAAAATCTACTCCGGCAAGGACTACCTAAGGCTTGAAAAAAGCCCTTCTGCCGCAGCGGAGAGCTTCAAAAAGCTTTTAAGAGAGGCGCTTACGGGTGAAAATATAATCTACCTCATCACCGAAAAGGAGCACCTTGCCCTGCTGCCAGAGGGGGCATTCAAAATAGTCCTTACAGCGGAGCTTGATGTTATAAAAGAGCGCTTCAGGGTAAGAATGAGGGGCAATCTACCTCTGCCTTTGGAAAAAATGCTGGAGGCAAAGCACGGAATGTATGATGAGCTCCAGTGCGACCTTAAGCTTGATTCCGGATATAATATTGAAGATATATTTGAGAAACTTATATAAAAAATCCCTGCGGATAAACCGCAGGGATTTTTATTTTTATTATATCGCTCAGGCTTAGTCTTCGTAAGCAACGGCCTTGTCGAAGAGTTCTTCAACATCCTTGCCGGGTGCCTTGGTGAGCTTGGAGACAACAATTGCAGCGATAAGGCTTGCGATTGCGCCGGGGATTATCTCATAAATTCCGGTAGAGCTGAGGAACGCCAGCCAGCAGATATCCACAACAGCGCCCACAAGAATACCGGCCACAGCACCTGCAAAGTTGAAGCGCTTCCAGAAAAGGCTCAGCATAATTGCAGGACCAAAGGCTGCGCCGAAGACGCCCCAGGCGTTTTCAACAAGACCCATGATGGTTCCGCTGTTGGGGTCGGAAGCAATGATAACAGCAATAACTGCAATCACAAGAACAACAAAACGACCTGCCCAGAGCATTTCCTTATCGCCGGATTTGCCCTTGCGGATAATGGGCTTATACACATCGCTGGCAAAGGCAGAGGCGGATGCCAGAAGCTGGGAGTCGGCAGTGGACATAGCCGCAGCCAGAATAGCGGAGAGAAGAATGCCGCTTATGATGGCGGGGAATATCTTGCGCACCATGGTGATAAACACAACGGAGCTATCGGAAATATCACCGAGGAAGACACGGCCGATGCAGCCGGCAGCCACAGAGAAGATTATAATAAGGGTGGTCCAGCCGATGCCTATCTTTGCGCTCTTTTTCAGTTCCTTGCCGGACTTGAGAGACATGAAGCGGATAATGATATGGGGCATACCGAAGTAGCCGATGCCCCAGCCGAGACCGGACACAATATCCTTCCAGTTGCCGAAAAGATTCCAGTAGCCATCAGGGAGCTGGGATGCGCTTACAGCACCCTGACCGCCCTGAATAAGAGCCAGAGCAAAAATGGGTGCAACAAGCAGCGCCGCCAGCATCAGAAGTCCCTGGAAGAAGTCCGTCCAGCATACAGCGGAAAAGCCGCCGAGGAAGGTGTAGGCAATAATGATTATGGCAGCTATGTACATAGCCACGCTTGCATCCATACCGATAACTGTGTTGAACAGTGTGCCGCAGGCCTTGATGGAGGAAGCGGCATAGATGGTGTAGGCCACAAGGAAGATCACCGCACAGATTATCTGAAGCGCCTTGCTCTTGCTGAGGAAGCGATTGGTGAGATACTGTGGAATGGTAATGGAGTCATCAGCTACAATGGAAAAACGTCGGAGACGGGGCGCTTCATATATCCAGCTGAGGGCATAGCCGATGGCAAGGCCAATGGCTATCCAAGCCTGACCGATACCCATTGCATAGATGGAAGCGGGAAGGCCCATAAGTACCCATGCGGACATATCAGAGGCACCGGCGGAAAGCGCGGAAACCCATGCGCCCATCTGGCGGCCGCCCAGAAAATAGCCCTTTTCACCGCCGCTGCGTCCGCGGATAAAGAACACCACGCCGATACCCAGCATGAAAATGAGATAAATAATGAATACTATTACTTCTGCATTAAACTTCATAACAGACTCCACCTAACTTTGCTTCTTTAATAGATAAAAGCATTATAGCATAAAATTATCTGTACGTAAATACAGAATGGAGTATAGAATTAATTCTATACTCCATTCACATAATTCTTAATTTTTTCTTTAGAATTCAATGCTTTTTTACTAGACTATTTATTGTACTCAAATTAGGTCGAAAAAATTATTTTGAATTTATTTTGCTCTGTAGCCTTCCAAAAAGATTCCCATAACCGTGTCGGAATACTTGGAAAGGGAGTATTCTCCGCCGCAAAGACACCAGTCATACATCAGCGCCCGCTCCATAAGAGCATAGGCTTTTGTTATCTCGCCCACGCTGAAATCGCTTCGGATTTCCCCTCTCTCCTGCCCTTTCATCACTATCTCGCGAAGAAGGCGGAAGTAGAAGCGGCTGCGGTCAAGAAGGTGCTTTTCGCCCTTTGTGGTGAGCTGGGTGGACAGCAGCCCCGCAAGAAGCTCTATGGGGACAGAGGTGTCCACCATTGTGAAAAGCTCTCTGTTCAGCCAATGCAGAATATCTATGGCATTACGCTCTCTGTCCATACTGCGGGTCAGGGCTTCATACTTTTCATCGAAGAGGGTTGATAGAGTTCCGAGAAGAGCATCCTTGCCCTCAAAATAGTGATAAAAAGTGCCTTTGCTTGTTTCGGATTCAAAAATGATATCCTCAACAGTGGTATCCTCGTAGCCCTGTTCATAGAAAAGCTTCCAAGCTGCGGAAACGATTTTTCCCCGGGTATTTCGTGTATTCTTTCTGGGCATATCATTCCACCTCGATTATTGCGCCCTCCCATGGGGCAAGAACTCCGAAAAATTCCTTCTTCTCATAATTGCCTATTAGCTGCCGGCCTTTGAAGGGCACTTTGCGTGGCTTTTCCGAGAAGTTCAGCAGCACGGTGAGCTTTTTGTCCTCATACTCGCGCTCATACACAAATACACTGCCTTTTATGAGTTTCTCCTTGAAGGAGCCGCGGCGGAGAACTTCGTTTTCTCTTCGGAAAGCAATAAGCGCCTTATAGTAATTGAGTATGGAGTCGCTGTCGCCCTCCTGAAACGCATAGTTTATGGTCTTATAGTTTTTGTTTACCGCAAGCCATGGTTTGCCCTCACTGAAGCCGCCGTTTGGCGCATCGCTCCACTGGACACCCTGACGGGCATTATCGCGGGAGGAGGTTTTTATCATTTCCCAACGCTTGCCCTCAGGAATACCGATTTTCTTTGCGATACCGTAGATGTTATGGCTCTCCACATCCTGCAGCTGGTCTATGGAGGTGAAGTCAAAATTGGTCATTCCTATTTCTTGACCCTCATATATAAAGGGGGTTCCCTTGAGAGTGAGGAGCATTGTTGCCAGCATTTTTGCGCTCTTATTATGATATTTTCCGTCATCACCGAAGCGTGAGACACTGCGGGGCTGGTCATGATTTTCAAAGTAGTTGGCATTCCACGTGAGAGCATGCTGCCACTTGGCAATGGAGCGGAAAAACTTCTCCGGCCTGAATGCGTGCTTGAACCATTTTACGCCCACCTGCTCT
>JAZSRY010000055.1:0-47950 GCA_045538735.1 Oscillospiraceae bacterium
GCCGAAAAGAATATGGAAAGAAAAGTCCACCAAAGAGGGGGTATAAAACCCCTCTTTGGAAACTCCCCAAGTGCGGAGACGGGAAGCATATTGTGCCACATAATCAAAATCCAAAATCGATAGATTGCCCCTCGTTTTCCGCTCGGGACGCTGCTGCGTTGAGGCACCTGTTCGGTGCCACGAAGACTGCACCTCGTTCTGTTTGGGGGGTCGAGGACGCCGACCCATACGGATAATGCGCCTTTCGTAGGGCGCGATGACCTCAGCGCGCCGATAAACAATCCCTCCGCCTCACATTCGTTCGGCACCTCCCTTTACACAAGGGAGGCTTTAAAGGTGCGGGGCAATAAAAAGCTCCCCTTCTGCGGAAGGGGAGCTTTTGTGATGGATGACTTTATTTACAGAGAGCCACGGCGGTGCGGGCTGCCAGACGGGCATTGTTATAGACCAGCTGGATGTTGCTGTCCAGACTGTCGCCGCCGGTGAGTTCCTTGACCTTTGCAAGGAGGAAGGGAGTGGTTGCCTTGCCGTGGATGCCAAGCTCTTCACTCTCGGCAACCGCCTTTGCAATGGCGGCATTGATGAGGTCCTCATCCATGGAATATGCCTCGGGGATGGGGTTGGCAACGAGCATGCCTGCCTGCAGACCCATTTCTCTCTGGGCTGCGAAGGCTGCTGCCAACTCTTCGGGGGTGTCGATGCGGTAGTCAACACCGAAGCCGCTGTGGCGGGTGTAGAAGGCGGGAAGCTCGCTGGTGCCGTAGCCGATTACGGGAACGCCCTTGGTCTCCAGATACTCCAGAGTGAGGCCGATATCCAGAATGCTCTTTGCGCCTGCGCAGACAACCATAACAGGGGTCTGTCCAAGCTCTTCAAGGTCGGCAGAGATATCCATGGTAGTCTCTGCGCCGCGGTGTACGCCGCCGATGCCGCCGGTGGCGAAAACCTTGATGCCTGCCATGTGGGCAATAATCATAGTGGTGGTGACGGTGGTTGCGCCGTCTGCTCCACGGGCTACAAGAACGGGCAGGTCGCGGCGGCTGGCCTTTACAACCTTTGCGCCGTTTTTGCCTACATACTCAATCTCCTCGGGGCTGAGACCTGCCTTCAGGCGGCCGCCGATGATGGCAATGGTGGCGGGAACTGCGCCGTTTTCACGGATGATGCGCTCAACATTGAGAGCGGTTTCAACGTTCTGGGGATAGGGCATGCCGTGGGAGATGATGGTGCTTTCAAGAGCAACAACGGGCTTGCCTGCTTCGAGGGCTTCTTTTACTTCGGGGGAAATGTCGAGAAATTTGTTCATTTGAGTTATCCTCCGTTTGGAATATATTGAAAATTTATTTACATTCTTGCCAAAAGGGCTTCCTGACTCATCATGGGGCTTATGGTGTTGGCAGATTCAACGGCTATGGAGCCGGCTGCCATGGCGCGGCGGGCGCTTTCCTCGCTGCTGCAGAACCTGCAGTAGGCATCGCATATCGCCGCCATAACAGCGTCGCCGCCTCCCGTTGCGTTCACAAGGGTAGTGGGGCGGCAGGGGGTGCGGAAAAGCTCTTCACCCTCGGCAACAACTATGCCGCCTGAGCCGTCGCTGACGAAGGCTCTTTTAACACCGCGGCGGACAAGCTCCTTTGCGGCGGCTTCGGGAGTTGTGGTTTCGGTGAGAGTTTCCGCTTCAAGGCTGTTGGGCTTGAAGGTGTGGAGAGCACCGAGATAAGGCAGGAACTTTTTGCCCTTCGTGACGGACACGGGGTCGGCAAAAATGGGAGCGGTGACATTTTCGCAGATGCAGCCTATGGTCTCGGCCCGGAGGTTTCCGTCGATAACAACGCAGACGGCGCCGTTGAGGAAGTCCAGCTTGCGCAAAATGACCTCAGGGCTTATCTCGTCGGCAATAGCCATGTCGCTGAGACCGATGGCCATATCTCCGTCGGGTCCGCTGAGGGCAAGATAGGTGCCCGTACGGGAGCCGGGTACATGGAAGGCGTGGGAAAGGTCGATTCCGTTTTCCCGGCAGGAGCTGCGGATCTGAGGAGCCCAGTGGTCATCGCCTATGGCGGTGAGCATGCTGACCTTTTGCCCCAGAAGGGAGAGATTATGGGCAATGTTGCGCCCCACACCGCCGAAGGAATAGCTTATAACGCCGGGGTTGGAGTCATTGAGAATGAGGACGGAGCTGCTTTTGCCCCAGATGTCAATGTTGATGGCGCCTACAACGGCAACATAGGGTTCAGCCATGGATGAGCCTCCTCCGTGAATTTAGTCCACACTTATTTATTCTATATTATCAGCGGTAAAAGGTCAATGAACTCAGGCGAAAAAAATCAAAAGCCGACATCAAAGATGTCGGCCTTCAATTTGAGAAAATATGTAATTTACTCAGCAGCAATGCAACCCATGGGGCAGGTGTCGGAGCAAGCGCCGCAATCGAGGCAGGTGTTCTCGTCGATAGCGTAACGGCCGAGATCGTCGTTCATAGCGATAGCACCGGCGGGGCAGGAATCACTGCAAGCACCGCAAGCGATGCAGCTGTCGTTGATAACATACATTGGTTTCGTCCTCCTTGTTTAATGGTACAATCATAATAACAACAATATTTTTGATTGTCAAATTCAATTTGCGGATATTAAGTAAAAATTTTGAATAGCTTTGAAAAGCGGTGAAAAAGAGAGAAAAAACAGTCTTTTATAAGGCTAGATGCTCCTGATTTCCTGCCTTTTCCGCCTTTGGTCAAAAAAGGTCAAAAATAATTCTTGACAAACTGACCATTCCTGACTATTATATAGATGACAAAGGTCAGCAATGGTCAATGCAGCCTGAGCGACATAGTCCGAATCCGCACTGCGGGGAGGATTTTAGCGCCATGCTTCATTTCATTATTTGGTGGGTTACGACACACCCGCATAATTCAATTTTGCCTGACACTAAAATCCCCTCCCGCGGTGTCGGAGATTTCTGAAGTCAAATACTAAGGCAGTGCAAGGCTTGAGGCTTGCGGATAGGCTTTGTGCCTTTCAAAAGCCGATAACGCCGCAATGCCGACGGATATGACTTCAGAAACGGGTTCGGATTATATCGCTCAGGCTCTAAGAGGTGTGAATGCCATGGCAACCAGTGATTTGATAGCGAGATTTATTATGGACTCCATAGAGGAGAGCGAGAGAGGCTTTGCGGAATTGCAGCGCAGCGCTCTTGCGGAAATGTTCTCCTGCGTGCCAAGCCAAATAAACTATGTGATCTCCACCCGCTTTTCCCCCGAGCACGGCTATGTTGTTGAAAGCCGCAGAGGCGGCGGCGGATATATCCGCATCAGCAGAGTCCGCTCATCTCCCTCCGACGTGGTGATGGGGGCTGTGAAGGCGGTGGGCAGCACTTTGGATATGCCAACGGCGGCTGCCTATGTTTCAAATTTCTACAAAGCGGGTATTATTGACAGGCGCTGCGCCCGTCTCATCCTCACCGCCATAAGCGACAAGGCGCTGCGCGCCATTGCCCCTGAGGACAGAGATACCCTCCGCAGCGGCATATTCAAGCATATGCTCGTCAGCCTTCTTAATGAGTAATATAAAAATATAAATCAATTCCAAGAGAAAGGACGTGTTGAATGTGAAGTGCGAAAAGTGCAAAGAAAGAGAAGCAACATTTTTCTACAGCGCAAATATCAATGGCAACAAGATCGAGAAAAATCTCTGCACCGAGTGCGCCCGCGATGAGGGCTTCGGTGAAATGCTCGGCAACGCAGGCGTGTTTGACCGCGCCTTTGACTCAATGATCGGTGACTTCTTCAGCCCCGCAAGAAGTTTCATAGGCCTTCCCGCTTTCGATTTTTTCGGCGAAGGACTGCGTAGTATAATGGCTCCTGCTTTTCCAAGAGTCCGCGTTGTTTTGGACGGAGGAGAGCGCTCTGCCGCCCCCGCAAGGGAGTCAGCGGAGAAGAAAATTCCCCAGGATATGGGCGAAGAGGTTCGCCTTGCAAGGGAAAAGGCCGCTCTGAAGGCTCAGCTTGAGGACGCGGTCAAAGCCGAAGACTATGAGCAGGCCATTGTGCTGAGAGATGCTCTTCGCAAGTTGGAAAACTAAAGCTAATCGATCAAAAGAAAGAAAAGGGGGCGCAATTATGTGTCCCCTTATTATTCGGATTTTTCCGAAAAGGAGTTGATTTTATGAATGGTTCCGAAAAATTCACAGGACGCGCAAAGAAAGCAATCGAAAAGGCACAGCTGGCGGCTGAAGAGCTGGGTCACAGCTATGTGGGCAGCGAGCATCTGCTCATCGGAATTCTTCGGGAGGAGTTTGGCAGGGGCGTCCAGATTCTCCGCAAATACGGGCTCAGCGATGAGCTTGTAACATCTCTTGTTGAAAAATATGTGGGTCGCGGCGATGCCGGCGGCTCTGTTGGGGGGCTGAGCCCCCGGGCAAAGCGTATAATCGAGCTGGCAATAGGTGATGCCGGACGACTGGGTCACCGCTTTGTGGGCGTGGAGCATCTGCTTATGGGCATACTCCGCGAGAGCGAATGCACAGCGGTCAGGATAATCTCCGGCACGGGCTGCGATGTGAACAAGCTCTATACCGAGCTTGTGAGCTCCTTTAACCCTCCCCTTGATACCCTCTTTCCCAATACAGCCGCGAAAACGCCCACCAACAGCCCCCGCCGGGCCGAGACCAAAACCCTCGACCAGTATTCCAGGGACCTGACCGCCGCGGCAAGACTTTCCACCCTTGACCCGGTTATAGGCAGGGACAGGGAAATTCTCCGCGTGCTGCAGATTCTCTCCCGCCGCAGCAAAAACAACCCCGTTCTCATCGGTGAGCCCGGCGTGGGCAAAACCGCTGTTGCGGAAGCCCTTGCCCAGAGAATAGTTATGGGCAATGTACCCGAGGAGCTTCGCAATAAGCGCCTCGTGAGCCTTGACCTGACCGCCATGCTGGCAGGCACCAAGTACAGAGGAGATTTTGAGGACCGCATTAAAAATGTCCTCAGCGAGGTGCGCAAAGCGGGAGACATCCTCCTCTTTGTGGACGAACTCCATACAATTATGGGGGCAGGCGCCGCAGAAGGCGCTATCGATGCCGCAAATATCCTCAAACCCGCCCTCAGCAGAGGAGAGGTGCAGATGATAGGTGCCACCACCTTGGAGGAATACCGCAGACACATTGAAAAGGACGCGGCATTGGAACGCCGTTTCCAGAGCGTCACGGTGGATGAGCCTACTGTGGAGGACAGCATTGAAATCCTTCGGGGACTTCGGGAGCGCTATGAGGCTCATCATAAGCTAAAAATAAGCGACGAAGCCATTGATGCTGCCGTCAATCTCTCGGCCCGCTATATATCCGACCGTTATCTCCCCGACAAGGCCATTGACCTGATGGACGAGGCCTGCTCCGCCGTGAGAATGGAGGACAAAACCCCTCCCGAGGAATTCAAGGCGGTGGAGGCGCGAATCCGCGCCCTTTCCGAGGAGAAGAATGAGGCGGTGAAGGCTCAGGACTTCGAGGCTGCAGCCCGCTTCCGGGACAGCGAAACCAAAGAGCGGGAGCTTCTTGCGGACATGCGCAGAAAATGGGAGGCAAAAAGCGGAGAACATCGCAGCGTAAGCGCCGAGGATATAGCCTCCGTTGTGAGCCTCTGGACGGGCATTCCCGCAGGCAGCCTTTCTAAGGATGAGAGCGAAAGACTTCTCCAGATGGAGGAAGTGCTCCACCGCAGAGTTATAGGTCAGGACGAAGCGGTTTCCGCCGTGTCCCGCGCCGTGCGCAGAGGCCGTGTGGGTCTCAAGGACCCCCGCCGTCCCGTTGGCTCTTTCCTCTTCCTCGGTCCCACGGGCGTTGGCAAGACGGAGCTTTGCAAGGCTCTTGCCGAGGCGGTTTTCGGGGACGAGAACGCTATGATTCGCCTCGATATGTCCGAGTTTATGGAAAAGCACACTGTCAGCAAGCTCATCGGCTCCCCTCCGGGCTATGTGGGCTATGATGACGGCGGTCAGCTTACAGAAAAAGTCAGGAGAAAGCCCTATTCCCTCATTCTCTTCGACGAGATTGAAAAGGCCAACGAGGATGTTTTCAATATTCTTCTCCAGATTATGGATGACGGACATCTGACAGATAGTCAGGGACGCCGCGTGAACTTCAAAAATACCATAATAGTAATGACAAGCAATGTGGGTGCCTCCCTCCTTACCAGCAAAAAGCAATCCCTGGGCTTCTCTGCGGCAGCGGAGGAGGAGCGCGACGGCAAAGAGCTTGTTATGGGAGCGCTGCGCCAGACCTTCAAGCCCGAGTTTCTCAACCGCATTGACGAAACCATTGTTTTCCGCAGCCTCAGCAAGGAAAATCTCCGCCTTATCACCAAAAACCTTGTGGAGATTTCCGCAAAGCGTGTGAGTTCTATGGGTATAGAGCTGGAGGTGAGCGAGGAGGCGCTTGAACTGCTCTGCGAAAAGGGCTTTGACAAGGCCTACGGTGCAAGACCTCTCCGCCGCTGCATACAGAGCATGCTGGAGGATTCCGTTGCAGAAATGGTGCTCAGCGGGACTCTTTGTGAGGGCGACAAGGCTCTTGCGGGAGTCCGCGATGGAAAAATTTTCGTGGAAAATACCGATTCGACAAAACTTCCCATAGCCTGACAGCCTTCGCTATTTACAAATTTTTGGAAAAGAGTTAATATTTGAGCACAGCTTATCCAATTGATGGGAATGAACTTGTCGTTGGATACCCAGCTCATATCTTTATCCCACAACCCTTCGCGGGCCGAGAAATCGGCCCGCACTTTTTTTGCCCGTGGGGGGTGCGATAAAAGGCCCCTTTGCAAGGGAGGCATTTTCGGGCGATTCATGAATCGCCCCTACGAGCGTTGTTTCAGTGCTATGTAGGGAACGGTCTTGACCGTTCCGAAAAACACCTCATCAGTCAGCTGCCGCTGACAGCTTCCCCTCAAGGGGAAGCCTTTAAAGGCGGGAGTATTACGAGATACAACCCCAGTGCTGCCGAACAGGCAGCTCTATGCAGCAGCGTCCTGAGCGGGTTACGAGGGAAGCATACTAAGGTTTAGGTTTTGATTCTGTGGCACAATGTCTTTCCTGCCTCCGCACTTGGGGAGTTTCCAAAGAGGGGCTTTCTGCGCCCCTCTTTGGCCTGTTTTTCTTTCCATATTCTTTTTGCTGGCACAAAAAGAATATGGCCGTCGGAGACAATTAACACCTCATCCGTCTGCCTCCGGCAGCCACCTTCCCCTCAAGGGGAAGGCTTTTCAATCCATCCGTCGCGGCTTCACCGCGCCACCTCCCCTGATAGGGGAAGGCTTTGATGGGCGGACACATCGGTCCGCCACTACGGCAAATTTTGCATAATGCATCATCCGTAGGGCACAATAAAAAAACTCCCGCAGCATCCGCTGCGGGAGTTTAGGCTTTTCTGATATTAACTTATGCGAGGGCGCAGGTGATGATAGCCATCTTGTAAACCTCGTCGGCATTGCAGCCGCGGCTGAGGTCGTTGATGGGAGCATTCAGACCCAGAAGGATGGGGCCGTAAGCTGCGAAGCCGCCCAGACGCTGAGCGATTTTGTAGCCGATGTTGCCGGCGGTGACGTCGGGGAAGATGAAGGTGTTGGCCTGACCTGCAACGGGAGAGCCGGGGAACTTCAGCTGGCCGACTTCGGGAGCAACTGCAGCGTCAAACTGCATCTCGCCGTCAACGGGAACATCCATAACTTCCTTTGCCTTGGCAACGGCGTTCTGAACCTTGGTGACCTCGTCATCCTTGGCAGAGCCCTTGGTGGAGAAGCTCAGGAAAGCAACCTTGGGGTCGATGCCGAAGGTCTTTGCACACTCAGCGGTCTCCTTGGCGATCTCAACCAGGTTATCATCGGTGGGGTGGATGTTGATGGCGCAGTCGCCCATAGCCAGAAGCTCCTGAGTGCCGTCTGCCTTGTCGCGAGCCATGATGAAGCAGGAGGAAACGATGGAGTTGCCGGGCTTGGTCTTGATGAGCTGGAGAGCGGGACGGACGGTGTCGGCGGTGGAGTAGGTAGCGCCGCCCAGAAGAGCGTCAGCAACACCCATCTTTACCAGCATGGTGCCGAAATAGTTGCCCATCATAAGATTCTTGCGGCAGTCCTCGGGGCTCATCTTGCCCTTGCGGAGCTCAACCATCTTCTCAACCATAGCGTCCATGCCTTCATAGGTGGCGGGGTCAAGAATCTGTGCGCCTTCGATGTTGTAGCCATCCTTGGCAGCAGCGGCCTTTACAGCCTCAACATTGCCGACGAGGACAACGCCGATGAGACCGTCAGCGAGAAGACGCTCGGTGGCGTTGAGGATGCGGTGGTCGGTACCCTCGGTGAAAACGATGGTCTTGGGGTTTTCTTTGAGCATTGCGTTTAGCTTAGCAAACATTTAGATTTCCTCCAGTTAGTAGATTAAAAAAGTTATTTTCTGACAAATTAACTTTAGCACTTTTGAAAGAAATGTCAAGCTTGGAGGGGGATTTTTGTGGAGCACAGCAGGGAGAAAAGCGGCATATTATGGAGCGGAAGGGAGAGATAAAATGAAAGGCTTGATAATCGGGGGCGATAATCGCTTTCCCTGTCTTTGGAGAATGCTGGCGGAGGAAGGCCACGGCTTCTTCCCTCTTGCCATGGAAAAAGCTCTTTCTGTGGAAGGTCCCGTGGACTACGCGGGGGCGGACTGCGTAATTTTGCCCTTGCCGGCGGAGCGCCTTGGGCGGCTGAACGCGCCCCTTTGCGGCGAAGTACATAGTGCGGAAGAATTTTTGGAGCATCTTCGCCCCGGAACTGTAGTCTGGGCAGGTATGGCGGGGGAGACCCTTCGCGAATTCTGCCGTGAAAGAGGGCTTATTCTGAAGGACTATTTCGCTTCCGAGGCTTTGCAGAGGAAAAATGCTCTTCTCACCGCCGAGGGCACGATAGCCCTGATGCTGACTATGGACGGAAAGTGTCTTTGCGGCAGGAGTGTGATGATAAGCGGCTTCGGGCGGATAGCAAGGCTTCTTGCGCCGCGGCTTCGCTCTTTGGGAATGAGGGTCTGCGTTGCCGCCCGCTCGGCCCAGGACCGGGCTCTGGCGGAGGCTATGGGCTTGGAAAGCGTGGGATTAGAGGGCTGCACGGAGGGAAAATGGGACTTTGTGATAAACACCGTGCCCTCTGTGATATTCGGCAGGGAGGCGCTTTCCGCTTTCGCGCTCGCAAAGCTCATTGAGCTTGCCTCGCCTCCCTACGGCTTCGATATGGCCGCGGCGGAAGAGCTTGGAATAAAAGTTGAGATAGCTTCCGCTCTGCCCTCCCGCTTCGGGGCGGAGTCAGCGGCGGAGGCAATTAAAGATGCAATATTGGAGGAATAAAATGTGGAAAAACTTCGGATAGGTTTAGCCCTGACCGGCTCTTACTGCACTTATGACAAGGCTTTGGCCGCTGCGGAGGCGCTTTGCGGAAAATATGATGTGACCGCAATAATGAGCGAAACCGCTGCCGCAACGGACAGCCGCTTCGGCAGCGCGGAAAGTTTTATGGCGCGGCTTGAAGCTATGACGGGGAAGGCGGTGCTGAAAAGCATCGTGGAAGTTGAGCCGGTAGGGCCTCAGAAGATGTTCGATATTCTGGTGATAGCCCCCTGCACGGGCAATACCGCCGCTAAGCTGGCTAACGGCATCACCGATTCCTGCGTGACCATGGCGGCAAAAAGCCATCTCAGAAACGGCAGACCCCTGCTTCTCGCCATAGGCACCAATGACGGCCTCAGCGGCAGCGCAAAAAACATAGGCGAGCTTCTGGGTAGAAGGAACATATATTTCCTGCCCTTTTATCAGGATGACCCCATAGGCAAGCCCCGCTCTCTGGCGTCGGACTATACTTCGCTGGAGCGAAGCATTCTTGACGCGCTGGAGGGAAAGCAGAGCCAGCCCATATTGGGCGGCGGTCACGGAAGAGCCTGCGGCTGATTCTTATTTAAAGGCTCCCTTGCAAAGGGGGCTGTCTGCGGAGCAGACTGGGGGATTGGGTTTTCTCTCCCTCCGTCTTTTGCTTCGAAAAATCCACCTCCCTCGTCAGAGGAAGGCATTTTGCGGGCGATTCGTAAATCGCCCCTACGGGGGGCGAAAACAGAACGAGGTACAGCCTTCGTGGCGACGAACAGTCGCCAAAAAGCAGCAGCGTCCTGAGCGGAAGTCGAGGGATGCACACTAAGGTTTAGGCGCTTGTTATGTGGCACAATGTATTTCCTGCATTGGCACAAGGGGAGTTCCAAAAGGGGGGCATGGGGACCCCCTTTTGGTTGGACTTTTCTTTCCATATTCTTTTCGGTCACACGAAAAGAATATGGCCGTCGGAGACAATCCAAATAAAACAATCCCTCCGCCTCACATTCGTTCGGCACCTCCCTTTGCAAGGGAGGCATTTTGCGGGCGATTCGTGAATCGCCCCTACGGGTTGTGGCAAGGGCGGTGGGGTGTGGTCGCCACCAAAAAAACAAAGATGCCGCAGGCAAGCCTGCGGCATCTTCGCGCTGAGATGGGGGTGGAAAGAGAGATAAGAAAGATAAGAAAGAGAGGATATCAAAATCGGGGCGGAGATTTATCCGCGGTCGGGTATCTCCTCGTCGAAGATAACAGTCAGCTGAACATCTCCGTCGGAGCGGGAGACGGTGAGAATGGCCTCATCTCCTGCGCGGTAGTCTTTTTTAACGGAAAGGAGATCATCGCTGCTGCGTATTGTTTTTCCGTCAATTGCGGTTATGATGTCGCCTGCCTCAAGACCTGCGATGTCGGCGCAGGAGCCGGGGACAACCTCCACAACATAAGCGCCTGCGGGGAGGTTATAGTACTGGCTCACGGAGGCGGGGAGGGTATCCGCGTGAATGCCCAGGTAGGCCTTGCCGCTGACATAGCCCTTGTTTATAATGTCATCGGCAATTTTCACGGCATCGTTGATAGGCACGGCAAAGCCGAGACCTTCAACACCGGTGTTGGAATATTTGGCGGTGACGATGCCGATTACCTGACCGTTTCTGTTGTAAACGGGGCCGCCGGAGTTGCCGGAGTTAACGGCAGCGTCAAACTGGAACATATTAATGGTGGTATAGCCGCCGGAGGCGGAGTCATAGGTGCTGATGTCTCTGTCCAGCGCGGAGACCATACCGCCGGTCATGGTGTATTCAAGCTCGCCCAGGGGGTTGCCCACAGCATAGACACTGTCGCCGACAAACATGTTGTCGCTGTTTCCCAAGCTGACAGCGGAGAGATTTTCTGCCTCGATCTTCAGAACCGCCACATCATTATCGGCTTCATAGCCCACGATGGAGGCCACATATTCGCTGCCCTCATGGGTGAGGACGCTTATTTCATAGCCGCCTCTTGCGGCCTCCTCGATAACATGGAAGTTCGTGAGGATGTAGCCGTCAGGGCTGATTATGAAGCCGGAGCCGGAAACGGCGGAGGAGGTTGTGTAGCCAAAGAAGTTTTTATAGGTTATTTCCGTGGTAACCGCAACCACCTGACGGCAGGCCAGCGCATACAGCTCCTTCAGAGGAATGGCGCCCTCCTCGGAGTAAACGGCATTGCCGCTTTGAGAGGGGAGAGACTCTGCGGGAGGAATGGCAAGAGCGCCGCCACTCTGGGCGGGAGCGTTTATTTCGGCGGGAAGATAGTCTTCAATATGCTGGGCAAAATAGCCGCCAACGAATGCACCGCCGCCTATGCCGCCGAGAATCGCGCAGACAAGGCACAGGGCAATCACCGCAAGAGCGGGCATTCCCCGGCGCTTTTCGCGGGAGCGTTTGGGCTTTTTGGAGCCGTGCTCTTGGCAGTGGTAATTTTTGGGCACAGCGCCTGCGCTCTCCGCCGGGATGTAGCTGGCGTCGGAGTAGGCTCTGCGTGTGGCTTCGGGTCTTATATAATGGTATTCGCCGTCGTTGCCTGCGGCAAATTCGCCGGTGAAATTGGGTTTGCTGTTTTCGTTATTATCGAAAGAATTATCGTTGAAGGGGCTCATAGTTTTACTCCTCTTGCTTGATGAGGCTATAATACAGCTCAGATATGACAGAAAAATGAACAAAGGCAAAAATAAATTTGAACATCTTCGGTGTATTTTGAAAATCGCGGCAATATCTTATTGCATTGGCTGATACAGGTGGTATAATGATAGAGCTAAATCAAATATTCAGGAGGAACAAAAATGGGATTTATCACTGAATTTCTGTCAAGCATCGGCCTTGCAGGCGCAAGCCACATTGTAAGCGCAATCGTTATTTTCCTTATCTGCCTTATCGCAATCAAGGTTATAACCGTCGTCGTTGGCAAGATTCTTGACAAGAGCAAGAAGCTTGAGGGAACTCTCAAGGGCTTTATCAAAACCGCTCTCAAGATAGTCCTCTGGGCTCTCGCCATCATCATCGTTGCCGACTCCATTGGCATTGACACCGCATCCCTCGTCGCAGTGCTCTCCATCGCAGGTCTGGCTCTCAGCCTTTCCGTGCAGAATGTTATGAGCAACCTTTTCAGCGGCATCACCCTGCTGCTCACCCGCCCCTTCGTTCAGGGCGACCTTATCGAGGTTGGCGCAAATCTGGGTACCGTCAAGAGCGTAGGTCTTTTCTACACCGTTATCGACACCCTGGATAACCGCGTTGTCTCCATCCCCAACGGCGATGTAACCGCCGCCAGCATCGTTAACTACAGCCGCAATCCCCTCCGCCGCGTTGACCTCACCTTCAACGCTTCCTACGAAAGCTCCACCGAGTCCGTAAAGGCAGCCATCCTTGAGGCCATTGCGGAGGACAGCCGTATCTCCGATGTTCAGGCTCCCTTCGTTGTTATCGGTGCATACAAAGAGAGCACCGTTGAGTACATCGTCCGCGTATGGTGCGATAATGCCGATTACTGGGATGTCTACTTCGGTCTCAACGAGCGCGTACGCGAGTCCTTCGCCCGCAACGGCGTAAAGATGAGCTATGCCCATGTCAATGTTCATGTTGTGAACGACTGATAATTTCAGCGCATAACAAAAAACTCCCGCAGAGATTTCTCTGCGGGAGTTTTATATTTTCAAGACTTATACGATGCCCTGAGCTATCATTGCGTTGGCAACCTTCAGGAAGCCGGCAATGTTGGCACCGGCAACAAGATTGCCTGCCATGCCGTACTCGGCGGCAGCGGAGGAAGCATTCTTATAGATGTTCTCCATAATGCCCTTGAGCTTGGCATCAACCTCTTCAAAGCTCCAGCTGTAGCGCATGGAGTTCTGGCTCATTTCCAGAGCAGAGGTGGCAACGCCGCCTGCGTTGGCTGCCTTGGCGGGGGCGAAAAGCAGACCGCTGGACTGGAGATATGCAACAGCCTCGTTGGTGCAGGGCATATTTGCGCCTTCGCTGACGGCGAAGCAGCCGTTGGCTACGAGAGCCTTGGCGCTGTCCAGATCCAGCTCGTTCTGGGTGGCGCAGGGAATGGCGATGTCGCAGGGGATGGTCCAGATGCCCTTGCAGCCTTCGGTGTAAGTGGCATTGGGATGGTCGGCAACATATTCCTTGATGCGTGCGCGGCGAACCTGCTTGATAAGCTTGATTGCCTCGATATCAATGCCGTCGGGATCGTGGATATAGCCGTTGGAGTCGCTGAGGGCAACAACCTTGGCGCCCAGCTCGGTGGCCTTTACGCAGGCATAGGTTGCAACATTGCCGCTGCCGGAAATGACAACGGTTTTGCCCTCGAAGCTCTTGCCATTATCACGGAGCATAGCGTCGGTGAAATAGCATACGCCGAAGCCGGTTGCTTCGGTGCGGGCGAGGGAGCCGCCGTAGGGAATGCCCTTGCCGGTGATAACGCCGCCCTCATAAGCGCCGGTGATGCGCTTGAACTGACCGAAGAGATAGCCAACCTCACGGGCGCCCACGCCGATGTCGCCTGCGGGAACGTCCACATCCTGACCGACATATTTATAAAGCTCGGTCATATAGGTCTGGCAGAAGCGCATAAGCTCGGCATCGCTCTTGCGCTTGGGGTCGAAGTCGCTGCCGCCCTTGCCGCCGCCTATGGGCAGACCGGTGAGGGAGTTTTTGAAAATCTGCTCGAAGCCAAGGAACTTAATGGTGCCTTCCTTGACGCTGGGATGGAAGCGAAGACCGCCCTTGTAGGGGCCGATGGCAGAGTTGAACTGAACGCGGAAGCCGCGGTTTACGTGAACATTGCCCTGATCGTCGGTCCAGGGAACGCGGAACTTGATCATGCGCTCGGGCTCGGTGAGACGCTCGATAAGACCCAGCTTCTCATATTCGGGATGCTGCTCAACAACGGGCTCGAGGGACTCCAGAACCTCGTGAATGGTCTGGAAAAACTCGGTTTCGCCCTCGTTGCGGGCTTCAACTTCTGCAATTACTCTCTTGAGATATTCGTTTTTCATTTATATTGCTCCTTTCGGATAGGGTGTGAGCGGTTTAAATCACTAAATCAACGGATAAATTTTACTCGTAAGAGCCGCCTTTGTCAAGAAAATAGGGGCAAAAATTGCCATTGGAAGACATGTTTTTTTGAAGAAAAAGAGCGGACTTTTCAATTTGGCACAATCGGTTCTTTTCTTGCTGCGTGTTTCATCTGTGCCTCCGGCGGAGGTGAATTTAGCCTTGTTGGGCGGACACATCGGTCCGCCCCTACGGCAAATTTTGGATAACGCACCATTCGTAGGGCGCGATGACCTCAGCGCGCCGAAAAACATAACGAGGGAAAATCCCCGTGGCGGAGAAGCGTTAATTGTCTCCGACGGCCATATTCTTTTCGCGTGGCCGAAAAGAATATGGAAAGAAAAGTCCACCAAAGAGGGGGTATAAAACCCCTCTTTGGAAACTCCCCAAGTGCGGAGATGGGAAATATATTGTTCCACATAATCAAAATCCAAAATCTATAGATTGCTCCTCGTTTTCCGCTCGGGACGCTGCTGCGTTGAGGCACCTGTTCGGTGCCACGAAGGCTGTACCTCGTTCTGTTTGGGGCGTCGAGGACGCCGATCCATACGGATACGGATAATGCGCCCTACGAAAGCTGCGGTGCAATTTAAAAGCCCCCTCGTCAGAGGGGGCTTTTGATGCGATTAATCCAAAATTTTCCCTACGGGTTTTGCCACCCAGCATTCGGGGCAGTCCTTTTTAAGAGCCTCGCAGGCGGCTTCCGCAGCGGCTTCGCTGTCGAAAATTCCGAAAAGGGCGCTGCCTGTACCCGTCATAACGCTGCCGAGAGCGCCGAAGTCCAGAAGACAGCTTTTGAGACGGGCAATGTCTCCGCAGGAGCGGGGGAGCACATCCTCAAAAACGTTATACATGCGGCAGGCGACGGCATCAAGATTTGCCAAGTCAAGGGCGGCGAGGATTCCTGCCGTGTCGGGATGAAGACGGCTGCGGCGGGAGTCAATTTTCGCAAAGAGTTCGGGGGTGCGTATGGCAAAGGGGGGCTTGCAGATGACGAAGAAGCAGTCAGGAAGAGGGGAAATGTCCTCCAGCGTGGTACCCGTGCCCGTGGCAAGCTGAGTGCCGCCCGCTACGCAGAAGGGGATGTCGCTGCCAACCTGAGCCCCCAGCTCTTCAAGCTCGGTGCGGGAGAAGGGCTCGCCGCAAAGGCGGTTGAGTCCGCGCAGCACCGCAGCCCCGTCGCTGGAGCCGCCGCCCATACCTGCGCAGGTGGGTATACGCTTTGTAATGCGGATGAGGGCGCCTGCGCTGTCCATTCCCGCGGCTGCAAAGAACTTTTTTGCGGCGCGGACGGCAATGTTGCCCTCATCGCAGGGGAGGAAGTCGGCATCGCTTTCGCAGCGGATAAGCCCCGTGTCATCGAGGGCGATGAAAACTTCGTCGCAAAGGCTCACGGATTGCATCACCATGCACATTTCGTGGTAGCCGTTGGGCAGCAGACCCAGAACATCCAGAGATATATTCACTTTTGCATAGGCTTTTTCAATAATCTTGTTCATAGTCCAAAAAGAAGTTTCATACAGCTTTCTGCGCCTGAGGGATAAAATTTTCCCTTGGCGGCGTTTTCTTCGGAAAAGGGCAGACCCAAGCCGCTGTCGCGGGTGGAGTCATAGAGGAGGAATGGTACAGGGTCAGCGTGGTGACCGCGGGTGGCGGTGAGGGTCTTGTGGTCGGAGAGGAAGAGGATGCGGTAGTCCCAGCCCCGCTCATCGAAGGCCTTCACAAGGGCTGACATGCAGCGGCTGTCCAGATTTTCTATGGCCTGCAGCTTGCCGGGGGTGTCTCCGTTATGGGTGCATTCGTCGGGAGCCTCCACGTGCAGCGCTGCAAAATCGTATTTTTCAAGGGTTTCGATAACGGCGGCAGCCTTGCCTTCATAGTTGGTCTCAAGCTCGCCCGTTGCACCCTCAACGAAAACCCTCTCCAGTCCTGCAAGGGCTGCTATGCCGTGGCAGAGGGGAACGGCGGAGACAACGCCGCCCATTTTGCCGAACTGAGCGGGAAAGCTTGGGAGGGCAACGGCGGTGCCTTCCGCCCAGAACCATATGCCGTTGGCGGGCATTTTGCCCTCGGCACGACGCCGGGCGTTCAAAGGCAGCTTCTCCAGCTTTTCATGAGCAAGCTTCATAAGAGAGAGGAGAACATCGGCATTGGCGCTGCCTGAGGGGAGCAGAGCTCCAATCACTTCGCCCAGATGGTCGTGGGGCGGGATAAGCTTCATTCCTGCAGCCTCCGCACCGCTTTGCACGGCGATGTGGCGGAAGGAGGAGGCGGGGTAGACCCGCATGCCCGCTTTTTCCGCAGCGGCAGCGAAATCACTGTCGGCAAAAAGCGCCTTGATTATGGCATCGGAAACATCGCCCTCGATGCTGCCTGCGGAATGGGAGAGAATGCGCTTTTCCTCAAAGGGCATATCTCCGTCCTCATAGCAAACCATGTTGCAGCGGTAGGCAATATCTCCTGCGCGGAGGCTGATGCCCGTTGCGGCGGCTTCCAGAGGGGCGCGGCCCGTATAGTACTTGAGGGGGTCGCAGCCGAAGATGGATAAAATGGCGGTGTCGCTGCCTGCGGGAAGGCTGTCGGGGCAGTTTTTCACGCTTCCCATTATACCCTTTGCGGCGAGAGTGTCAATGGTGGGGGTGTGTGCGTATTCAATCGGAGTCTTGCCGCCCAATTCGGGAACGCTGTTATCGGCAATGCCGTCTCCTATAAAAAGCAGATATTTCATAACGAAAGGCCTCCTTGTTCGCGTGAGAGAGAAACTTGTGCGCGAGTTAAATACATTTGCTGTATTATACTCCAAGAAAGCGGATTTGAAAAGGGGGTAAATTGATGTTTTGTGCGAAGGATTTAAAGGCCCCCTTGCAAAGGGAGGCTTTAAACACCTCATCCGTCTGCCCTTATGGGCAGCCACCTTCCCCTCAAGGGGAAGGCTTTTTTTGGCGGGAGCAAGCTTCGCGAAGCGAAAAGCCCAACCGCCCTACGGAGGAGCAAAACAGTACGAGGAGAAACCACCGTGGCGCCGAACAGGCGCCAAAAAGCAGCAGCGTCCTGAGCGGAAAACGAGGGATGCACACTAAGGTTTAGGCGCTTATTATGTGGCACGATGCCATTTCCACCTCCGCACCGAGGGGAGTTTCCAAAGAGGGTCGAGGCGTTAAGAAAATGTGCCGGTGGCACATTTTTAGCCTCCGACCGCAGCGGCTATGCCGCGAGGAGGGAAGCTGGTTGGTGCGCATATTCTTTTTGCTGGCACAAAAAGAATATGGCCGTCGGAGACAATTATCATTTCGGCAGCACGGGGATTACACCTCGTTTTGTTTTTCGCCACAGGGGTATGAAAAAAGGACGAGGCCGCGGAGGCTTCGTCCTTTTAAGTATATTAATCTTCGTCGTCCAGCTTGAGGACAGCCATGAAGGCTTCGGTGGGCATCTGAACGGTACCCAGAGAGCGCATACGCTTTTTTCCTTCCTTCTGCTTTTCCAAAAGCTTCTTCTTGCGGGTGATGTCGCCGCCATAGCACTTGGCGAGAACATCTTTGCGGACGGCCTTGACGGTTTCGCGGGCGATAATCTTGCCGCCGATAGCCGCCTGAACGGGAACCTCGAAGAGCTGGCGGGGAATATTATCCTTGAGCTTTTCGCAGATTCTTCTGGCGCGGCCATAGGCCTTTTCTCTGTGGACTATGAAGCTGAGGGCGTCCACCTGCTCGCCGTTGAGGAGGATATCCACCTTCACAAGGTCGCTGGGGCGGTACTCAAGGAATTCATAGTCAAGGCTGGCGTAGCCCTTGGTGCGTGCCTTGAGGGTGTCGAAGAAGTCATAGACTATCTCGTTGAGAGGCAGGTTAAAATGAATCTCAACAAGGTTATTGTCCAGATACAGCTTATCCTTGAACTCGCCGCGGCGATCCTGGCACATGGGCATAATGTTGCCTATGTAATCGGGGGGAGAGATGATGCTGGCCTTCACAAAGGGCTCCTGACTCTCCTCAATGACGGTGGGGTCAGGGTAATCGTGGGGGTTATCGATGCGGAGGATGCTGCCGTCGGACTTTTGAATCTCATAGATAACGCTGGGGAGGGTGGTGATGAGGTCCAGATTGAACTCGCGCTCAAGGCGCTCCTGAATGATTTCCATATGGAGCATGCCCAGGAAGCCGCAGCGGAAGCCAAAGCCCAGAGCAACGGAGCTTTCGGGCTCGAAAACCAGGGAGGCATCGTTGAGCTGGAGCTTTTCCAAAGCCTCGCGGAGGTCGCCGAAGCGGCTTCCGTCCTCGGTGTAGATACCGCAGTAGACCATGGGGCGGGCGGGGCGGTAACCGGGAAGAGCCTCTGCGGCGGGGTTTGCCGCATCGGTGACGGTGTCGCCCACGCTGGTGTCCTTGACATTTTTGATGGAAGCGGTGAAGCAGCCAACCTCGCCTGCACGGAGGCAGCGGGTGTTTTCAACTCCCTTGGGACGGAGATAGCCGCATTCCAGCACCTTGAAGGTGGCGCCGGAGGCCATCATCTTGATTTCCTGACCAACTTCAAGAGTGCCTTCCTTCACGCAGACATAGACGATAACGCCCACATAGGCATCATACTGGCTGTCAAAAATGAGGGCCTTGAGGGGTGCGGAGGCATCGCCGGTGGGTGCGGGGATGTTTTTAACAACATCTTCAAGGACGGAGCGGGTATTGAGACCCATTTTCGCACTTATCTCGGGAGCTTCGGAACAGTCCAGACCGATGATATCCTCAATCTCCTGCTTGACCTTTGCGGGGTCGGCGGCGGGAAGATCTATTTTATTGATAACTGGGAGTATCTCAAGGTCATGGTCGAGAGCCAGATAGGTGTTGGCAAGAGTCTGAGCCTCAACGCCCTGAGCGGCGTCCACAACCAGCACGGCGCCTTCGCAGGCGGCGAGGGAGCGGCTGACCTCATAGTTAAAGTCAACGTGACCCGGGGTGTCGATAAGGTTGAGGGCGTAGGTCTCTCCGTTTTCGGCGGTGTAGTCCAGACGGACGGCGCGGGCCTTGATGGTGATGCCGCGCTCACGCTCAAGCTCCATATTGTCCAGAATCTGGTTTTCCATCTCCCGCTGAGGCACAGCGTTGCAGTGCTCGATAAGGCGGTCGGAAAGGGTGGATTTGCCGTGGTCAATATGGGCGATTATGGAAAAGTTTCTGATATGGTCTTTTGAGATCATTTTTTCAGTTCCTCCAGTTTATTGGCTGCCTTTTCGCTGAGGGCGCGAAGCTCCTCTACAAGGCTTTCAAGTTCCGCTATAGAGGCGGATTGGCTGCTGTCCGCGGAAAGACCGAGGAGATAGTCGGCGCTGACTCCGTAATAACGGCAGGCGCGGCAGACAAAGTCCAGTCCGGGCTCGCGGGCATCGTTTTCATAGTGGCTCAGAAGAGCCTGACTTATCTTGAGGTCGGCGGCGGCTTTGCGCTGGCTTATGCCCCGCTCTTTCCGCAGAGCCGACATTGTCTGAGAAAATTGTTTCATTTATTTACTCCTAAAATGATAACTGAAAGTATTATAAATGCTGAAAAACTATTTGTAAATAGCGAAAAGGGAGGAATTTTTGCTCTCTCCGCTCTATATATTGGGCGGAAAAAGCGAGCTTTCCACAAGGTGCAGAAAGTCGAAAAAGCCTTGAGAAATCAAGACTTTTCCCTTGACAAGCTGCCGAAAAAGTGTATAATATAAAGGCTTGCCAAGTAAGAGCAAGCAAGGCAACGGTCAGATGTTGCCTAATCCTTGCCTGTATATAAGTGCAGGCCATTAGTCCAGAAGGAGGTGCTGAAATGGCAAAGACTACCGCTAAGTACGAGTGCATGTACATCCTCAATCCCAACCTGGCTGAGGAAGAGTATGCAGCCCTCGTAGAAAAGTTCAAGGCTCTTGTCGAGGCAAACGGTACTATCGATGAAATGCAGGAGATGGGTAAGCGCAAGCTGGCTTACGAAATCAACTACCTTTCCGAAGGCTACTATGTTCTCGTCAAGTTCACCAGCGGCCCCGAGTTCCCCGCTGAGCTCGACCGCGTCCTCGGAATCACCGATGGCGTTATCCGCAGTCTCATCACTCTTCGTTGCGAATAAGGAGTAAAGACTATGCTTAACCACATCACTCTTATGGGTCGCCTTACCCGTGACCCCGAGCTCCGCTACACCGGAAGTCAGGTTCCCGTGGCCAGCTTCACTCTGGCTGTTGACCGTGATTTCGGCGGCCGCGACGGAGCAGAGCGTCAGACCGATTTCATTGATATCGTGGCATGGCGCAACACCGCGGAATTCGTTTCCAAGTATTTCGCTAAGGGCAGCATGGCAGTTGTTTCCGGCCGCCTGCAGATCAGAGATTGGACCGACCGCGATAATAACAAGCGCCGCACAGCAGAAGTTGTTGCGGAGAACGTTTATTTCGGTGAAAGCAAGCGCAGCCGTGAAGACGGCTATCAGAGCGCTCCTCGCAGCAGCTCTCGCGACAGTTATCAGAGCAGCCCCTATCAGGGTGGATACCAGAGCTTCGACTCTGCTCCCTCCGCAAGCGCTTTCTCTGACCTGAGCGACACCGACGGGGAACTCCCCTTCTAAAAATAGCTGCGAACAAAATACTTAAAGGAGGATACAGCCTTGGCTTTTGATAAGAACAATGCAAAGACCCATAAGCGCAGAAAGGTTTGCCAGTTCTGTGCCGATAAGAGCACTTTTATCGACTACAAAGATACTGCTAAGCTCCGCCGCTACATGTCCGAGCGCGGCAAGATTCTGCCCCGCCGTGCAACCGGCACCTGCGCTATGCATCAGCGTCAGCTCACTGAGGCCATTAAGAGAGCCCGTCAGGTGGCCCTCCTGCCTTACGTTGTTGACTAATTTAAGATGAAAAAACACCCGCAGCTAGCTGCGGGTGTTTTTTGTTGCGTTTTTCAATCCCTCCGCCTCACATTCGTTCGGCACCTCCCTTTACACAAGGGAGGCTTTAAAAGTGCGCCGTAAAACAGTACGAGGAGAAATCTTCGTGGCGCCGAACAGGCGCCCCGAGGCAGCAGCGTCCTGAGCGGAAAACGAGGGATGCATACTAAGGTTTAGGCGCTTGTTATGTGGCACAACATGTATTTTATCTCTGCACTTGGGGAGTTTCCAAAGAGGTCGGGGCGTTAAGAAAATGTGCGGGGGGCACATTTTTAGCCTCCGACCGCAGCGGCTTTGCCGCGAGGAGGGAAGTCGGTGGGTGTGTATATTCTTTTTGCTGGCACAAAAAGAATATGGCCGTCGGAGACATACCCAGTTTCGATTATTTACACAGAAGAATCAATCCCTCAGTCTTTTTGCTTCGCAAAAATCCAGCTCCCTTTACACAAGGGAGCCTTTGGCGGGAGCAAGCCCCGCCCTACGGCAAGCGCATTATATTTACGCCCGCAGAGGCTGGATTTGCATAAAAAATACCCACACTCCTGTGTGGGTATTTTTATTTTAAATTTTCTTATTTTACGCTGCCGTCGGCATTGAAGAGGGGAAGAGGAGCAAGGGTGATGATGTCCTCGCGATTGGCTGCGTCGCCTTCGGCGAGAATTGCCATACGGCCTGCAACGATGCCGCCGCACTTTTCAACAAGAACTTCCATTGCATGGAGGCTCTCGCCGGTGGAGATAACGTCATCAAGGATAAGCATACGCTTGCCGCGGATGAGCTCGGCATCCTCGGTGTCCATAACGAGGGTCTGCTTGCCTGCGGTGGTGATGGACTGAACCTCAACCTCCAGAACGCCGCTCATATAAGCCTTTGCCTTCTTGCGGGCGAGGAAATACTTGTCGGCGCCGGACTGGCGGGCCATTTCGTAGAGCAGGGGGATTGCTTTTGCTTCGGGGGCGATCAGGTAGTCATAGTCGGGGGCAAGTTTCAGCAGCTCGGCTGCGCAGTGGACGGTGAGTTCAACATCGCCGAAGATAACAAATGCGCCTATATAAAGGTCGTCAGTTACCTTGCAGATGGGCAGCTCACGCTTAAGACCCGCTATGTCTATCTCATATTTCATTTTTGTTCCTCCTAAAAATATGTGGAAAAATTACTTTTTATAAATTTCAAGATTATTATACAGACTATTGCCGTAAAATCAAGGGATTTAGGGAATTTTTGTAAATGCCGTGGCTTCATACCCCGCCGTTAATTAAACCGTGACCTCTTGCCTGCGGCAAAAGCCACCTCCCTCGTCAGAGGGAGGCGATAGGCGGGCGGATGATTTCCGCTCCATACGAATGGGACGAGGCACAATCCCCGTGGCGCCGAACAGGCGGCATAACGCAGCAGCGTCCCGAGCGGAAATCGAGGTATGCACACTAAGGTTTAGGCTTTCATTATGTGGCACAATAGTTTTCTATTTGCCGCAACGAGGGTGTTTCCAAAGAGGGGCGCTCTATGCCCCCTCTTTGGCCTGTTTTTCTTTCCATATTCTTTTTGCTGGCACAAAAAGAATATGGCCGTCGGAGACAATCAATTTATCACAGGATTTACTGTGTGGCGGGTGCGCTCACTTCCAGGAGGCGACGATTTCCTTGCCGCAGAGGGCGCGGCGGAGCATATCAAAGGCATAGTTTGCACTTATGGTACGGATGCGGCTGCGGTCACTGCGGACGCCAAGATGCAGAGGATGGACAAAGCTGCCTTCTTCGCAGGCGAGAGCCACGAATACCGTGCCCACATCGTGGACACCGTCACCGTCGGGGCCTGCGATGCCCGTGACGCCTATGCCGAAATCCGCAGCCAGAGTTTTGCGGATATTTTCCGCAAGGGCGATTGCCACCTCGGGGGAATAGACGCTCTTTTCCTCGATAAGAGAATGGGGCACGCCCAGAAGAATATTCTTGGCATCGTTGGTATAAACGGTGCAGCCGCCGCGGAAGACGGCGCTGGAGCCGGGCAGGTCGGTGATGCGCTTGGCGATGAGCCCGCCGGTGCAGCTCTCCGCCGCGGCAAAGGTGAGCCCTCTTTCCTTAAGAAGCCGGAGCACGGTGTTTTCAAGGCTGTCGATATCCACTCCGTATATGAAGTCCCCCAGTTTTTCACGGCAAAGGGCTATGATGGGCGCCATCATCTCCTCCGCCTTTGCCTCGCTCTCCGCCTTGGCGGTTATGCGCAGCCGCACCTCCCCCTCCTTGGCATAGGGGGCAAGGCTGGGGTTTTGGAGGGAGAGCATCTCCTCCCGGAGCATATCCTCAACATGGCTTTCGCCCACGCCGAAAATATGGAGATTATGGGAATAGATGCTCTCGGCGCTGACGGCGCGGAGATAATCAAGACCTCCGTGAGCCATCATAGCCCGCATCTCCTTGGGTGGGCCGGGGAGAATGAGAACGGTTTTACCCTCGGAGCGGAAACCGCAGCCGGGGGCTGTGCCGCAGGTGTTGTAGAAAGGGGTGCAGCCCTTGGGCAGCCAGCACTGGGAGAGGTTGTTTTCAGGCATATTGGGCGCCCATGCGGCGAAAAATTCCTCAAGAGCCGCCTTGACGGACTCATCAAAATACATCTCCGCACCGAAAACCTCGCAGACGGTCTGCCTTGTAAGGTCGTCGCAGGTGGGGCCCAGGCCGCCCGTGGTGATTATAAGGTCGGCGCGGCTTTTTGCAAGAAGCAGACTCTCTCTAAGCCGCGCGGGATTATCACCCACGGTGGAGTGCCAGAAAACATTTATGCCCAGATCCGCCAGCATAAGGCTCAGATCCCGGGTGTTGGTGTTGACAATGTTGCCAAGCAGAAGCTCGGTGCCGATGGAGATGATTTCAGCGTTCATAGATTTAACCTCGAAATCTCTTGTTCAAAACATCAACAAGGTCATCGGGCATGCCAAGGTCGGCAGGCAGGATGACGGAGTTTATAACTCTCTCCATAAAACCAATGGCGAAGTCTGCGGTCAAAGCCAAAGACTTGGGGCAGAGGGGAGCCATAGTGTCATGGACGGTGTGAATCTCGGCGGTGTTGGTGCGGCGGGAGATGCCGATGGAGGGGATGCCCTTGTCGGCAAAGGCTGCGCTGTCGCTGGAGTGGACCATTTTGCTTATCTCGGCGGAGAAGCCGATTTCCCGGCAATACTGGCGGGCATAGCTCAGCAGATCGTCCTTACCCGTTACGAAGAGAGTGTTGGCGCCAAGTACGGTGCCGCACATATCAAAGTTGAAGCAGAATTTGATTTTTTCAACTTCCTGAGGCTTCTGCTCTATAAAGGCGCGGGCTCCCAGAAGACCCTGCTCCTCGCTGCCGCACCAGATAAAGCGCATATCCCGGCGGGGAGGATTTTCAAGAAAGTGCTTATAAAGCCACAAAATGGTGGCGCTGCCGGTGGCATTATCCCAGCTGCCGGTGCCCACGGGGACGCTGTCATAGTGGGCGGTTACCACAACCTCCTCGCCGCCGCTCTCGGTGCCGGGGATGAAGGCGATAACATTTCGGGAGGTATGGCGGGTCTCGGTAAATTCCGTTTCAATGCGGATGCGCTCGGCTCCGGAGCGGATGATATCCGCAGCATCGGCGGCGGTGATAACAAAGCCGGGGAGGCGGCCATGTTTCAAAAACTTGGGACGCAGAGGGCGGAGATAGAGGTTTTCCGCTGCGCGGGGGTCATAGTGTTTGCCCTGAATAACCGCAAAGGCGGAAGCGTGCTTCTCTATCATAAGCTTATAGGCATCGGGAGTGGGGGCATCAATCATCACGAGGAAGCCCTCAAGGCTCTCCATTCCCAGATAATCCTCCTCAACACCGCGGGCGGCATAGTAGGGTCGCAGCTCAATGCCCTGGGGGAAGTCCCCGCCCAGACCGAAGGGAGCGCAGGCTATGGGCTTTTCGTAGGGGGCGCTGACCGCCATGGAGCAGCGGTGGACATCGAAGGCGGGGACGGTGAAGTCCATAAGTTCAGCCTCGCCGCCCATTTTTTCTATTTCGGCAAGAATCATCTTAGCCGCTTTAAGCTCGGCCTCCGTGCCGCCGTAGCGGACGAAGCTGAGCTTTTCAACCAGCTCATACTGGTAATATCCGTTTTTCATTTATGCTAACCTGATTCTTTCTATATTCTTGATGGCGTCCTCGATGAGCTCTTCCATATCGAGAGCCTTCTCAATCTCTTCACACTCGGCAATGCTGGGCTTCAGCTTGGGGTGGCGGGGGGTGAAGACGGTGCAGCAGTCCTCATAGGGGAGGATGCTGGTTTCAAAGGTGTCTATCTTGCGGGCGAGAGAGACTATCTCTGCCTTGTCGAAGCCGATGAGGGGGCGCAGTACGGGCAGGTCGGTGACCGCTTCGGTAACTGCCATTGCGGACATGGTCTGGCTTGCAACCTGACCCAGATTTTCGCCGGTGACGATGGCGCCGCAGCCGTTATCCTCGGCTATGCGCTGGGCTATGCGCATCATAAAGCGGCGCATAATAATGGTGAAATATTCCTCGGGGCACTTGTCGCGAATCTCCTCCTGAATGCGGGTGAAGGGGACAATCTCAACCATAAGCTTGCCGCAGTAGGCGGTGAGCTTTTCGGCAAGAGTGAGCACCTTTTCCTTGGCGGCTTCGCTGGTATAGGGGAAGGAGAAGAAGTGGACGGGGATGAGGTGGACACCGCGCTTGGCTATCATATAGCTGCTGACGGGGCTGTCTATGCCGCCGGAGAGCAGAGTGACGGCTCTGCCGTTGCTGCCTACGGGCATTCCGCCTGCGCCGGGCAGGGGGGTGGAGTGGACATAGGCGGCAAGGTCGCGAACCTCAACATGTACGATGAGCTCAGGGGAGCGGACATCAACCTCGGTGTCGGGGAAGGCCTCGGAGAGGAGACCGCCAACATGCTGGCTCAGCTCGATACTGGTGAGGGGGAAGCGCTTATCGCTGCGCTTGGACTCAACCTTAAAAGAGCGGGCACTTGCCATGTCCTCGGCAAGATATTCAATGGCCTTGGCTGCGATGGCATCGGGGTCCTTGTCGCAGGCGGCGGCGCGGGTGATGGCGATGACGCCGAAAACGGTCTGGAGTGCCTCAAAGGCGCCGTCCATATCGCAGTTGGCGTCCTGAGGCTCAACATATACTGTGGACTGAAGGGCATAGACCTTGAAAGTGCCGAATTCGCGGAGGCGGCGGACAACATTGGCCACAAGCTTCTGCTCGAAATTTCTTCTGTTAAGGCCTTTCAGGACAATTTCGCCCTGTTTAAGCAAAATTATATCGTTCATTAAATAAACTCCTCAATTACTGTCATAGAGGGTGTAGCTGCGGTACTGCACAGCCTCGGCTATATGCTGAGGAAGGATATCCTCGCTTCCGTCAAGGTCGGCAATGGTGCGGGCAACACGGAGTATGCGGTCATAGCTTCTGGCGGTGAGGCCGAGGGCTTCGAAGGCGTCCCGCATCAGCTCCTCGCATTCGCTGCTGAGAGCGCAGTATTCCCGCATCTCCTTTGGCTGCATATAGGCATTGCAGCTCGCTCCCTTTTCTCCGAAGCGGCGGCTTTGGATGGCTCTCGCGGCATTGACTCTTGCTTTTATCTCTCCGCTTGTCTCCCCCTTGGGGCGGGAGCGGAGGGAGTCGAAATCCAGAGCGGGAACTTCAACAATGATGTCTATGCGGTCCATAAGAGGGCCGGAAATACGGCTCTGGTATTGGCGCAGAGAAGACTCCGTACAGCGGCAGCGTCCGCCGCTGTGGCCGTACCAGCCGCACTTGCAGGGATTCATTGCGCAGACCAGCATAAAGCGGCTGGGGAAGGAGCAGCTTCCTGCAGCCCGGGAGACGGTTATCTTTCCGTCCTCAAGGGGCTGGCGCAAAACCTCCAGAGTATCACGGGAAAACTCGGGAAGCTCGTCCAGAAAGAGGACTCCCGTATGGGCAAGGCTTATCTCGCCGGGACGGGGATTGCTTCCGCCGCCTGACATTGCCACATTGGAAACGGTGTGGTGAGGGGAGCGGAAGGGGCGGAGGGAGACTATGGGGCGGTCGGGAGTTGTGTTTCCCGCAACGGAGTGAACCTCCGTTGCCTCTGTCATCTCCTGACGGCTCATATCCGGCAAAATTCCGGGAAGGCGCTTGGCCAGCATGCTTTTGCCTGAGCCGGGAGGGCCTACAAGGAGGATGTTGTGACCGCCTGCGGCGGCAACCTCCAAAGCCCGCTTAACATTTTCCTGAGACTTCACGTCGGCAAAATCGGGGACGGGAAGGGCATAGTCGGATATTTCGGGGCTTTCGGCGGGAGAGATAAGGCTCTCGCCTTTAAGATGGGCGAGAAGCTCAGCCACATTGCGGAGAGGATAGACCTTTATCTCTTGGGCAAAGGCGGCCTCGCCGGCATTCTCTGCAGGCACAAAAAGCTCCTTTATGCCGCATTTGGCGGCGTGGAGAGCCATGGGCAAAGCCCCGCGGACTCCCCGCACTTCACCGGTGAGGCTAAGCTCACCGATGAAGGCTGCATTCTCCGGCAGAGACTTCAGCTCTCCGCTGCAGAGGAGTATGCCCAGCATAATGGGCAGGTCATATACTGTTCCCGCCTTTTTCGTGTCGGCGGGAGCCAGATTGACGGTGAGACGGCTGACGGGGAAGCCCAGTCCTGCGGTTTTGATGGCGGCGCGGACGCGCTCGCGCGCCTCCTTGACGGCGGCATCGGGGAGACCGACTATATCAAAGGCGGGCAGACCGTTGGAGAGGAAGCATTCGCAGCTTACCTCATAACCGCCTATGCCCTGAAGACCCAGAGAACGGACACGGGATACCATCTTATCTCACCTCTTTTTCGTGATTATTTGGAAATTATTCTTCTTCTTTGACGATAGCGATGTGGAGCTCGTCCAGCTGGCGCTGCTCAACGGCGGAGGGAGCATCCATCATAACGTCCTGAGCCTTCTGGTTCATGGGGAAGGTGATAACCTCGCGGATGGACTCCTCGCCGGTGAGGAGCATAACGATGCGGTCAACACCGGGGGCTGCGCCTGCGTGGGGAGGAGCGCCGTAGGTGAAAGCGTTGTACATTGCGGGGAACTTGGCCTTAACGTCCTCTTCGCCCAGACCCACCATCTGGAAGGCCTTGATCATGATCTCGGGGCTGTGGTTACGAACAGCGCCGGAAGCGGACTCATAGCCGTTGATAACAAGGTCATACTGGTTTGCGTTGATGGCAAGGAGCTTTTCAATGTCGCCCTCGGCATCCAGAAGAGCCTGCATGCCGCCCTGAGGCATGGAGAAGGGGTTGTGGCAGAACTCAAGCTCGCCGCTCTCTTCGCCCATCTCGTACATGGGGAAGTCAACGATCCAGCACATTGCGTACTGTTCCTCGTCGAAGTGGCCGGGAACACGCTTGCCCAGCATGTTGCGGATAACGCCTGCGGTCTTCTGTGCGGCAAGCTTCTTGCCTGCTGCCATGCAGACGAAAGAGCCGCTCTTGAGGCCGAGAGCTTCCTTAAACTCTTCCTGAATGCCGGTGAGGAACTTGCTGATGCCGCCGGTGAGGTTGCCCTGTTCGTCAACCTTGACCCAGCAGGCCTTGTTGCCGGTCTGAACTTCAACATCAACAAGGAGCTTGTCTATCCACTTGCGTCCCTGGGTGACATCGTGAACAACAGCTGCCTTTACGCAGGCGCCTTCGAAGGGGCCGAAGCCGCAGCCCTGAACGACCTCACTTACATCCTGAAGCTCAAGGTCGATACGAAGGTCGGGCTTATCGGAGCCGTAGCGCTCCATTGCCTCGTTGAAGGGGATGTGGCGGAAGGGAGCCTCGCTTACGCGGCCCCACTTACCGAACTTCTTGAAGAGGGGAACCATAACGTCTTCCAGAGTGGAGAGAACGTCCTCCTGGCTTGCCCAGCTCATTTCCATATCCAGCTGATAGAACTCGCCGGGGGTGCGGTCGCCGCGGGCGTCCTCATCGCGGAAGCAGGGGGCAATCTGGAAATAGCGGTCGAAGCCGCTGGTCATAAGCAGCTGCTTGAACTGCTGGGGTGCCTGGGGCAGAGCGTAGAACTTGCCGGGGTGCTTTCTTGCGGGGACGAGGTAGTCACGTGCGCCCTCGGGAGAGGAAGCGGTGAGGATGGGGGTGGTGATCTCAAGGAAGCCCTTTTCGGTCATCATGCGGCGGATTTCGGCAACAACCTGGCAGCGGAGGATGATGTTGTTCTTAACTGCGGGGTTGCGCAGATCAAGATAGCGATACTTCAGGCGCTGCATCTCGTCGGCCTCGCGGCTGCGGTTGATTTCGAAGGGAAGCTCGTTATGCTGGCAGGTGCCGAGAACTTCGATGCGCTGGGGGACAACTTCGATGTCGCCGGTGGCCTGCTTGGGGTTTTTGCTGCTGCGCTCGCGGACAATGCCCTCGACGGAGATAGTGGTCTCCTTGTTCAGGGGCTTGATAACGCTCATCATTTCTTCGGTTTCAACAACCACCTGAGTGGTGCCGTAAAAATCGCGGAGGACGACGAAGGCAAGGCCTGCGCCAACTTCGCGGACGTTTTCCATCCAGCCGCAGAGCTTAACGCTCTGGCCTGCATGCTCGAGACGAAGCTCGTTGCAGTTATGGGTGCGGTTCTGCATCATTTGGGTATTTCTCCTTTATATGTGAATATTTTTTATTATTAATTACCTATCTGGCTCCCTTGTGTAAAGGGGCCGACGCGTTAAGAAAATGTGCCGGTGGCACATTTTTAGCCAAAGGCGGGAGCAATCTATGATTGCGACCCGGGCCGGAGGCTGACTGAGGGATTAGCTGTAGTATTCGTCCTCCGCCCATTTGGAGGGATTGTCTTCAATGTACTGCCAATGGCTGAGATAGTCCCGCTTATCACGAATTATGTGATCGTGGAAGGAAGCTTGCCATATAGAGTGGCCCATTTCCTTTGTCACCAATGTTTTCAAGGAACGGAGTACAGTCTGCACCGTAGGGCGGGGTGACCACACCCCGCCGTGTCCACCATCGTCGGCAGATATTGAAACGAGCATATGAAAATGGTTGGGCATAATAACGTATTTATCTACGGTGACAAATTTATATGTGCCATCGATACCACGGATATATTTATCCAGAATTTCTCCATATGGGGTTAATTTCACCTGCGGCGGGGTGTGGTCACCCCGCCCTACCAGGTTGGATAAGACCGGGCTGCGGTCTTTGACACATACGGTAATGAAATATACTCCGGCTTGGCTGTAATCATATTCCCTCAATCGAGGGTGTTTACGCTGTTCCATATTCCATCCTCATTCCCGGATGAGGGCGGCGTTTTTCCTTTCCTCCATGGCCTTGCGGATGATGGCGGCGGCTTCTTCGGCGCTGACCTTCACCTGTTCGCCGGTGCTCATATTCTTCAGAGCAACGACGCCCTCGGCGATTTCATCCTCGCCGATGAGAACGGTGTAGGGGAAGCCCAGCTTGGAAGCATAGCTCATACGGGCCTTGAACTTCTTCTGCTCGGTGTAAAGCTGGGTGCGGACACCTGCGTCGCGCAAAACGGTGGCGGTCTTGACGGCATAGCCGATGTTATCTGCCATGGGTATGACAAGAGCCTCGGCGGGAGCGGAGACTATCTCATCGCTGAGAAGACCCTGCTCGGAGAGCACATAGAAAAGTCTGGTGACGCCGATGGAAATGCCCACGCCGGGGAGTGCCTTGTCGGTGTAATAACCCGCAAGGTTATCGTAGCGTCCGCCGGAGCAGACGGAGCCGATTTCGGGGTGCTCCACCATAAGGGTCTCATAAACGGTGCCGGTGTAATAGTCCAGACCGCGGGCGATGGTCAGGTCAACGGCAAAGTTTTCCTCGGGGACGCCAAACTCGGGGAGATAGGCAACAACAGCCTTCAGCTCCTCAAGACCGGTGTCGAAAATCTCGCTGCGTCCCACATACTGCTCCAGAGCGGAGAGGACTTCGCTGTTGCTGCCGCTGATGGCGATGAATTTCAGAATTTCGTCTGCCTGCTGGTCACTGAGACCGATTTCCTCTGCCATAAGGAGGGTTTTGACCTTCTCGGCGCCAATTTTGTCCAGCTTATCAACGGTGCGCATAATGTCGCCGCTGCGCTCGCTGAGACCCAGCATTGCATAAAAGCCGTTGAGAATCTTGCGGTTATTTACGCGGATAACGAACTTCTTCAGACCCAGACGGGAGAAAGTGCGGTAGATAACGGAGGGGATTTCCGCCTCGTTGATGATGTCCAGCTTGCCGTCGCCGATGATGTCGATATCCGCCTGATAAAACTCGCGGAAGCGGCCTCTCTGGGCGCGCTCGCCCCGGTAGACCTTGCCTATCTGGTAGCGGCGGAAGGGGAAGGAGAGGTTTGCGTAGTTGATTGCAACATATTTGGCGAGGGGAACGGTCAGGTCGAAACGCATTGCAAGGTCGGTGTCGCCCTTCATAAAGCGGTAAATCTGCTTTTCGGTGTCGCCGCCGCCCTTGGCCAGCAGAACCTCGGCGGCTTCAATGATGGGGGTGTCCAGCGCGGTGAAGCCGTAGAGGGAATAGGTGTTACGCAAAACTTCCATGAAGCGCTCCATCTTTGCCTGGTCGGCGGGGAGCAGCTCCATAAAGCCGGAGAGAGTGCGTGCTTTGATTCTTTCCATATTTTCAATCCTTTCGGGAGTTTTTTACGATGTGTTAGGGGGAAATATCGCGGGAACAAATCGTGTTCGCGCTTTTAAAGCCTCCCTTGTCGGGGCGTTAAGAAAATGTGCCGGGGGCACATTTTTAGCCACCGACTGCAGCGGCTATGCCGCGAGGAGGGAAGTTGTTTGGAGCGTAATTGTCTCCGACGGCCATATTCTTTTCGAGTGGCCGAAAAGAATATGGAAAGAAAAGTCCACCAAAGAGGGGGCGAGGAAAGCCCCCTCTTTGGAAACTCCCTCAGTGCGGAGCGAGAAAGAGCTTTGCGCCACATAATCAGCGTCTAAATCTTAGTGTGCGCACCTCGATTTCCGCTCGGGACGCTGCTGCGTCGAGGCGCCTGTTCGGCGCCACGGGAATTTTCCCTCGTACTATGCGGTCTCTTCACGATTAAAATAGGCTTATTTTTGGCCATTCGGCCAAAAATAAATGCTCTCATCCCTTGTATCGGGACGAGAGCATTTTGCTTTCGTGGTGCCACCCAATTTCGGCAGAAAATCTGCCCTTTGGCTGCCTGCGCATCTCCGCAGACTGAGGCCGCTCCCGGACTATCTTCACCTCCGTGCTCTCCGAAGAACTCTCAGCTACGTTCTTCTCTCTGTAAGGGGCATTCGGGGCTACTGGCTTCCGATCTGTGCAGCTATTACTTTGTTATTTATTTTGCCCGGATGAGCTCGCGCCAATCCAGATCTCCCCGGCGGAGACCCTGAATAAGAACCTCGGCGGTGGCGACGTTGGAGGCGAAGGGGATTGAGTAACGGTCGCAAAGGCGGCTGATCTCGTTGACCTTCTCCTGATTATGGATATCATCGGGGTCGCAGAAGTAGAGAACAAGGTCTATCTCGTTGCAGCGGATGCGGGAACCCATCTGCTGACTGCCGCCCTGATTTGCAGAGAGGCAAAGCTGGATGGGGAGGCCGGTGGCGTCTGCCACAAGCTTGCCCGTGGTTCTGGTGGCGCAAATGGAATGGCCGGCAAGGATTCCGCAGTAGGCGATGCAAAACTGAACCATAAGCTCTTTCTTACCATCGTGAGCCATCAGTGCTATATTCAAAAAGCACCACATCCTTTCTGTAAATATCTGTATATTAGAGATATTCTATACCAGTTTTTTCAATACCGCAAGAGATAATTGCGGAAAATTTCACACCGTATCAGCGAAGAAGAGCGCTGTCGCTCTCAAGAGGCGCGGTGGAGTTTTTGAAGGAGAAGTAGTGGTCCATTATCTGGCGGGCGATGGGGGCGGCTTCACTACCGGCGTTACCGTGTTCAAGGACTATGGCAACTGCGATTTCAGGGTTTTCATAGGGGGCGAAGCAGATGAAAATACCGTTGTTGGTGCGGTCCTTACCCAGCTGGGAGGTACCGGTTTTTGCGGCAACGGAATAGGGGGCGGAGAGGAAAGCCTCGTAAACAGTACCGTATTTGGCTTCGGTTGCAACGCCGCGCATACCTTCGTGGATGGCTTCCCAATAGAAGTCGTATGCATCAACGGTGGAGAGGGTCTCGGTACGGCGCTCATGGACGGTTTCGGAGAAATCGAAGGAGCGGACGCTCTTGAGGATGCTGGCGCTGTGGCGCTCACCCTTGTTGGCGATGGCGGCGCAGTATTCTGCCAGCTGGAGGGGGGAGAAGAGGCTGTCGGACTGACCGATGGCGGCCTGCAGAGTATCGCCTGCGTACATGTCACGGCCTTCTTTTTCCTGCATGTATTCGTCGCTGGCCATAATGCCGGTGTCCTCGTAAAGCTCAATGCCTGTTTCTTCGCCCAGACCGAAGAGCTTTGCGTATTTTGCAAGAAGGCTTATCTGGAGAAGGTCGCCGGTGGTGTAGAAGAAAAGGTTGCAGGAATGGCCGAGAGCTTCAACAACGTTAAGCTCGCCGTGAAGACCCTTACCGTAGATCCAGCACTGAGGTGCGTAGCCTTCGTCGGCATACTTATCGAAAACACCAACGCAGTCGATGAGGGTGTCGGTGTCTATTCTCTTTTCCATAAGACCTGCCATTGCGGTGCAGGGCTTGAAGGTGGAGCCGGGGGCGTAAACACCCTGAAGGGCACGGTTGAACAGGGGGTCATATTCCGCCTCGCGGATCTCGTCGTAGGTTTCGTAGAAGTTGGCAAGGTCGAAGGCGGGCCAGCTTGCAAGAGCCAGAGGCTCGCCGGTATCAACGCGGACAACAACGGCGCCTGCGCCGGAGATGTTTTCGCGGTTGAGCAGTTCTTCGTCATCTTTGTCGCCGCCGTAGAGCTCCCATTCCTTGCGGTTTTTCTCGCGGAGTATGTTCTCTTCGGTGATATGGCTGTTAAGGGCGTTTTCGCAGACTTCCTGCAGACCGATGTCTATGGTGAGATAAACATGGTTGCCGGGGACGGGGATCTCGGTATAAACCTTGCTGGTGACGATGCCGTTGGCAGTCTGGGTGACAAGTGCGGTTCCGTTTTCGCCGTGGAGATAGTTCTCGAAGGCATATTCTGCGCCGTCCTTACCAACAAGGGCGTCCAGGTCATAGTTGCCCTGCTTTGCAAGGCGCTTATAGTCGCTTTCGTTCATCTGGCCTATCATACCCAGCAGATGGGAAGCATAGGTGGTTTTGTATTCGCGGACGAAGCCGGTTTCCACGCGGAAGCCGGGGATATCGTTCTCCATCAGAGTGGTGATAAGATCCATGCTGGCATCTTCAACGAAGATATAGTCAGCGGTGGAGAAGTTCTGGGAGAAGCGGGCGTTTATCTCATAGCGGATACCTGCGATGAGGCGCATTTCCTCGCTGGAATAGTTATTGTCGATTCCGTAGCGCTCGCGCATATAGGCCAAAAGCTCGATGGCGCTGGTATCGGCAGGGAGCTTTTTATCCTTCAGGTAGGCGTTGAGCATTTCCGTCTGGGCGGCGGTCATGTTGGTGTACTCAAAGGGGGCTTCCATGGTTATGGGAAGGGTGTCGATATGAGTGTCGCCAAAGCTCTGCACCATACGGATAAGGCTGAGGATGGATGAGTTGGGGTCAACACCTTCGGTATAGAACAGATCCTCAATGTCGATAAGGAGGTTGTTGCATTCCTTGTTTTCAACAAGCACTCGGCCGTAGCGGTCCAGAATGCTGCCGCGGGCGGCGGGAATACGCTCCTTGGAGGTGACATTGTTCTGGCTTGCCTGATAATAGGCTTCGCCCTCAATGACCTGAAGCTTATATAAAGTTACCATATAGATCACCGTTATGACCACGATTACAAGGGCGAAGGCCAAAAGGCGACCGGGTTTGATAATTCTGTTCATAGAGAGTTTCCTTTCAGTGGGGCTTACTCATCTTCTTCTTTTCTTTTTATGCTGATTGCTTTAACCGCGAAGTAGGCGGGGACGGTGAAGGGCGCGGACCAGAGAGTCTGCAAAATCATGGTGGGGAGCAGCTTCCAAAGGGATGTTCCCCTGAATATCCAGAAGGGTATTATCTGGCAGATAACGGTCAGGATAAGACCCAGCAGAGCCAGGGCAAAGTAGGAGAAGAAGCGGCGGTTGATAATAAACTCGGCGAGAAAGCCCGAGGCAAAGCCCATGGCGGCAAAGAGCACCATGAAGAGAACTGTGGACTCCAGCATGGTTATATCGCAGAAATAACCTGTTACAAGACCCAGCGCGGCGCCCCAGACAGCTCCTTCAAACATGCCGAAGGCGATGATGACAACGGGGATGAAGAATGCGTGAACTCCGAAAAGAGCCACACGGGAGCAAAGGAGATTCTGGAGTGAAATGCTTATTATGACGCAAAGGAGATACCACAGAGCTTTGCGTATTTTTTTAAAATCAATAAGCTCGATAAATGCCATAATTTTACTCTTACCTTAATTCGGCCTGAATTATTCTACGATTTCGTAATCGGTGACGATGAAAACCTGAGTGAGGGCATCAACATCGCAGGCGGGCTCAATAACACCGTAGGTGTTCTGTCCGCCGGCTTCGGTCATAACGGTGGTGATGGTGCCGATGAGAAGGCCGGAGGGGAAGGCACCGCCGCGTCCGGAGGTGAGAACTTCGTCATCGGTGAATATCTGTGCACCGCCGGCAAGATAGGTGACGCGGGTCTTGCCCTGCTTCATCAGGGAGAATTCGCCGGAGATAACGCCTGCATAGTTGTTGCTGCCGACGAAGGCGCCAACGTCCATATTGACGTCGATAACGGTACGGATGGTTGCCCAGTTGGTGCCAAGCTCATAGACCTGACCCACAAGGGCGCCGTACTCGGTGATAACGCAGTCGCCCAGCTCAATGCCGCTGTTGGAGCCTTTACCGATGGTGAAAGCGGAGGTGTAGTTGCTGGTGTCCCAGGAAACTATCTTGCTGGACTCAAGAACGAAGTCGGCGCGCTTTGCTCTCAGCTCAAGAAGAGCATAGAGACGGTCGTTCTCAGCTTTGAGCTCTTCATATTCGCGGGCCATTTCCTGAGCCTCCGCAAGCTCGGCGCGAAGGGCGTTATTATCCTCAACCAGCATGTCATACTCATAGAGGTAACCGTAAATGCCCTGCATCCAGTCGGTGATAGCGGCTGCGGCATTGCGGGAGGGGGCGGCAAGGGAGCCCTGAGCATCCTTGATAAAGCCTGCCTTGCCCTCGCGGGAGGCGGAGCCTGCCAATACGAAGATGGCGGCGATCATAACGATGATGGCAACTTTGATGCCATGTTTTTTCATGTAGCTTTTAATTTTCAAATCAAATTCACGCCCAATTCCTTAAGCATTATTCCGAGGGTGCAAAGAGGCAGCCCCATTACGTTGAAAAAGTCTCCTTCAAGAGCCTCCACAAAAAGGCTCGCATAGCCCTGAGCGCCGTAAGCGCCCGCCTTGTCCATGGGCTCTCCGGTGCGGATATAGGCTTCTATCTCCCTCTCGCTGAGAGGGCGGAAATGCACCTTTGTCTCCTCAGCGCGGCTTAAAACGGTGCTGCCGCGAATCACGGTGACGCCCGTAAAAACGCTGTGGCTTCTTCCGCTGAGAGAGCGGAGCATCCTTGCCGCGTCCGCCTCGTCTGCGGGCTTGCCCATTACCTTTCCGTCCAGTACCACTACGGTGTCGGCACCGATGGTGACGGTGTCCTCCTCCCCGGCGGGGGCAATCTCCGCGGCCTTGCAGCGGCTGAGCTCTTTCACAAGCTCGGCGGGGCTCAGCTCCGGGTGGGTAACTTCCTCGCCCTTGGCGGGGATTATTTCAAAGTTTTCTATTTTGAACATCTCCAGCAGCTCCCTGCGTCGGGGAGAGCCGGAGGCAAGAATGATACGCATTGATTATTTTACCTCGAGTTTTATTCAACGCCCCTGTAGTAAAGACCTCTTGTGAGACCGTTGGGACGGTAATCGCTGAGACCCAGATAGCTCTTTGTCACCTGCAGGCATTCCCGGGGGCTTTCGGTGGTGAACATCAGTCTGGCAGCCCAGAGTCCGCAGGAGAGAATATCCTCTCTCTTATCGCCCAAAAACAGCTTATGGGCATTAAGTATCACATTTCTGCATCCAAATTCCCTCACAACAGGGAAAACGGAGCCCATTCTGTCGGAAAGTGTTGCGCCGTTTTCGCAGCTGCAGCTGCCTGCGGCGCCTTTTATTATGCACTGGTCGCTGACCATAAGGGGGAGACGGCCATAGACGATAAGCTCGGTATCCATGCTCTTCACAAGGTCGCGCACCTGAGCCATACGCAGCTCGAAGGAGGCGGTTGCGGAGCGGAGACCCGCTGCGGCAAGAACGGTGAGAGTGTGGCTGTTGAAAACATTCAGCCCAAAGTCGCCGCGAATTTCAAGACCGCACTGCTTTGCAAGAGCGATGTGACCCAGATTGCCCAGAAGAACTTCCTTTATGCCCAGTTCGGGAAGCTTTTCAAGCTTCTCGCGGACAAGGGGGATTTCCGTATCGGTGATGATTCTGGGGAGAACGGCGGCAATGTTGATGCCCTTGGCGAAGAAGGGGGCGAGGGCTTCGGCATCTTCGGCCACATCAAGAGGCACATAGAGATTTGCTATATCAAGCTCCGCAAGCTCGGCAGTGAGCTGCTCGGCTTTCATTACCTGAACATTCAAAACCGCCTTTTTGCTTCCCACCTGAGGGGGCATCTTGGGGATGCGTCCGTAGCGGCGATTGGGGGGAGCGGCGCGCTTTTCAAGCATTTGGCTTATGGCCTGGCGGCGCATATTGTTGATGGCGGCAGCGGAGAGGAACACGCCCTCATCAAGCTGGCAGATGGCATTTTCGCAGCGGAAGGGGGTGCCGCCGGTCTTATAAAGCTGGTCGCAGACGCTTCGCTGGGTGATGGCGGATTTTTCCGCCTTTGCAACTCTGGGGCCGTCCACAACAACCCGGTTTCCGTCGCTGTCCTGAGCAAGCAGCTTGGCATTGAGACCTGCCTTTATAATGGCGCAGAAGCTTATGCCCACGCGGCGCTCCTCGCTGGACGCGTAGCGGCGGCGGGTCTCGGTGAAGAGTTTATTTACGCTCTTTTCGGAATCTGTGCGGACACCGAACATATCCTCTTTCTTGCCGGTCAGGTAACCGTCGGTGAAGCCCTCTCTGGAGAAGGCGAGGGTGAGCTTTTCATAGTCCTCCTCGGTGGGGGACTTGCCCTCGCGGAGAGCCTTGGAATAAATCTCCGTGACGATGGCGGTATATTCGGGGCGCTTCATTCGTCCCTCAATCTTGATGCAGGCAACGCCCGCCTTGTCAAGAGCCTCGAGATAATCCACAAGGCAGTTATCCTTCAGACTCATGGGATAATCGCCCACGCGGCGACCCATGCTGTACTGGAGACGGCAGGGCTGGGCGCACATTCCGCGGTTGCCGCTTCTGCGTCCGATGAGGGCGGACATGTAGCACTGGCCGCTGTGGCAGAAGCACAGTGCGCCGTGGACAAAAACCTCCACCTCGATGGGGGAGCGGGCGGCGATGATTGCAATCTGGTCCAAAGTGAGCTCGCGGGCAAGGACAACGCGGCTGATGCCCATCTGGGCAGCAGCGTAAACGCCCCCAAGATTATGGATGCTCATCTGGGTGCTGGCATGGAGGGGCAGGTCGGGGCATACGGAGCGAAGCACCATAGCAACGCCAAGATCCTGAACTATGACAGCATCAACGCCCGCTTCGGAGACGAAGCGACCCATTTTGGCAACGGTCTCCATCTCCCGGTCGGAGGCAAGGGTGTTGAGAGTTACATACACCTTGCAGCCGCGCTCGCGGCAATATCTGACGGAATCGAGAAATTCCTGTTCTGTGAAGTTTTTGGCGCCGCGTCTGGCATTGAAATCGCCGAGACCCAGATAAATGGCGTTTGCACCGCTCTGGACGGCGGCGATAACGGCCTCGGGGCTTCCTGCGGGAGAGAGAAGTTCAAGCATCTGTATCTACCTCTATGATCAGTCTGAAAAAGACATACTTATCCAACTTAATTCTAACGATGAATTATACCACATAATAAGCCCTTGATTCAAGTGCTATTTATATGGTATAATCCCTGAATAGATACAAAATAGGGGCAATGCGCCCTTTTATTGATTTACTTACGAGAGAGGGTGTGTCCCCTGGCAGACAAGAATATTATCATAAGCGCCGCTGCAGCCGAAGTTCTTTTGGAAAAAGGCGAGGGACTTGCCGCGCTTTTATATCTTCATATTCGCGCAAGGGGAGAGTTTTCCCTTTCCGCTGCAGCGAAGCAGCTTCGCCGCAGCGAGGCGGAAATTTCCGCCGCCGCAGCAAGTCTGCGTGAAATGGGGCTGCTGAGCGGGGAGAAGCCTCTTATGAGCGAGGAAATGCCCGAATACAGTGCGGCGGACATCGTCAGCCGCGCAGGGCGCGACAATGTTTTCGAGGGTCTCGTGGATGCGGTGCAGCACTCATTGGGCAGACTCCTTTCCACCCCCGACCTGAGAAGTCTTTTCGGAATATATGACCATCTGGGTATGCCCGCGGAGGTTATTTATCTTCTGGTTGCCCACTGCATAGAGACCTACCGCGAGAGCCACGGCGAAGGCCGCATGCCCACCATGCGCTATATTGAGAAGGAAGCGTGGTACTGGGCAGGACAGGAGATTATGAGTCTCGAAGCCGCAGAGGAGCATATCAAGGGCGAGAAAGAGAAAAAAAGCAAGCTTTTCCGCACTGCGGAGATGCTGCAGATAAAAGGCAGACAGCTCAGCCAGAGCGAGCAGCGCTACATAGAATCCTGGCTGGAAATGGGCTTTGAGAGCGAAGCCCTTGCGGTGGCATATGACCGCACTGTTCTGGGTACAGGCAAGCTGGCTTGGAGATATATGGACAAGATAGTCTCCTCCTGGCACGAAAAGGGACTCCATACCGAGGCGGAAGTTCTCTCGGGAGACCCCCGTCAGGGCAAAAAACAGGAAAAAGCCCACGAAAGCGATGACAGAGAGATTGAGGATATGCGCAGAATGTATGCGTATATGAAGGGTAAGGAGAGTTAAGATGGCCGTTGACGGTAAACTCATGGCAAAGGCAAGAGACCGTCTTGCCGAGATAAAAGCTAAAAACGAAGAGCTCAGCGAAGCCCGTCAGGAGGAGATTTATGAGCGCCTTCCCCGAGTGAAGACCATAGAAGAGCGCCTTCGCGCCATTATGGGTCAGGTTATTTCCGCAAGCTTGAAGGGCGAGGCGGGAAAGCGGGAGATAGCCGCCCTTGAGAAGGAAAGCCTGCTTCTCTGCGGAGAAAAGGTTGAGGCTCTTGTGGCTGCAGGTTATGCCGCCGACTATCTGGACGGAGTTTATTACTGCTCTCGCTGCCACGACACGGGCTATGACCGCTTCGGCAATGCCTGCTCCTGCCTTATGAAGCTCTATGAGGAGGAGAAAAGTCTCTACCTCAGCTCCATCCCCGGTCACGAGGGTGACTCCTTCGCCGCCTTCAGCCTTGATTACTACACGGGCGCAGACAGAGAGGTCATGGAGATGAGCCTTAATTTCTGCAAGGAGTATGCCCTTTTCTTCGGCAAAAACTCCCCCAACCTGCTTTTCAGAGGCGGCACGGGCTTAGGCAAGACCTTCCTCAGCGGCTGCGTTGCAAAAGCCGTTTCCGATAAGGGCTTTTCCGTTGTTTACGAAAGCGCAGGGGATGCCTTCACCGCCTTTGAGGACAAAAAGTTCTCCCGTGATGAGGAAACCTATTCTGCCGCTGCGGAGAGAGTTCGCCGCATACTGGACTGCGACCTGCTCATTCTTGACGACCTTGGCACAGAAATGAGAACAAACTTCACCCACAGCGCCCTTTACAGTATAATCAATTCCCGCCTTGCCGCAGGAAAAAAGACCATAGTCAGCACCAACCTTTCCGCTTCCGAAATGGAAGAGCGCTACACCCCTCAGGTGGTGAGCCGCATAAGCGGAGAATATGACACCGTTCCCTTCCGCGGTCGGGATATCCGACTCATAAAAAAGGAGCGGCGCTACAGCTGATGAGTGACACGAAGGAGGAAAAACTATGCAGCACGAGATAACAAAACGCATACCCCTTCTGGATGAAAAGGGAAATATCCGCGAGCCGGGCTATGCCAAGAAGCTTCACTGGGCTTACCGCCGCAGCGACATCAAGGCAAATCCCCTGCGCATAAAGGAATGGGACTATTATTTCATCGGCAACGGCCGTTTCGGTCTGGCTCTCACCATAGCCGATAACAGCTATATGGGTCTGGACTCCATCAGCCTTCTGAACTTTGAAGAGGGTTGGGAGATCACCAAAAGCCCCATGCGCATCCTGCCCCTTGGCCGCACCCGCTTCCCCTCCACAAGCGAGAAGGGCGATGTGAGCATTGTAGGCAAGGATTATTCCATCCACTTCAAGCATATTGACGGCAAGAGAGTGCTTATAGCCCAGATGAAAAACTTCGGACCTGAAGGCAGCCTCATCGCAAAGGTGGAGCTCAGCGATGAGCCCGAAGAGAGCATGGTTATCGCAACCCCCTTTGAGAAGGAGGCTCACTTCTACTATAATCAGAAGATAAACTGCATGCGGGCTTCCGGCAGCGTCTGCTACGGCTTCGGCGGCAAGACCTATGAGTTCGATAGCGCCGATTCCTTCGCCGTTCTGGACTGGGGACGTGGCGTATGGACTTATAAAAACACCTGGTACTGGGGCTCTGCCAGCGGTCAGGTGGATGGCGTGCCCTTCGGCTTCAACATTGGCTACGGCTTCGGCGATACCTCCGCCGCCACGGAAAATATGCTTTTCTATAATGGAAAAGCCCATAAACTCAGCAATGTCAGCTTCAACATCCCCGAAAAAGAGGACGGAAGCGAGGACTATATGAACCCTTGGACCTTCACCAGCGACGACGGACGCTTCGAGATGGATTTCATCCCCGTCCTCGACCGCTACAGCGGCACCAGCGTTGTGGTGATAGAGTCCATACAGCATCAGGTTTTCGGCCGCTTCAGCGGCAAGGCTGTGCTGGATGACGGCACTGTTATTGAAGTCAAGGACTTCTTCGGCTTTGCCGAGAAGGTAAAAAACAAGTGGTAAAGTAAGGAACTTTAATGAAGAGAAACGATTTAACTCAAGGCTCTGAGTGGCGGGCCATACTGGGCTTTGCTCTGCCCATAATGCTGGGCAGCCTGCTGCAGCAGCTTTATTCCACGGTGGACGGCATTATAGTGGGCAACTTTGTCAACTCCTCTGCCCTTGCCGCTATGGGAAGCTGCATGACCTATACCTCCATGTTTGTATTTCTGGCAATGGGCGTGGCTAACGGCAGCGGCGTTGTTATAAGCCAGTATTTCGGCGCAAAGCGTTTTGGGGAGATGCGTCGCACCGCTTCCACAATTATGATAATGCTCATCGCCCTGGGTGCTTTCTTCACGGTTTTCTGCATCCTGACCGCGAGACCTGCCTCCAGATATCTTCTCAAGATTGAAGATGCACAGATTCTCTCATACAGCGTCACCTATATTGCCATCTATTCTGCGGGTCTTATTTTCCAGTTCATCTATAATGCCGTTGCGGGAATACTCCGCAGCGTGGGCGACAGCAAGGCGGTGCTCTACTTCCTTCTGGTGGCAACGCTGCTGAATGTGGTGCTGGACCTGCTCTTTGTGGCGGTATTTTCCTGGGGAGTTGCAGGCGCTGCCGCGGCAACTATTATCGCTCAGGCTGCCTGCATGGCGGTAAGCCTGCGCTATATGTTCAAAAGATACCCCGAGTTCCGCTTCAAGGCCAAAGAGCTGGTGTTCGACAGAGAAAAGTTTACTCTCTGCACGAAAATGGCTATACCCGTAACCGTTCAGCATCTTGTCATTTCCTTCGGCCATATCGCCCTCCAGCGCCTTGTCAACTCCTTCGGCGCGGTGACTATGGCGGCCTTCACCGTTGGCTCACGCTATGACCACTATGCCTCCATTCCCATTATGGGCATCAATCAGGCAATGGGCGCCTTCTCCGGTCAGAACACCGGCGCGGGCAGATATGACAGAGTCAAGCGGGGTATTTTCAGCGCCCTTGCAATAGACCTTATTATGGTCGTGCTGATGTGCGTACCCCTCTACCTTTTCGCTGCCCCCTTGTCCCGTCTCTTCGGCGTCAGCGGCGAGGAGGTCAGCCAGTCGGTGCAGTATCTGCGCTATATTTGCCTTTGCTATCCTCTCTTCGCCCTCTATATACCCTTCAGCGGAATGTTCCAGGGCTGCGGAGACCCCATGGCCGCAACGGCGGCATCCTGCATTGCGCTGGGCGTGAGAATCGCGGCGGCTTATCTGATGGTCTATGCCTTCGGCGTGGGCTACGAGGCCTGCTGGGAGAACCTTGTCTTCGGCTGGAGCGCGGCTTTGGCCTTTGACCTTATCTACTATGCCTCGGGACGCTGGAAAACAAAAAGCCTTATAAAGAAAAATCAAGAGGTTAAGATATGAAATATGACTTTTTTGCCTTCATCGGCAGAATGAAGTATATAGTCCGCTGGAGCCTTATGCGCAACAGCGAGCGTGAGAACATTCAGGAGCACAGCCATATGGTGGCGGTCATCGCCCACGCCCTGGGTCTCATCCGCCGTGATGTTTTCGGTGTGGCCTGTGATCCCAATGAGCAGGCGGCAATTGCCCTTTTCCACGATGCGGGAGAGATTCTTACCGGTGACCTGCCTACCCCCATCAAGTATCATAGCCGCAGAATTAAAAAGGCTTATGACGAGGTTGAAGAACTGGCCTGCTCCAAGCTTCTGGCAACTTTGCCCGAGGAGCTGAGAGAGTCCTACTCCGATCTTTTTGAGGCTGCGGGGGACAGCAAGCGCTATGAGCTGGTGAAGGCTGCCGACAAAATAAGCGCCTACATCAAGTGCGTTGAAGAGCGCAAGGCGGGCAACAGAGAGTTTGCCTCCGCCGAAAAGAGCACCCGCCGAACACTGGAGGAAAGCCCCCTGCCCGAGGTGAAGTATTTCATGGAGCACTTTATGGATGCCTTCGAGAAAAATCTTGATGAACTTGGAACAATAGAGGACTGAGAATATGATTCAAACTAAACTGGACAGAATTAACGAGCTTGCACGCCTGAAAAAGGAGAGAGAGCTCACCGCCGAGGAGCTTGCCGAGCAGGCAAAGCTTCGCAAAGAGTATATAGAGGAATGGCGCGCAAGCACTATCTCCCTGCTGGAGAACACCTATATTGTGGACGAAAAGGGCAACAAAGCCCCTCTGGCAAGAAAGAATGTTAAAAAAAGCTGAGAAAAAGCACCGGAGACCTCCGGTGCTTTTTTGCTGTGAAGGCATTTTCGGCGCAATGACCTCAGCGCGCCGATAAACAATCCCTCCGCCTCGCTTTGCTCGGCACCTCCCTTTACACAAGGGAGGCTTTAAAGGCCCCCTTGTAAAGGGGGCTGTCTGCGCAGCAGACTGGGGGATTGGTTTTTTGAAAAGTCTCCGATGGCCATATTCTTTTTGTGCCAGCTGTAGGGGTCGGCGTCCCCGACGACCCGCGGGGCGATGTGGGCATCGCCCCCTACATCATACCGTGGGTGCTGTGCTGCGGCGGGAGCAAGCTTCGCGAAGCGAGAAGCCCAGCCGCCCTACGGGGGGGCAAAACATAACGAGGGAAAATCCCCGTGGCGCCGAACAGGCGCCTCGAGGCAGCAGCGTCCTGAGCGGCAAACGAGGCATGCACACTAAGGTTTTGGTTTTGATTCTGTGGCGCAATGTCTTTCCCATCTCCGCACTTGGGGAGTTTCCAAAGAGGGGCTTTCTGCGCCCCTCTTTGGTGGACTTTTCTTTCCATATTCTTTTCGGCCATGCGAAAAGAATATGGCCGTCGGAGACAATTAGGCTCACAACAACTTCCCTCCTCGCAGCGTAGCTGCTGCGGTCGGTGGCTAAAAATGTGCCACCGGCACATTTTCTTAACGCCCAGACGTCGGAGACAATCAACACCTCATCCGTCTCCTTCGGAGACACCTTCCCCTCAAGGGGAAGGCTTTAAAACGGGGTGCATTTTGTGATTGCAAAAAACACGGCATAATGATATAGTGAATCAGTTATTAAAAATCTCCGCGGCGGCCAGCCGCGGGAAAAGGAGTAATACAGACATGAAAAACAGCGAAAAGACAATGGACAAAATCGTCGCCCTTTGCAAAAACCGCGGCTTCATCTTCGCAGGCAGCGAAATTTACGGCGGTCTTGCAAACACCTGGGACTTCGGCCCCCTTGGCGTTGAGCTCAAGAACAACGTTAAGAAGGCATGGTGGAAGAAGTTCGTTCAGGAAAACCGCTATAATGTGGGTCTGGACGCAGCTATCCTCATGAATCCTCAGACTTGGGTCGCCTCCGGCCATGTTGGCGGCTTCAGCGATCCTCTCATGGACTGCAAGGAGTGCCACGAGCGCTTCCGCGCCGACAAGGTCATCGAGGATTGGTGCGCAGAGAACAATTTCGAACTGGGCCACAGTGTCGACGCCATGACTCAGGCACAGATGAAGGAATTTGTTGAAGAGCACAACATCTCTTGCCCCACCTGCGGCAAGCATAACTGGACCGATATCCGCCAGTTCAACCTGATGTTCAAGACCTTCCAGGGCGTTACCGAGGACGCAAAGAACACCGTTTACCTCCGTCCCGAGACCGCACAGGGCATCTTTGTCAACTTCCAGAATATTCAGCGCAGCACCCGCCGCAAGCTCCCCTTCGGCGTCTGCCAGATAGGTAAGAGCTTCCGCAACGAAATCACCCCCGGCAACTTTACCTTCCGCACCCGCGAGTTCGAGCAGATGGAGCTTGGATTCTTCTGCCAGCCCGGCACCGAGCTTGAATGGTTCAAGTACTGGAAGGAATTCTGCCACCAGTGGCTCCTTAACCTTGGCATCAAGGAAGAGAACCTCCGCCTCCGTGATCATGATCCCGAAGAGCTGAGCCATTATTCCAACGCCACCACCGACTTTGAGTTTGCCTTCCCCTTCACCGAGTGGGGCGAGCTTTGGGGCGTTGCAAGCCGCACCAACTTTGACCTGACCGCTCATCAGACCACCTCCGGTCAGGATATGACCTACTATGATCAGGAGCGCAACGAGCACTACATCCCCTATGTTATCGAGCCCAGCCTTGGCGCTGACCGCGTAACTCTGGCCTTCCTTGTTGAAGCTTATGACGAAGAGGTTGTCGGCACCGACAAGAAGGGCAAGGACGATGTCCGTACCGTTTTGCACCTCCATCCCGCTCTTGCTCCCTTCAAGTGCGCCATCCTGCCCCTGAGCAAGAAGGATGTTCTCACCGGCCCCGCTATGGAGCTTTATGAGGAGCTGAGCAAGGAGTTCATGTGCGACTATGACGAGACCGGCTCCATCGGCAAGCGTTATCGCCGCGAGGACGAGATCGGCACTCCCTTCTGCGTCACCTTCGACTTCAACACCGTGGGCACCGAGACCGACGAGGCCGACGGCTGCGTAACCGTCCGCGAGCGCGACAGCATGGAGCAGGTCCGCATCCCCATCTCCGAGGTCAAGGACTACATCGCTCAGCGCATCAAGTATTAATCGGAAGGCTGAATTTTCCCGACTATGGAAATTGAAAGACTTCCCGAACGCAGCGAGGAAAAAAAGCCCATGCAGAGCGGCCAGTGGCTTTGGAAAAATCTGAAGCCCTTCGGCTGCATACTCTGCCTTGTGATAATGGTGCTCACCATTGTCATTTGCCTCACCTCCGGCAGAAATCCCATACCCGGCTATGAGCCGCCCTTTGAGAGCGAGTATTATGCTCAGCACTCAGAAGAGCTGGCTTTGGAGCTGGAGGAGAATGTTTTTCCCCATCTTGAGGGAGTTCTCTCCTGGGAGAGTGCCGACGGCATTATCACCGTCACCCTTGCGGAGGAGAGCTTTGCCGCAAGCCGCAGCGCCATTCTCCGATATTTCGATGCAGAGCTTTTTGAGTTCGTAATGGAATAAGCGATCAAGGCACAGCGGGAAACCGCTGTGCCTTTTTTGTCCCGTGTTGAGTAAAGGCGGGATGTGGGCATCCCGCCCTACGAAGGGTACGATATTCGTAGGGGACGGCGTCCTCGACGTCCCGCAGGTTTGTAGGAAACGGTCTTGACCGCAGCGTGAAAAACGCCTCATCCGTCACGGCTTCGCCGTGCCACCTTCCCCAAGGGGAAGGCTTTAAAGGCGGGAGCGTTACGAGGTGAAATCCCCGTGCTGCCGAACAGGCAGCTCGAGGCAGCAGCGTCCTGAGCGGAAAACGAGGTAAGCACACTAAGGTTTAGGCGCTTGTTATGTGGCACGCTATTTTTACCACCACCGCACTTGGGGAGTTTCCAAAGAGGGGGGAACAGGTCGGTCTTAATAACTTCCCTCCTCGCGGCATAGCCGCTGCGGTCTTGGCTAAAAATGTGCCACCGGCACATTTTCTTAACGCCACGACTTTCCATATTCTTTTTG
>JAZSRY010000034.1:0-21679 GCA_045538735.1 Oscillospiraceae bacterium
AGTTGCTGTTTGGACTTGTCTTCCTAAGACCGCTTGGCCCCCGACTTCACCACAATATTGCGACCTCGGAACATAGCCCCAAGACCTCGGCGCGCGCAGCTCGATGCCGACATAAGCACGCCCCACCCCCGCCCCCACACCGCCCCCTACGCCTACCCCCATACCCAAGCCCGCAGCTAGCCCCAATCCAAACGCGGATACCTATTCTCTGCAGTATGAGGATATGAAGGCTATGTGGCTTTCCCAGTATGATCTGGCGGATATATATGCCGCAGGCGGAGCTCAGCGCTCTCGCGAGGATTTTACTGCCCGTATGGAGCAGGTTCTGGACAATGTGAAGGCGGAAGGCTTTAATACTGTCATCGTGCAGCTTCGCCCCTTTGCCGACAGTATGTATCCCTCCGAGTATTATCCAATGTCCTCCTTCGTTACGGGAAAGATAGGCGTGGCGGCAAGCTATGACCCCATAGAAATCACCCTTGAGCTTGCCCATGCCAGAGAGCTTTCCATCCATGCGTGGATAAATCCTCTTCGCGGCATGTATGAAAATGAAATGGAGAGCGTGGATGCCCGGTACCCTATGCGCCGGTGGTACGATGACCCTGAGCTTCGGGGCAAGTACATAGTTGCCGTTGGAGGCAGATGGTATCTCAATCCCGCCTATGAGGAGGTTCGGGAGCTTATCCGTGCAGGCGCCGAGGAGGCCCTCAATCTCTATGATTTTGACGGCCTGCATATGGACGACTATTTTTATCCCACCACCGATGCATCCTTTGATGCGGATGCCTATGCCGGGTATAAAAATTCCGGCGGCACAATGAGCCTTGCCGATTTCCGCAGAAACAATGTAAATATGCTTGTGGAGGAGCTTTATTCCACAACCCACCGCAGCGGAGAGGGGCGCCTTTTCGGCATAAGTCCGGGAGGCAATTCCAACACAGCTTATAACAGTCAGTATGCGGATATATATTCATGGTGCTCGAAGGCGGGCTATGTTGACTATATCTGCCCTCAGGTTTACTGGGGACTTGAACATGCAACCCACGATTTTCTGAGGGTTAGCCGCGAGTTCCAGAATATGATAAAAACCGATAGTGTTGACCTTATAATAGGTATGACCTTCGGCAAGGCATATTCAAAGGAAGACCAGTGGGCTGGAAGCGGTAAGGACGAATGGAAAAACCATGATGATATTCTCCTTCGCTGCCTGCAAAGCACCCTTGATTTGGAGGACTGCCGCGGAGTTGCCGTTTTCTGCTATCAGTATTTCTATGAGCCTCTGAGCGGAGAAACCGTTGAAGAAACCGCCGCGGAGAGAGAAAACTTCATGACGCTGTTCCCGGACATAAGCTGGAAATAAATATATGTAATAAAAGCACCTGCTTCAGTAGAAAGCAGGTGCTTTTTGCAAAAAAAAGAGCACCCACATAAAGTGAGTGCTCTTTGTAAACCCAATATATAAGCTTAGCGCTTGCTCAGCTGGGGGGCACGACGTCGGAGCGTTAGAAAAACAGTCCGGTGGACTGTTTTTAGCTCCGACCCGAAGCTGCTGTGCAGCGAGGGGGGAACTGATTTAACGCGGGCTGCACGGCGCAAAAAAGAGCACCCACATAAAGTGGATGCTCTTTGTAAAATATATAAGCTTAGCGCTTGGAGAACTGAGGAGCACGACGTGCTGCCTTGAGACCGTACTTCTTGCGTTCCTTCATTCTGGGGTCGCGGGTCAGGAAACCTGCAGCCTTCAGAGCGGAGCGGTAGCTCTCGTCAACGAGGAGGAGAGCGCGGGAGATGCCGTGACGGATAGCGCCGGCCTGACCGGAAACGCCGCCGCCTGCAACGGTGCACTCGATGTCAACCTTATCGGTGAGGCCAACGGTGACCAGGGGCTGACGAACGATGAGCTTCAGGGTATCAAGGCCGAAATAATCGTCGATGTCACGGCCGTTGATGGTGATAACGCCGGTGCCGCCGGGAATGAGGTGAACTCTGGCGACAGAGGACTTGCGACGGCCGGTGCCGTACATATAGGGTCTCTTGGATACGTAAGTTGCCATTATATGTTACCTCCTTCTTTAGCGATCCCAAACTTCGGGCTTCTGGGCTGCGTGCTTGTGCTCGGAGCCACGGTAAACCTTGAGACGGGTGAGCTGGTCAGCAGCCAGCTTGTTCTTCTGCAGCATGCCCTTAACTGCGAGGGTCATTGCGAACTCGGGCTTCTTTGCCATCAGTTCCTTGTACTTGACGTCCTTGAGGCCGCCGATCCAACCGGAATGATGATAGTAGTGCTTCTGCTCCAGCTTCTTGCCGGTCAGAACTGCCTTTTCAGCGTTGATGATGATGACGAAGTCACCGCAGTCAACGTTGGGGGTGTACATGGGGTTGAGCTTGCCGCGGAGAATGTTAGCGGCGAGAACAGCGGTCTTGCCCATGGGCTTGCCAGCTGCATCAAGGATATACCACTTGCGCTCGATGGTCTCCTTCTTGGCCAGGGTAGTGGACATTTGAGATTCCTCCATTAATAATGTATAAAAAATTTTTTGACAATTGAAATGCGCTACATTACAATACAAATGACCGTAAGCGCGCTTTATTTTTATAACACATGCAAATTTTGTTGTCAACACATTTTTTCTATATTTTAATTTAGAATATTGCGAACTTCGTTTTTCTCCGTTTTACGCCGTTTTACTCGCGAATGCTCAATTTCAATTTTTTAAAAATTTCTTTAAAATTTCTATGAGGCTTACAAATTTATGAGTGATATATTGAACAGATTTACCAGTATAGTCCGCAAGGGCGTGGATGAGTATTCCATGATAGAAGCGGGCGACCGCATTGCCGTTGGTGTTTCCGGTGGTAAGGACAGCATGCTCCTCCTCCGGGCTTTAAGGCATCTTCAGATATATTATCCTAAACCCTTTGAGCTAATAGCCCTTACCATTGAGATGGGTTTTGAGGGCATGGACTTTGACTGCGTCCAGAAAATGTGCGATGAGATTGGGGTTGAGTATGTCCGTGTGAAGACGGATATAAAGGAAGTTGTGTTCGATGTGCGGCAGGAGGAGAACCCCTGTTCCCTCTGCAGCAAGATGCGCAGGGGCGCCATAAACAACGCCATGAAGGAGCACCGCTGCAACAAGCTGGCACTGGGTCACCATTTTGACGACGCGGTGGAGACCTTCCTTATGAGCCTGATGTTTGAAGGACGCATAAGCTGCTTCAAGCCCGTGACTTATATGTCCCGCGCCGATGTCTGGCAGATAAGACCTATGATCTACGCAAGCGAGGATAAGGTTGCGGCCGTTGCCTCTGCGCTGGAGCTGCCCATTGTTGAAAATCCCTGTCCTGCAGATACGGACAGCAAGAGATATGAGATAAAGCAGCTCATCCGCTCTCTGGAGAAGGATTTCCCGGACCTTCGCAGTAAGGTTTTCGGCTCCATGCAGCGCCTTCCTCTTGAAGGCTGGAAGCCCACCCCCTATATAAGAACGAAAGGAAATTAGATAGATGAAAATGGGTAATGACCTGACGCGGGGTCCCGTTGCCAAAACGCTTTTGCGATTTGCCACCCCGTATCTTATAGCCAATCTGCTGAACACCCTCTACGGCATTGTGGATATGTTCATAGTGGGCCGTTTTGCTTCCTCTATGGAGCTGAGTGCCGTCAGCATAGGCGCCATGGTCATGATGATGATAAACTTCCTGCTTATGGGTCTGTCAACCGGCGGTACCGTTATCGCAGGCAACTTCGCGGGCGCAAAAAAGGATAAGGAGCTGCGTGAAACGGTGTCTACCGTTTTCTGCATTCTGCCTCTCGCCGCTATTATAATAATGGTGGTGCTTATGTTGCTGCGCGAGCCCCTGCTGGTGCTTATCAACACCCCTGAGGAGGCTTTTGCAGGCGCAAAGGCTTATGTGAGCATCTGCCTCGTGGGTATGGTTTTCTCCGGATTTTATAATGCAATCGCCAGCGTTTACCGCGGTATAGGAGAGAGTAAAACTCCTATGATATTCGTGGGAATATCCTGCACACTCAATATTATCGGCGATATTTTGTGCGTCGCGGTGCTGAATATGGGCGCTGCGGGCGCCGCTCTTGCAACTACCGTCAGCCAGGCTATCAGTGTCCTTATCGGCTATATTTATATCAAGCGCAGCAAGAATTTCCCCTTCGATTTCCGCCCCTCCAGCTTCCGTATTTATAAAGAAAGAGCTACCCGTATTCTGGGGCTGGGTCTTCCCGCCGCAGGTCAGGAGCTTCTTGTTAATGCCTCCTTCATCGTGCTTGAAGCCGTTGTTAATAAGCTTGGATATGTCTCCACTGCCGCCGCAGGTGTTGCCGACAGAATTTTCGGTATGGCTGTTATCCCCGCAGGTGCCTTCTTTGGCGCCGTTGCTGCGATGGTTGCCCAGAATCAGGGCGCAGGAAGACCCGACCGCAGCCATAAATGCATGCGTGTGGGCGTGCTTGTGTCCGGCGGTTTAGGCATACTTTTGTGGATTGTTATGGCCATCATTCCCGCAGCGGTTATATCCATATTCTCACCCGATAAGGAAGTAATTGCCGCAGGTGTCGAGTATATGGTCTTCTTTAAGTTCGACTTTTTGCTTTTCGCCTTTTCCTTCCCCGTCCTTGGCTACGTAAACGGTATGGGGCATACCCGATATACCCTGCTTGTAAATATTGTAAGTGCCGTTATTGTCCGTTTGCCTCTGGTGTATTTCTTCAGTACTATCCCCGGAGCTACCCTTTATCATATCGGCATGGCACTTCCTCTGGCCAGCGTGGTTCAGCTTCTTATGGCTTATGCGTATCTGCTCCTCGCGAAGGGAGAGCGGCAGTACCGCAGAGACCGACTCCCTTCATAAACAGTAAAAGAAACAGCTGCGTTGCGCAGCTGTTTCTTTTACTGTTTAAGGTTTACATAATTCAAGAAATTTGATTTTGTTCTTTTGAGAATATCAAAGCCAATGTAATCCAGAAAAGGGGAGCAATCAGCGGCAGGCCGAGAGCAAAGAAGCCCTGTATGCAGTAGCAAAGACAGGAAAGGCCCAGAGCGCAAATATAGGGCTTGCAGCAGCCTTTGATGAAAACGATAAGTGCGAGTATGAGGATGAAAAGATAGGCTGCCAGACCGCAAATTCCGGTGTTTATAAGGTGTCCCAAATATTCGTTGTGGGCATTGTCAACGCTTGTTTGCAAAAGCTTGCCTGTTTCGGGGACAAAGCGGGAAAAGTGTATGTCCACGCGAAGCGCGAGAGTATCAGGACCGCTGCCAAGCAAGGGATGTTCTCCGAAAATGGCAAGACAGCCCCGCCATATCTTTATACGGGATGAGCCGAAGCTGTCGTCAAGCTTCCCGTGGAGCACCTGAGAAAGCTCATAAAGTGTGCCGTCGGCAGGGGCAAAGAAATATACAAAGGCAAGTCCCGCAAGTACTGCCAGAAGGCACAATGCTGTGAAAAACAAACGCATTGCCTTTGAGGAAGGAGCAAATCTTTTTGCTCTACCGAGAATCGTTCCTGCTATGATGAACACAGCAGCGGCGCAAAGAGCGAGAAGGGGGAGGGTGTCAAAGCAGAATGCCCATTCAAAATCGGGAAAAACATAGTCCGGACGGAAGGCGAGAGCAAGAGCGGCAGAAATTAGCAGCGGAGCGGCGGCGAAAAGGCCGCGGCGCAGTTTTTTTATATCCGTGAAAACAATGGGGGCTGCTATAAGGGCACATAGTCCGAGCCCCACAAAGCCGCCTGCCACACGGGCGCGTATCAAAACGAAGACTGCGGGAAGCATTGCAATAATGCCGAGGCGGTAAAGCTTGTTATCGCTGACAATGGGGAGAACAAAAAGCGCGGGGAGAGCAAGGCAGAAAAAAGCGGAGAGCACATTGGTGTTTCCAATCGTACCGAGAAAAGCGCTTGAATATTTTATGCCCCAGTCATAGTGGCTGAAATCTCCCGGGAAGAGGGAGAAAATATTGATGTTGAAAAGCTGAAATATAGCGGTGGCGCTGCAGAGGAAAAGCGAGAGGGCAAGACATAGAAAATGATATGGACGGAAAGAGCCGAAAAGGGAAACTCCAAGGAAAATCAGGATATAAATAAGATGTGTAATAAGCCCGTCATATCGGCTTGCGCCAATAAGGCTTTTGTCCTTATAAGGAGAGAATATAAAGGACAAAAGAAGGACTGCCGCAAATGCGATTGCCGCCCAATGATGGAGAGAAAATCGGGGCAGAGCTTTTTTCTCCACAATGCATGCTGCCGCCAGCGCGATTATCCAGACTCCCGTGCCGATGACAAAAAACAGATACTTTGAGAAAGTAATGTTTGCATAGCCGGAAAATCCCGTAAACAGTGGAAAAAGCAAAAGCATTATGCTAATATATATATTTGTGATGAGAAAGCGAAGATCCCTCGTTGTGCCGATATCAGTCATACGGATTTTTGCCTTTCGTTATTATGAAACTATTATAACATAAGTGTGCTGATATGCAAAGCCTAACGGAGAATCCCCACTTTGTGTATAAAAATGATGAATTACAGATATTAAATCACCACTCAGCCGGAAATAAGGAGAAAATTATGTACTTTGATACACACGCCCATTATGATGATGAACGCTTTGAGCCCGACCGCCACGCTCTTCTGGCCTCTTTTCCCGATGAGGGGGTGGATCTGGTACTCAATCCCGGATGCGACTCCGAGTCCAGCGCGAAGGCAATTGAATATGCGGAGACCTATCCCCATGTGTATGCCGCTGTTGGCTGGCATCCCCACGAGGCGGACAGCTTTTCCGAGGAAAGCTGTGAGCTGATAAGATCCTGGTGCAAAAATCCAAAGGTGAAGGCTATAGGCGAAATCGGGCTGGACTACTATTATGATTTTTCTCCCAGAGAGCGCCAGAGGGAAGTTTTCCGCAGCCAGATGGAGCTTGCCCGGGAGCTGAATATGCCCGTCATCATCCACGACAGAGATGCCCACGGAGAATGTATGGAGATTATCCGCTCTTATCCCGATGTGAGGGGTGTTTTCCATTGCTACAGCGGCAGCGCAGAAATGGCGCGACAGATACTTGATATGGGCTGGTATCTCTCCTTCACGGGAGCGATAACCTTCAAAAATGCCCGCAAGGCTCTGGAGACCATTGAAATCTGCCCGATGGACAAGATTATGATTGAAACGGACAGCCCCTATCTTGCTCCCGTTCCCCACAGAGGAAAGCGCAATGACAGCAGAGAGCTCTGCTTCGTGGTTGAAAAAATCGCAGAAATCAAGGGGATAAGCTCCGAGGAAGTTGCACGCATTACCCTGGAAAACGGCAAGAGATTTTTTGGTATAGAATAAGTAAAAAGCAGGCACGGTTTCCCCGAGGGAATTGTGCCTGCTTTTTTTATTCAAGAAACTTTTCGGAGTAACACTCGCTGTCCAGAACGCTTGAGAGCTCGGTCAGAATAAGACTCATACCGGAGTTTACATAATTAATAGCGGGTGATTCAAACATGGTGATTTTGCGGGTGCTGAGAGGGAGAATAAAGCGGACGGAGCAGCCTTCGCCCTCGCGGCTTTCGATGATCAGCGCGCCGCCATGGCCTTCAGCAAGAGCCCTTGCAACACCAAGCCCCAAGCCCCCTTTGAAACCTTCGGGAGATGAAAGATCAAGCTTGCGTTCATAGGCGGTGAAAAGCCGCGACATGTTGTGAGAGGCTATACCGCAGCCGGTATCGTTAACGGAAATATATGCGGTGTCGCCGCTTTTTTCCAGCCCTATGGTAATTTTTCCGCCTGCGGGTGTGTGAGCAATGGAGTTGCTTAAAAGGTTCAGAATAACGCGCTCTATCTTTTCCTCATCCGCATATGCGAGAATCTCACCGTGACGGCTTGTAAACTCAATATTAATACCCTTGCGGGCGCACATAACAGATACTGTGGATACAATGTCGGAACAAAGCTGTGCAAGGTCAATAACAGAGAAGCGGAAGGGGAGAGTGCCCTCTCTCAAAGATATGCTTGTGCTGAGATTTGAAAGAGCGTGGCGAAGAGAGTAATAGTTGTGGTTCAAAATAGCGAGATACTCGGTTTGCAGTCTGGTTTTGGGCTCACATAAATTACCTACCCGGTCAATGGCGAGACCAATGTTAAAAAGCGTTGAAAGCATATCGGAAAGAAGGGCCTTGCTGAGAATGCCGGAAGAGGCATCTGCCGGCTTTTCTTCCTCAAGAGATATATATCTTATGCCGTCAATGACCTTAACCTGGGCGCAGCAGCTGCGCTCTTTAACGGTAGCGCCTGATGTATAGCATTCCGAGGAACCGACAATGAGATGGTCGGGCAGAAGACCCACGGGACTTTTGCCGATATAGTTACCGCCGAAAAGAGCAATGGCGGAGCTGTTCATATGAATGATTCGCATATTATCTATTGCGATCACAGCGGAGCGGCCCAGCTCAAGAAGGGCTATAATATTGTTATCCATCATTGACCTCCCGAAAGAACTGCGGATATTATATGCTGCGGTTTATCCAATTATAATGATTCAAACCCTGCAGTGCAACGAATAAATGCATTTTTCGACAAAAAATTAATAAGCTCAACGGCGCGACATTCCGTTGAGCTTATTATTTATGGGATGAGGACAAAATGAAAAAGATGAAACTGTCTCTTGCAATTCTTATAATAAGGGCTAAATGTTACAAAATAAATATAGAAAATGTTACATAAATATTAAATTTAAAAATTTTTATAGAAAATAATTATGTAAATCTTGCAAGAGAGAAGATAGAAGGCTTTTTGACGAAGATTTTGAATAAATTATAGCGTTTTCAACATATATTCTCGGATAGCAAAAATATATTATGTTAATCAAGAGTAAAGGGCATAAGGGGAATTGAGGAAATATTTTCGGGAGCGTAGGGCGGGATAAACATCAGCGGAAGTCCATTGCCGGAGGGGCGGGGGAGATATACATCCTTCACTGCAAAGTATTCTGCAATGGCAGAGGCGGCAAGAGCGATGTCATCACCGATAATTTCTCTCAGATAAAGAGCGTCTGCGCATTTTTCCGCACAGATAAAGCTATCTCCGCAGCGGAAAAAGCCGCCGCCGTAATGGCGATGGACGATGCTCTCAGCAACAAGCATTTCGGCGGGGACACTCCATAGACATTGGCTGCGGGACTCAAGATATTCGCCAGAGCTTATTTCCACGGCTTTGAAGCGGGCGGGAAGAGAAGGAGTAATTTTTTCCGTTTGGCTTGAAGCAAAGGGGAGGGCGCCTATAGCGGAGCTGTACCAGGCGGCAAGCTTCTTATCCGCAGGGCGGAGGAAAACAAGCTCAGAGCCTCTTTCCTTTGCCTGCTGCGCGGCATAAAGCACAACAGCACGTCCCAAGCCCCTTCTTCGGTACTCGCTCTGAGTGCAAAGGGCGTAGATATATGAAGCTCTTCTGCCTGCAATCTCCAGACCGTCAAAGGCAAACATAAACGCCCGGGCCTCGCCATCCGATACGGCGCATACGCCTCTTTTGATAAGACAGCAGTTTTCCGCAAGGGAGAGAATAAACTCCTTGCTGTCGCCGAAGGAAGCGCTCCATATGTTTATGATCTGGTCAAGGTCACTTTCCCTTGTGGGGCGAAGTGTAAAATTTGTCATGTTTAATCCATCCAGTAGGCGGAGTATTTCTCAAGAATAATTTCGGGACGGTAGCTGAGCTTGCTCTTGCGGAGATTTTCCAGCCCCATATCATCTTCACGGTTTACATAACTAATGTGCGGGTGCTCCCTGAGAATGTGGCGGACAAATTCCCTGTTTATCATGGGGTAGGCTCCGTCTGTTTCCCCGTCGGCTTTTTCAAAATGCACATTGAAGCAGTCGGAGGAGATAATCTCTCCCAGAGTGAAGGCAACAAGCTTCTCGCCCACAAAAAGGGCGCCGCCCATAAGGGAAAGAGCCTCGAAATTCTCAAAGGCAAGCTCTATGGCCTGTCTCTCGTTGCCCACAAGATGTTCTCCGTCGGCAACATCTGTTTCCCATTTGTCAATAAGCGCTCTGCAAAGGGGGAAGTGCTCAGGGCTAAGGGGCTCGAAATGCCAGTCGGGATAAGTGGCCTCAAAGCGGTTTATGTGATTTCTTTTTCCGTGGAGCTTTTTGCCGGCAAGGCTGGCAAGTTTTTCGGCGGAATAGATATAGTCATCGTAGTCTCTGTCGTGGACGAAGCTGAAATGACCGGGAAAAAGAGCTTCAAGCTGCTCCTTATGGTGAAGCTCCACGCCGCGGATAACAAGGCCGTAGCCCTGCTCCCGTGTGTAGGAGAGAAGCTTTTCGATTGCCTCGGCAAGGTCACCGCTTCCAATAGGGAAGGGGAAGATAGGCACATGCTCGCCTTCGGCGCGGACAAAAAGTCTGCCGTCGGAAATGCATATGCTCTGGCGGTATTTGTCATTCCAAAGGAACATATTGCCGAATACGAAGTCTGCAGAGCGGGAATTTTCCACAGCGCATACGGCATCCACAGACTTTTTATCCCCAAGACTCAGGGGCTGGAAGGAAAGCATCAGAAATTACCTCTTTGGTTTTAATAAGTGTCGGTGCAGTAGTCTTTTATGGCTCGGCGGAGCTTAACAAGGTCTTCGAAGGTCTCAGGACGCTTTGAACTGTCGCGGAGAAGGGCTGCGGGGTGGTACATAGCCATAACCATAAGACCGTCTTTTATAAACCACTGTCCGTGTTCTCTTGTAATTTTAAAATCCTCTTTGATGAAGCGGGCTGCGGATATGCGGCCAAGACAAACAACTATTTTAGGATTGATGATTTTAATCTGCTCCTGCAGCCATTTTGCGCAGGCATCCTGCTCGATGTTCAGAGGATCACGGTTTTTGGGAGGGCGGCATTTTACAATATTAGCGATATAAACCCTGCTGCGATCCAGGTCAATCATTTCAAGCATATCATCAAGAAGCTTGCCCGCTCTGCCTACGAAGGGTTCGCCCTGAATATCCTCCTGCTCTCCCGGGCCTTCCCCGATGAACATCACTTCAGCATTTTCCTTACCCACGCCGAAAACAACATTGCTGCGGCTTTCGCAAAGGCTGCATCTGCGGCAGCTGAGGCATTCTTTTTTCAGCTTTTCGAGGGTCATAGAAAAACCTCCTTCGACTAAGCGCACTATAAACTATGATAATTTTAGCACAGGGAAGGAAAGATGCAAGAGGAAAATCCGTTCATTTTCAGCGGTGTAAATATGCATTGAAAAAATAGCCGAAGGTGTTATAATGAATTGGTTAAATAATTACATTCGGAGGAACCGAGAAATGGCAAAAAAACAGTTTAAGGCAGAGTCCAAGCGCCTGCTTGACCTGATGATCAATTCAATCTATACCCACAAGGAAATTTTTCTTCGTGAGATTATATCCAATGCGTCCGACGCTATAGACAAGCTTTGCTATATTTCCCTCACCGATGATGCCGTGGGCATGGGCAGAGAGGATTTTCGTATCCGCGTAAAGGTGGATGAGGATGCAGGCACCGTCTGCGTATCCGATAACGGCATAGGCATGAACCGGGAGGATATGGAGAGCAATCTGGGTGTTATCGCCCGCAGCGGCTCTCTCAAGTTCAAGAGCGAGCTTAGTGAGGAAGAGGCCGAGAAGGCCGATATCGATATTATCGGTCAGTTCGGTGTTGGCTTCTATTCCGCCTTTATGGTCAGCGATAAGGTGACCGTTATCTCCCGCGCTTACGGCAGCGAAAGCGCTTATAAGTGGGAAAGCAGCGGTGCGGACGGCTACACTGTAAGCGAGGCTGAAAAGGACAGCGTAGGCACCGATATTATAATGCACATAAAAGAGGATACTCAGGATGAAAAATACAGCGAGTATCTGGACTCCTTCCGTCTGAAGGAACTGGTCAAGAAGTATTCCGATTATGTACGCTGGCCCATCATTATGGATGTGGAAGGCTATGAATCCCGGGAAACCGGAGAACTGGACGAAAACGGCCAGCCAAAGCGGGAGTTCATCGAGGTATGGCAGGAGCAGACCGTCAACAGTATGGTGCCCATCTGGCAGAGAGCCAAGAGCGAGGTGAGCGACGAGGACTGCAAGGCATTTTATAAGGAAAAGTTCCACGATGCGGAGGAGCCCCTTGCTGTCATCAGAATCAATGCGGAAGGCGCTGTAAGCTATAAGGCTATGCTCTTCATTCCCGCCACCGTGCCCTACGACTATTATTCCCGGGATTTTCAGCCCGGTCTTCAGCTTTATTCCAGCGGTGTTGTAATTATGGATAAGTGCGCAGACCTGCTCAGCGATTGCTTCCGCTTTGTCCGCGGTATTGTTGACAGTCAGGATCTGAGCCTGAATATCTCCCGCGAGATGCTCCAGCATGACCGCCAGCTGAAGGTGATTGCCAGCAACATTGAAAAGAAGGTACACTCAGAGCTTAAAAAGCTTCTCACCAATGACAGGGAGGCCTATGAGCGTTTCTGGAAAGCTTTCGGCACTCAGATCAAATACGGCATAGTGGGTGACTACGGCAGAAAGAAAGATATGCTGAAGGACCTTCTTGTTTTTGCAGGAAGCGGCGAAGAAAAGCTCATTTCCCTCGAAGAGTATGCAAATAAGATGCCTGAGGGGCAGAAATATATATACTATGCAGCGGCTGACAGCGTATCCCGTGCGGAAAAGCTCCCCCAGACCGAACAGGTCAAAGATGCGGGCTTCGGGCTCCTTTATATGACCGAGGATGTTGATGAGTTTGTTATCCAGATTCTGGGTGAATATGAGGGTAAAAAGTTCTGCAACGTAAGCTCCGATGACCTGGGTCTTGAAACTGACCTCCAGAAGGCAGACACTCAGCGTATTGCCGATGAAAACCGCGAAATGCTGGACTTCCTCAAGGATACTCTTGAGGCTGAGGTTGTGGATGTTAGAATTTCCCACAAGCTCAAGAGCTTTCCGGTCTGCATCACCACCGAGGGCGAGATAACTCTTGAGGTTGAAAGATATTTCCGCTCCCTTCCCGGTGCAAACACCGAAAATCTCAAAGCCCGCAAGGTTCTTGAACTCAATGCCTCCCACGCTGCCTTTGAAGCTTTGAAGAAGAGCTATGAGGGAGATAAGGAGAAGGCAGCAAAGCTTGTAAAAATCCTTCTTTGCCAGGCAAAGCTTGTTGCCGATATTCCTCTTGATGATCCCGCAGCCTACACCGAACTTGTTTGCGAACTTTTTTGAATTTAAGTTGACATAATTAAACGGGTAGGGTATGCTGATATATAGGGTGTTTATACGCCCGAAACTATGCTTACAAAGAATTTTCGGAGAGAAGCTATGAGCAAAAATCTCGGAATATATATCCATATACCTTTCTGTGCGTCAAAGTGCGCTTACTGCGATTTTTATTCCCACGCAAACTGCGACAGTTTGATGCCCAAATACCACAATGCAATAATCGACCATATCAAGGAAGCCGGTCCCCAGCTTCAGCGCTATTATGTGGACACCGTTTATTTCGGCGGCGGAACACCCAGCTATTACGGCGCAAAGCGGATTTGCGAGATATTCAATGCACTTAAGATGAATGCTCTTGTTTACCGCAGCGCAGAGGTCACTATCGAAGTGAATCCGGACAGCATAACAAAAGCCGATTTTAAGATGCTCCGCAGTGAGGGATTTAACAGAGTCAGTATCGGCGCACAGTCCGCTAATGATGACATTCTGAAGCTCATAGGGCGCAGACATAACTGGGCGCAGGTTGAGCAGTGCGTAAAGGATGCCCGCCGCAGCGGCTTCCGTAATATCAGCATTGACCTCATCTACGGTCTTCCGAGCCAGACAAAGAGCGACTGGGCAGAAACTCTCCGCAAGGCTATTGCCCTTAAGGTGGATCATATTTCCTGCTACGGTCTGAAGCTGGAGGAAGGCACTCCTATGTATGCATATAAGGATTCTCCCTTCCTTCCCGATGATGATGAGCAGGCAGATATGTATCTCTATACCGTGGAGACCCTTGCAAACCACGGTTACAAGCAGTATGAAATCAGCAATTTCTGCCGCAAGAAGAAGTATTCCAAGCATAATCTCAAATATTGGCTCCTCAGGGATTATATGGGCTTCGGTCCCGGCGCCCATTCCTGCGTTGCCGGTGTGAGATACAGCTATGTACGCGATTTGGTCAAATACATAAATAACATTAACGAGAACGAAACTATCGTTGATGAGTATGAAAAAATAGGTCTTCTTGACAGGGCTGCCGAATATATTATGCTCGGCATGCGTACGACTAAGGGCATATCCGAGAAGGAGTATTATAAAATCTATCGCTGCAATTTCGAGCCGATGGAGACTCTTCTCAAGGAGTTTGAGCGTAAGGGCTGGGTTGTAACGGCCAAGGGACGCTGGCGCTTCACTGCCACCGGCTTCCTCCTTTCCAATCTGCTTATAGGTCTGATGCTTGAAAAGCAGGCTGAGCTCAAACGCAGCGGCAACCCCTGGACAGACAGCGTCGACAGCGCTTTTGGACAGAATCCTCTGCCCGACGGCGATGAGGTTTTCTATAGGAATTAACGAGTTAAGGAGAAATAAATGAAACTTAACGACGAGAAAAACAAAAAGAAAGTGAAGAGCCCTAAGGCGGAGAAGCCTCCCAAGGCTCCCAAAGCCCCTAAGGCGGAGAAGCCTCCCAAGGCACCCAAAGCCCCTAAGGCGGAGAAACCTCCCAAGGCTCCTAAAGCCCCCAAGGCAGATAAGCCTTCCAAGGCGCCCAATGATAAAAAGCCTGCGGGCAAGGCAAAAATACTGATTATTATCGCCATTGTTGTGGTGGCTCTTGTGCTTGCATCTGCTGCGGCAGGCGTCATTTATGTTTCTACAATTGATAACATATATCCCAATGTCACTCTTGACGGTATTAATCTCAGCAATATGAGCCTTACCGAGGCTATGGCTCTCCTTTCCGAAAAGGGATATTCCTCTCTTGAGGGCAAGGAAGTCAATGTGCTTATGCCCTTGGATATCGTCCTCAATGTGAAGAGTGAGGATGTCTGCTCCATAACTGGCGTTGCCGAGCATGTTCAGAGAGTTTATGACGGCTGCAAGGGAGGCAATCCCATCGCTGCTGCCCTTAACTATGTCCGCTGCTGCTTCGTGGGTATGAGCTTTGAGAGCGAGACTGTCATCACAGCAGATGAGGAGGCCGTTGCTGCCGCCGTGGATAATGTTGTCCGCGAGGTAAAGCTGGCTCTTCTCAGCTCCGAGGTGCAGATCGGAGAAGAGACTATCCTGGTGCTCAAGGGCGCAAAGGGAATCACCATTGACGGAGAAGCCATTGCTGCACTGGTAATAGATGCTCTTGAAAACGAGAAGTATGAAGATATCATCTATGATGCCAAGATAGATACCGATCAGGAACTGGATATAGATAAGCTCCACGAAAGCGTGTTCCTTGAGCCCGAGGATGCCCGCTATGACAAAAAAGAAGGCAAGACCGTTGAGCACATTGTGGGCATTGATTTCGATAAAGAGGAAGCCGTGAAGCTTTGGAACGCGGCTGAATACGGCGAAACCGTTGAGATTCCCATAATATTCTCTGACCCCGAAATCACCACCGATAAATTCAATGAGCTTCTTTTCCGCGATGTTCTCAGCGAATGCACCACCTCTCTTTGGGGAAGCTCCTATAACCGCGTCAACAATGTACGCAAGGCAGTTGACTCCGTAAACGGAGTTATCCTCCTTCCGGGCGAGGAGTTTGACTATAACACCACCCTTGGAAAGCGCACCCCGGAAAACGGCTATCTTATGGCCGGCGCCTACTCCAGCGGTCAGACTGTTCAGGAATACGGCGGAGGTATCTGCCAGATCTCTTCCATGACCTATTATTGCGCCCTCTACGCAAACCTTAAAATTTCATCCCGCACCTGCCATTACTTTACGGTTGCCTATCTTCCTCTGGGACTTGATGCTACTGTCTCCTGGGGCGGTCCTGAGTTCCGCTTTATAAATAACAGAGATTTCCCCATCAAGATAGAAGCCAGCGTCAGCGATGACAACAAGTCGGTTGAAATGAAGATCATCGGCAGCGATATAGACGGCAGCTATGTAAAGATGGCGGTCGGTTCATGGGAAGTTTTTGATGAGGAATATGAAGAAGTTGCCATCGGTCTGAAGGCTGCAAGTACCCGATATGTATATAATGCGGACGGCACTTTGCGCAGCAGCAATTGGGAAGCAAGCAGCTACTACCACTATCATGAAGAGGACATCGAGTGGCCCAGCCCCTCTCCCAGCGAATCTCCCAGCCCCAGTCCTTCTCCATCCGCCTCTCCCTCACCTACCCCCACACCCAGCCCCAGCACCGAGCCCACTCCTACGCCCAGCACTGAGCCTACCTCTACGCCCACGTCTACCCCTACGCCCAGCACTGAGCCTACACCTACGCCCACACCTCCTCCGGCACCGGAGCCTCCTCCTGAGCCCAGTGAGCCTGTAGAGTAAAATAACGGCGCATCCTTCCATTGTTTCCCATAGGGGAGCGGGGGATGCGCCGTTTCGTATTCCTTGACAATAATTGGCGGCAATGATATACTTTCAAAGTTCTGATACTATGCGGAGAGTATCCGTATAACGATATTTTTTAAGGGTGAAACACGAAATGGAAAACAAGAAATTCTATATTACCACACCTATCTACTATCCCAGTGACAAGCTGCATATCGGCCATACCTACTGCACCGTTGCAACGGACGCCATTGCCCGCTATAAGCGTCTGCAGGGCTGCGATGTAATGTTCCTCACCGGCACTGATGAGCACGGCCAGAAAATCGAGGACAAGGCCACCGAGGCAGGTGTAACTCCTCAGCAGTTTGTTGATAACATAGTTCTGGGTGAGCGCGGTGTTAAGGATCTTTGGAAGCTGATGAACATCTCCAATGACCGCTTTATCCGTACTACCGATGATTACCATGTTGCCGCCATTCAGAAAATCTTCAAGAAAATGTATGAAAACGGCGATATCTATAAGGGCAAGTATACCGGAAAGTACTGCAAGCCCTGTGAGAGCTTCTGGACCGAGAGCCAGCTTGTTGACGGCAAGTGCCCCGACTGTGGACGCGAAGTTCAGGATGCCGAGGAAGAGGCATATTTCTTCCGCCTTTCCAAATACGCAGACCGTATTCGTGACCTTCTGGAAAACACCGATTTTCTGGAGCCCCGCAGCCGCGTAAACGAGATGGTGAATAACTTCATCAAGCCCGGTCTTGAGGATCTCTGCGTCTCCCGTACCTCCTTCACCTGGGGTGTACCCGTGGACTTTGACCCCGGTCATGTTGTTTATGTCTGGATCGATGCTCTCAGCAACTATATAACCGCTCTGGGCTATGAAAACGATAAGTATGATGATTATAAGGAGTTCTGGCCTGCCGATGTCCACATTGTGGGCAAGGAGATAGTCCGCTTCCACTCTATCATCTGGCCTGCAATGCTTATGAGCATGGGCGAGAGCCTCCCCAAGAAGGTTTACGGCCACGGATGGCTTCTTCTTGACGGCGGCAAGATGAGCAAGAGCAAGGGCAATGTTGTTGACCCCTATATCCTTGCTGAGAAGTTCGGTGTGGATGCTCTCCGCTTCTTCCTGCTGCGCACCTTCCCCTTTGGCTCCGACGGCAACTTCTCCAATGAGCTTCTTATCAAGACCATCAACACCGACCTTGCCAACGACCTTGGCAATCTGGTGAGCCGCACCACCGCCATGAGCCAGAAGTACTTCGAAAGCACTCTGGGCGAGGGCGGCCAGTGGGCAGAGCTTGACGGTGAGATTAAGGCTCTTGCCGCCGATGTTGTTGCAAACTACACTAAGCACATGGAGACCTATCAGCTCCATCTTGCCCTTGCAGAGGCCTTCCGCCTCATCGGTCGCGCCAATAAGTATATTGATGAGACCGCACCCTGGGTTCTTGCCAAGGACGAAGAGAGCAAGCCCCGCCTCCTCAGCGTTATGAAGAACCTTTGCGAGGCTATCCGCATTTCTGCAATCCTTGTAAGCCCCTTCATGCCCGCTTCCTCCGAGGCAATCCTCAATCAGCTGGGTGTCGCCGAAGAACTTCGCAAGTGGGAAAGCCTTTCCTTCCGCTGCAGCTGCGAATGCTGCTGGAAGAGTTCTACCGCTGCACCTCTTTTCCCCAGAATCGATGTTGAAAAGGCTCTTGCTGAGCTGGAAGAAGCTGCGGAAGCCGCCCGCAAGGCAGCCCTGCCTCCTCTCGAGGTGGAACCCTTTGCTGAAGAGAATGTGGACTTTGAAACCTTCTGCAAGAGCGATTTCCGCGTTGTGAAAGTGCTCAACTGCGAAAATGTGAAGAAGAGCGAAAAGCTCCTGAAGTTCACTCTTGATGATGGCAGCGGTACTCCCCGCCAGATTCTCAGCGGCATCGCAAAGTTCTATAAGAGCGAAGAGCTTATCGGAAAGACTCTTGTTGCCATCGTTAACCTGCCTCCCAGAAAGATGATGGGTCAGGCCTCCTGCGGTATGCTTATCTCCGCCGTTCACACCGAGAGGGGAGAAGAGAAGCTCAATCTCCTTATGCTGGATGATTCCATCCCCGCTGGTGCAAAGCTCTGCTGAACAACTTTTCATTAAATAAAAAAAGAAGCGCACAGCTGTGCGCTTCTTTTTTTATTTATATCCCTTATCCGTACAGCATAAAGTTTATAAGAATTAAATTTGGAGGTGCGGTAATGGCATATGATGAGCGAAGGGTAAGCGCAGCAAAACCCCATTCCATAAGTCTGGACGGAAGAAAAAGTTTAAGTATAAACGGAGTGGAGCGGGTGGACAGCTTCGATGAACATGAGATAATTATGTTAACCACGGGAGGCAATCTAATAATCCGCGGTGAGGAGCTGCATATGGGTAAGCTGGAGCTTACGGCAGGGGAGGCTCAGGTAAGCGGCCTTATCTCCGAGCTTTGCTATGAGGAAGTTGCTCATTCGGGAAGCCTTTGGGCAAGACTTTTCCGGTGACACTTTGGAAAGCAGCGTTTTGCTTCAGTCTGCGGAGATAGCAGCATCTCTCTCCCTCGGAGTTTGTCTGGGATTTATTTATGATATTCTCCGTGTGCCCAGGAGGCTTTTTTCTCCTCTTATGTTTTTGCTGGATGTACTGTTTTGCCTGGCCTCTGCAGGAGGGATTTTTCTTCTCGGAATGTGCTGCGGAGGCGGCATAAGATTTTATATGCCTCTTGTCTGCGCTCTGGGAGCGGCAGTCTATTGGCTTACATTCGGGAAGCTTATAAGGCCGGGTTTGAGGAAATTGGAGAGCGTTTTGTATAAATGGCTGAAGACCTTGAAAAATCTGGGCAAAAAATTGATTAAAAATTTAAAAAACATCTTTTCAATCGGCAAAAAAAGGTTTAGAATAACTAAATATAGTAAAGATGGTAAACTGGGACTTGGTATGAGCAATTCCGGGGTGCGAAAAGCACGGCGGGGAGGTTGCAATGATGAAAGTTCCGGGAACCCAAACACTGCTGAAGTTTATTATCCCAGTCATTCTGATATATGCTCTTCTGAGCATATACGAGCTGAAAGAGGAAAGAGCGCGGGGAAACGCTCTTCTGGAGCAGCTGCAAAGCGAGGCTGAAAGCCTTGAAAGAGAGAATGAGCGTATCGCCTCGGAGATAGCCTCCGCAGGAAACGATGAACTGATTGCCGCCATTGCAAGAGAACGTTTTGGCCTTGTAATGCCGGATGAAATTGTGTTTTACGGTCCTTCCGATTAAGCTGGGGATCTAAAGATAAATTTATAAATAAACTGAGAGGATTGCACATGCAGGAACTGGAAGTGGGAATGATTCTTGAGGGCAAGGTGACCGGTATAACCAAGTTCGGAGCTTTTGTTGCTCTGCCCGGCGGCAAGAGCGGACTTGTACATATTTCCGAGGTGGCCAACGCCTATGTCAGCGACATCAACGAGCATCTGAGCAACGGACAGGAAGTTAAGGTTAAAATTGTGGCCATAAGCCCTGACGGAAAGATTAATCTTTCCATCAAAAAGGCTGTGGATAACCCCACTGCCGATAACCGTCCTAACCGCAGAAACGAGGAAAAGCCCCGTCCCCAGTCGGCAAGACCTGCCGCACCCCGTCCTCAGCCATCCGCTTCTCCCGCAAGAGAAGTATATATGCCCGTGAAATCTGCCGACCAGAATTTCGAGGACAAGCTTAAACAGTTTATGCAGGAATCTGACAGCAGAATGTCCGGCAATAAGCTTTATGACCATCCCCGCAAAAGCTCCCGCAGAAGAAGAGATTGATAAGCGGGAAGCATTTTGCGCTTTCAAAAGCAAGAGAGTGAAAAAGAAGGAGGATTATTTATGAAAATAATCGATATCAGCCGCACCCTGCAGGAGGCTCCCATATATTACAAGGATGAGCCTGCAAGCTTTGCCCTTAGCCAGAGCATTGAAAACGGAGACGAGTGCAATGCCAGCGTTATCACTGCAGGCGTACATCTTGGCACCCATGCCGATGCATTCAGCCACTTTATTGCCGATGGCGCTTCCATCGACCAGATGCCTCTTGAGAATTATTGCGGCAAGTGCCGTGTCATCACTGTTCCCGAAAATTCCCTTATCAAGGTCAGCGACATCAAGGGTCGCCTTTCCGGCTGCGAGCGTCTTATTCTCCGCAGCGGCGGAAGCAGCTTCCTTTGTGAGCAGGCAGCTGATTATATTGCCGCCTGCGGCATCAAGGCTGTACTTACCGACGCAATCAGTGTTGCTCCCGATGATAATGAGAAGAGTGTTCATGAGCTTCTTTTCAACGGCGGTGTTGCTGTAATTGAAAATGTCTGCGTGGACGATGTTGAGGATGGAGATTATCTTCTCTTTGCTTTCCCCGTGAAGTACGGCGGATGCGACGGCGCACCGGTCCGTGCCGTTTTGATAGTGGAATAAGGGAACTTTTTCCTGCTATCGTCATTATTTATAGTCTATTGTCCCGGGCTTACTTGACATTGGAAGCTTTCGGGAATAAAATAAATAAGGTTAAACAAAAATAAAATTCAAAGGAGAAATTTCACTATGGATTTCAGCAAGCTTTTTGATCTGACCGGTAAGAACGCTATGATCATCGGCGGCGCAGGCGGCCTGGGCAAGCTGGTCGCTCAGGGTCTGGCCGAGTGCGGCGCTAACGTCGCCATCGCTTCCCGTACCGAGTCCAAGCTGCAGGCAGCTTGCGAGGAGCTCAAGGCCATCACCGGCAAGGAGTTCAAGTACTATGTCTGCGACGCCAACGACGAAGATATGGTCGCCGCTGTCGCCAAGCAGTCCAACGAAGAGATGGGCCACATCGACATCCTGATCAACTCTCAGGGTACCAACGTGAAGAAGCCCGTTTTCGAGTTCCCCATTGACGAGTTCAACAAGGTTCTGCGTGATGACATCACCTCTTTGATGATCACCTGTAAGCACTTTGGTAAGTACATGGCCGATCGCAAGTACGGCAAGATCGTCAACGTCACCTCGGTCCGCGGCAAGATCGCCACCAAGGGCCCCGGCAACGCTGCCTACTGCGCTTCCAAGGGCGCTGTTGACATGCTCACCAAGCAGCTGGCTTCCGAGCTTGGCCCCTTCGGCATCACCGTCAACGCCTTTGGCCCCAACATCATGAAGACCCCCATGATGACCAAGAT
>JAZSRY010000014.1:0-10822 GCA_045538735.1 Oscillospiraceae bacterium
ACGGCTTGCGCCGTGCCACCTCCCCTGATAGGGGAGATTTTGCCGGGCGGACACATCGGTCCGCCCCTACGGCAAATTTTGGATAACGCACCATCCGTAGGGCGCGATGACCTCAGCGCGCCGAAAAACAGAACGAGGTACAGCCTTCGTGGCGACGAACAGTCGCCAAAAAGCAGCAGCGTCCTGAGCGGAAATCGAGGCATGCACACTAAGGTTTCGGATTTGATTATGTGGCACAGCGCCGTTCTTATCTCCGCACTGAGGGAGTTTATAAAGAGGGGGTTTCTGGCCCCCTCTTTGGTGGACTTTTCTTTCCATATTCTTTTCGACCACGCGAAAAGAATATGGCCGTCGGAGACAATTACGCTCCAACAACTTCCCTCCTCGCAGCGTAGCTGCTGCGCACCGGAGGCTAAAAATGTGCCACCGGCACATTTTCTTAACGCCCCGACTGTCCTTGCTATTGGACACCATAATTGATATAATTACCTAAATACTTGCAAAGGAGGGATAAGCATGCTCAAACTCATTCTCGGCCGCGCAAAAAGCGGAAAAACCGGCTCCGTTATGGAGGAGATAAGCCGCCTTGCACAGCGGGGAGAAAAGAGCGTTCTCCTTGTCCCCGAACAATACAGCCACGAGGCGGAGCGGGAGGCTCTGCGTTTCTGCGGCGACAGCCTCAGTCTCCACTCGGAGGTGCTCTCCTTCTCCCGCATGGCTCACAGAGTGCTTAAAGAATGCGGCCTTGGGGGAAAGAAGTTTCTCGACGGCGGCGGAAGAGCCCTCTGCATGGCTCTCGCCCTCGATGCCGTGGGCTCAAGACTGAAGGTTTATTCCGCCGCCCGGCGCCAGACTGCCATTGCCGAAAGCCTCCTTGCCGCCATTGACGAGCTGAAAAGCTGCTGCGTCACGCCTGAGGCTCTTGAGCGCTGCGCCCAAAACCGCGGCGGGAGCTTCGGCGACAAGCTCACGGACATCAGTCTCATTTATTCCGCCTACAACGCCCTTTGCGGCAGCAGCGCCCTTGACCCCTCCGACAGACTCGGCCTTCTCGCAGAGAACTTCCCCAAAAGCTCTTTCGCGGGAAAGCATATATTCATAGACGGCTTCACGGATTTCACCCGCCAGCAGCTGGACATCATTGCCGCAATGCTCCGCAGCGGCTGCGACCTTACCGTCTGCCTCGGCTGCGAGGGGCTCATCGAAGGTCACGACATATTTGAGCCCAGCCGCCGCGCTGCATCCAGCCTTATCCGCGCCGCGGAGGAGGCGGGCATTGACCACAGCGTCATCACCGCCATCAAGCGCGCACCCTCCACCCCCATGGAGCACATTGAGAAAGAGCTTTTCGCTTTTGGCAAGGCCTCAGCCGATGCCGAGGGCAGCGTTGAGCTGCGCTGCGCCGCCACCGTAACCGCCGAATGCGAGGCCGCCGCTGCCCACTGTCTCCGCCTTGTGCAGGAAAGACGCTGCCGCTGGAGGGACATCGCAATCGCCGTCCGCTCCTATGACTCTTACCGCGCCGCCCTTGAAAACATTTTCTCCCTCTACGGAGTGCCTCTTTTCTCCGCCCGCAAGAGCGATATATTCGAAAAACCCGTTCCCGCCCTCATTCAATCCGCCTTCGCCGTTATAAACGGAGGCTGGAGCTATGAGGATATGTTCACATACCTGAAAACAGGCCTCGCCGGACTCAGCATCGAGGAATGCGACGAGCTTGAAAACTATGTTTTCCTCTGGTCCATCCGCGGCAGCGCCTGGACGAAGGAGGAGGATTGGCGCGCCCATCCCGAAGGCTTCGGCGGCGAATACAGCGACGAGACCTGGGAAAAGCTTCGCCGCATAAACCGCCTCCGCCGCAAAGCCGCCGCTCCCCTCGCCCTTTTGCAGAAGCTGGGCAAGGAGGGCAACACAGCCGAGGACTATTGCCGCGCCCTTGCCGAATTTTATGACGCTCTCTCCCTTCCCGAAACCCTCTCCCGCAGGGCTAAGGAGCTTCGCGACTCCGGGGAGGAAACTCTCGCCGCCGAATATGCCCAGCTTTGGGAAATTATCGTTGAAGCCACCGAGCAGTGCGCTGCGGTTTTGGGCGGCATGGAGACGGATATGGAAAGCTTCGGTAAGCTTTTCTGCCTGCTGCTGAGCAAATATTCCCTTGGCAGCATCCCCCTCTCCGCCGACAAGGTCTCCGCAGGCGACATGGACCGCATGCGCCGCCGCAGCATAAAACACCTCATCGTTCTGGGCTGCGACAGCAGCCGCGTTCCCTCCACCGAGCCCGGCAGCGGAATTTTCTCCGACGACGACAGAGCGGAGCTGCTTCTGGAGGGCATAGACCTTGGCAACAGCCCCTCCGACCGCCTTTACAGAGAGTTTGCCCTTGTTTATAACTGCCTTACCCTCCCCTCCGAAAGCCTTTATGTCAGCTGGTGCGCCGACGATGCGGAGGGCGGAAAAGCTATGCCCAGCTTTGTTGTGAGCCGCCTTGAGAATATCTTCGGCATAGCCTGCGGCAGCATTGACCTTGCACAATGCCGCTCCCGCGCAAAAGCTCCCGCTTTGGAGCTTGCGGCAGCCCACAGCGCAGGCAGCACCGAGCCTCTTGCCGCCGCGGCAAAGCAGTATTTTGCCGAAAGCGGGCAGGAGGAAAGACTCAGCAAAATCCAAAGCGCCGCCAGGCTCAGCCGCGGCAGGCTCAGCCAACAGAGCGTCCGCGCCCTTTACGGCGATAAGCTCCGCCTTTCCGCAAGCCGCATAGACAAGATGGCCGCCTGCCCCTTCTCCTACTTCCTTCAGTACGGACTCAAGGCAAAGCCCAGACAGCCCGCGGAGTTCGCACCTCCCGAGATGGGCACCTTCATGCACTATGTCCTTGAAAATGTTGCCCGGGACATAAGCGAGCTGGGCGGCTTTGCCGCAGTGCCCTCGGAGACGGTTAACTCCCTCTGCGACGAATATGTGAAGCGCTATATCCACAATGAGCTGGACGATTTCCGCGAGAAAACGCCCCGCTTTGAATATCTTTTCCGCCGCCTTATCAAAAATGTCCGCGCCGTTGTCAGCGACATGGCAGCGGAGCTTGCCCGAAGCGACTTCAAGCCCCTTGATTTTGAGCTTGACTTCGGAAAAATCAGCAACCTGCCCAGCGTTGAGATAGGCGAGGGCGACAGCAAGCTTATCCTCACAGGTATTGCCGACAGAGTTGACGGCTATTACCACGATGGCAAGCTCTATGTCCGCGTTGTGGACTACAAAACGGGAAGAAAAGCCTTTTCCTTCTCCGACGTGTGGTACGGTATGGGTCTGCAGATGCTTCTCTACCTCTTCGCCCTCAGCCGCAGCGGCGGCGAGCGCTACGGCGCAGAGATCTTCCCCGCGGGAGTTATGTATGTGCCCGCCCGGGATGTGCTTATAAGCGCCAAAGCCGACATGAGCGACGAGGAAATTTTGGGCGAAAAGCTGAAACAGCACCGCCGCAGCGGTCTTCTGCTGGATGACGAGGCTATTTTGCGGGCTATGGAAAAGTCCGATGAGCCCGTTTATATCCCCGTCAGCATCAAAAAGGGCTCCTACAGCGGCGACAGTCTCGCCACTGCCGAGCGCCTCGGACTTCTCAGCAGACACATAGACAGCACTCTCCGCAACATGGCCAAGGAGCTCCACAGCGGCTGCATAGCAGCCGACCCCTTCTTCCGCAGCCAGAGCGAAAACGCCTGCCAGTTTTGCGACTATGCCTCCGCCTGCCATTTCGGCGGCGAGGAGGACCGCATCCGTTATCTTGATAAACTCAAAGCTCAGGAATTCTGGGCAAAACTTGAGGAAGGAGGCGCCGAGGAATGAGCTTTTCCTTCACCGAAGGCCAAAGACAGGCCATTGAAACCCGCGGCCGCAGCCTCCTTGTAAGCGCCGCCGCAGGAAGCGGAAAAACCCGCGTTCTCACCGAGAGAGTCCTCCGCTATATAACCGACCCCACGGAAAACGAGGAGATTGACCGTTTCCTTATCATCACCTTCACCCGCGCCGCCGCAGGCGAGATGCGCAGCCGCATTATGGATGCCATTGCCGAGGCTGCCGCCGCAAACCCCTCCGACCGCCGTCTCCGCAGACAGCAGGATAAGTGCTATCAGGCGCCCATAGGCACAATCCATTCCTTCTGCACCAATCTGCTGCGGGAGTATTGCCATCTCATCGGTCTGCCCCCCGCCTTCAAGGTTATGGAAGAAGACCGGGCCGACAAAACCAAGCGCAGCATTTGCGAAAGCCTTCTTGAAAGCCGCTATGAGCGCATCGACCGCTATCCCGGCTTCGCCGAGCTTTCCGACAGCGTGGGCGCAGGCAGGGACGACCGCCGCCTTTCAGAGGCGCTTCTCCGCCTTTACGAAAAAATCCGCTCCCACCCCTATCCCGAGGATTGGATAGAGGAGCAAAAGGCACTTTTCCGCTCCCTCCCCGAAATCAGCGATGCCGCAGAAACGGTCTGGGGCAGGGTGCTGCTGCAGGATATTCAGGACTCCGCCGCATACTGGGCGGAGCGCATGGATCAGGCGGTGCTGGAAATCCACAGCGCCGATGAGAAAATCATCTCCGCCTACGGCGAGGTTTTCATGGAAGATGCCGCCGCGCTGCGTGATTTTGTCCGCGCCCTTGACATGGGCTGGGACAAGGCAAGGGAGTTTTTGCCTCCCGAAAAGTTCAGAGCGCTGGGCAGGCTTGTCCGATACGAAAACACGGAGCTTAAAGACCGTGTCAGCGCAGTGCGCAACAGCTACAAAAAAGCCGCCGAGGGCTTCAGAAAGGCTCTTGAAAGCAGCTCCGAAAAGCAGCTTGAGGAAATGAAGCTCATGGCCCCCGCCATGGAGGCACTTCTCGACCTCTGCTCCGACTTTGACCGGCTCTATGCCGCGGAAAAGCGCCGGGAGGGTCTTGTGGACTTCAGCGACCTTGAGCATATGGCTTGCGGGATGCTTGTGGACAAAATAAGCGGCGAGCCCTCGTCTCTCGCCCGGGAGCTGAGCCGCCGCTACCGCGAAATAATGGTTGACGAATATCAGGATGTCAACGCGGTGCAGGATATGATTTTCCGCGCCCTTTCACAAGACGGCAACAACCTCTTCATGGTTGGCGATGTGAAGCAGTCCATTTACCGTTTCCGCCTTGCAGACCCCACCATTTTCCTCGACAAATACGAAAGCTATGCCGACTATGGCAGCGCCGAGCGGGATGACGAGCCTCTTCGCATTCTTTTGCAGGAAAACTTCCGCTCCCGCAAGGCCGTACTGGATGCCTCCAATCAGGTTTTTTCCAACATTATGAGCGTGAAGCTGGGCGAAATGGACTATGACGATGCCGCCGCCCTCCGCTATGGCTCCGCCGCTTATCCCGAGGGCAGCGACAAGGCAGTTGAGCTTTGCCTCATAGACCCCGGTCTGGGCGAGACGGGGGAGGACAGTCCCGAAAAGGCTGCCATGGAAGCCCGCTTCATCGCAAAGAGAATAAAGGATATGATGGCAGCAGGCACTCCCGTCCACGAAAAGGACTCCGTCCGCCCCTGCCGCTGGAGCGATTTTGTCCTTTTGATGCGCTCCCCCGGGGGCAAGGGCAGCGTTTTCCACGCCGAGCTCAGCCGCGCAGGCATACCCGTCCAGTCCCGTCAGGCAGGGGGTTTCTTCTCCTCCCTTGAGGTGGGCATTGCCATAGACATGCTGACGGTTATAGATAACCCCCACTCGGATGTTGCCCTCATCAGCACTCTCCGCTCACCTGCCTTCGGCTTCAGCGCCGACGAGCTTTCCGCCATACGCGCTGCAGACAAGGGCGCAGATTTCTACACTGCCCTCCTGAAAAGCGCGGAAAAGGGCAGCGAGCGCTGCGCAGCCTTTGCGAAAAAGCTCACCGCCATACGCAAAGCCGCCCCTGACCTGAGTCTGGACGAGCTTTTATGGCGCGTTTACACCGAGACCGAGCTTTTTGCCCTCTGCTCCGCCATGAGCGGCGGAGACGAGCGCCGCGCAAACCTTATGACCCTTTTCCAGATGGCTCGCTCCTTCGAGGAATCGGGCTACCGCGGTCTTTTCCGCTTCGTTGCATGGCTGCGCCGTCTGGCAGAAAACGACAAGGAGCCGCCCCGCAGCGGAGACGGCGATCACGTCAGCATAATGAGCATACACAAAAGCAAGGGTCTTGAATTTCCCTTCGTCTTCCTCTGCGACCTTGGCCATCAGTTCAACAAGCAGGATGAGCGCGCCCAGGTGCTGCTCCACTCCCATTTGGGTCTCGGCCCCAAGGTAACCGACACCGCCAGAGGTATCGAGTACCCCAGTCTCGCCCACCGCGCCATAGCAAAGCAGATAGACCGGGAGACTCTCAGCGAGGAAATGCGCGTGCTCTATGTTGGCATGACCCGCGCAAAAGAGCAGCTTATTATGAGCGGCATTTATGAAAATTCCGAAAACCGCCTTGCCAAGCTTCGGGACAATGCCGCCTCCCCCATGCCTCCCGCGGTGCTGCGAAGCTGCAGTGCCCCCGTCCAGTGGCTCATCTATGCCGCGCTGACAGACGGCGAGGGGCTCATAGATATGAAAATCCTCTCTCCCGAGACAGGGGTGGAAGCCGCTGAGCACCCCCCTCTCACCCGAGAGCAGGCGCAGTTCGATGCTGCGCTCCTTGATACCCTTCGCGAAAGGCTGGACTTCAGCTATCCCTATCAGGCCGCCACGGAACTGCCCACCAAGGTCAGCGCCACCGCCTTGAAGGACTATGAGGAGGAAGGCGCCGAGGAGTCCGCAGAGCTTGTTTGGGAGGCTCCCGAATTGGAGTTCCGCCGTCCCTCTCTTGGGGGCAAAGCCACAAAGCTTTCCGCAGCCGCCTTCGGCACCGCCACCCACGCCTTCCTCCAGTATGTGGATCTTGACAAAACATCCACCCTTGCCGAGCTTGAAGGGGAGCTTCAGCGCCTTGAAGGGGCGGGGCTTCTCAGCCTGGAGGAGGCAAAGGCGATAAAATGCCCCTCTCTTCTGGAGTTCTTCCGCAGCAGCACGGGCGCAGTGCTTCGCAAAGGCAAAGTTCACAGAGAATTCCGCTTCACCCTTCTCAGTGATGCTTCCGAATGCTTCGGTCCGGAGGCAGAGGGGGAGGAAATCCTCCTGCAGGGCATTATCGACTGCCTTGTGGAAGAAAAGGATTGCCTGAGCATTATTGACTATAAAACCGACCGCATCAGCGCCGCGGAAGCCCCCGAAAGGGCAAAGCGCTATCAAAGTCAGCTTTGGGCATACGCCCGCAGCGCCCAGCGCATCTTCGGAAAGAAGGTCAAAAATGTTATTATCCACTTCCTGACCCCCGGAGTCAGCATCGAAGTCTGAGGCTGAAAAAAGCCCCAAAAGCCTTGAAAAATCTAAAAAAATCCCTTGATTTAAAGAAAAATGTGTGTTAAAATGCATTTTGCGTCTTGTAACCATGCCCATTTGAGGCGTACTCAAGACAGCTTATTATGAGGAGAAATTTACTATGAAGCCCGGAATCCACCCCAAGTACGAACAGACCACCATCCGCTGCGCCTGCGGTGAAATCATCGCCACCGGCAGCACCAAGCAGAACATCACCGTTGAAATCTGCTCCAAGTGCCACCCCTTCTACACCGGCAAGCAGAAGCTCGTCGACACCAGCGGCCGCGTTGATAAGTTCAACAAGAAGTACGGTCTGTAATCTCAATAAAATGCTATTGCAGCAAAAGGCTCCACAGTTTTGTGGAGCCTTTTGCTGTTTTTCCGTCGATGCGAAAGGTTACCCGTCGGAGACATGGACAAAATACGGGGCAAAGGCGGGCGGCCATTGGCAGCCCGTTTTTCGTGGCGGCGCGCCCGGTGGTCGCGCCCTACGAGGCTTGCACTTTCCCCCGTAGGGAACGGTTTTGACCGTTCCGAAAACATAACGAGGGAAAATCCCGGTGGCGCCGAACAGGCGGCATGGTGCAGCAGCGTCCTGAGCGGATAACGAGGTAATCGCTCTAAGGTTTAGGTGCCCATTATGTGGCACAATATATTTCCCATTTCCGTACTTGGGGAGTTTCCAAAGAGGGGTTTTTGAATCCCCTCTTTGGCCTGTTTTTCTTTCCATATTCTTTTTGCTGGCACAAAAAGAATATGGCCGTCGGAGACTATTACACTCCCAACAACTTCCCTCCTCGCGGCAAAGCCGCGGCGCACCGGTGGCTAAAAATGTGCGCTCCGCACATTTTCTTGACGCCCCGACAAGGAAGGCTTTAAAAAGGGCGGGTGCGATGCACCCGCCCATAAATCTTCATTTTTTCAGTTCAGCGCAGAACACCCAGAAGGACGAATCTGGTATAACCGTTCGTTCGGTTGCAAGTGGATAGGGTTATTATCCGCTCTCCCGCCTCGGGAACTACATCGCATTCGAATTCGGATCTTTCCTTTGCGCGGGAAACCCATTTATTGAACTCCTCATCGGATTCAAAGTCCAGATCCCAGGCCTCTCCGGTCACACTCATCACACAGCCGGAAAAGAACTCAACAACATAGTTTTCCTCCTCCGTCATGATAAAGCACCGGGGATGTTCATCATACCATGTCTGGTTTTTATAGTTCACAATGGTACCGAACATGGAGTTATTGTTCATGCGGTGACCGTAGATTATCGTATGTCTGTCGCTGAAATCCGCAGCGTTTCTGTAGTCCATAAAAATGCTTCCGGCGTTATTATATCTGCCATCGGGGAGCGTTCTTATATACTCATCGTTATCCTCACCCTGAACAATAGGATAGTCAATGGGGCTGTTCTCCAGATATATCCATCCAACTATGTCCTCGTTCATCTCGGCAAGGAGTTTGAAATCCACAGCGGGAAAATCTATACCCTCGTGGGGATCGGGAGTTTCCTCAGGCATGGCTTCATTTGCGGGAGGAAGGTCGCTTTCCTCATGGGTGGGAGCCTGCGTTTTCAAGGCAGCATCATCGGTGGAGACGGAAACACTCTCCCTCAGGGAGTCATAGGCGTTTTTCCCTTCGCCGTAATCCAGCAGTGTGTCCAGAACTTTATATCCGGCAAAAATTGCCACAGCGGCGAACAGCACGAAAAGGATAGGTAAGATTATTTTGTTTTTCATTGCGAAACGCCCCCTTTATAATTTCGGACACAGTCTCATTGCGTCACACAGTATAGCATACGGCCGCTATTTTTTCAATTATCTTTCTCCCCGGCTCAGGCTCCGGGGATGAAAAGCCCTCGCTCTTGACAAGTTTGCTTCACATATATAAAATATACGGGTTAGAATGACGGGGGGAAGGGCCCCCGGTCGAAAGGAGAAACAATAAAAATGGCAAAAGATAAGAAGGTTGAACAGATAACCGATATGGAGGTGGACTTCGCCCAGTGGTTCACCGATGTTTGCCGCAAGGCTGAGCTCATCGATTACAGCTCCATCAAGGGCATGTTCATTTACCGTCCCTATGGCTACGCCATCTGGGAGAACATCCAGAAGGAGCTTGACGCCCGCTTCAAGGAGACCGGTCACGAGAACGTTGCTATGCCTATGCTCATTCCCGAAAGCCTCCTCCAGAAGGAGAAGGACCACGTTGAGGGCTTCGCCCCCGAGTGCGCATGGGTCACCTACGGCGGCAGCGAGGAGCTGGAGGAGCGCTACTGCATCCGTCCCACCTCCGAAACTCTGTTCTGCGAGCACTATGCAAATATAATCCATTCCTGGCGCGATCTGCCCAAGCTCTATAACCAGTGGTGCAGCGTTCTCCGCTGGGAAAAGACCTCCCGCCCCTTCCTCCGCCACCGTGAATTCCTCTGGCAGGAGGGTCACACCATGCATGCAACCGCCGAGGAGGCCATTGAAGAGACCCACCGCATGCTGAACATCTACGCCGACTTCCTTGAGAACATTCTGGCTATGCCCGTTGTGAAGGGCCGCAAGACCGACAAGGAAAAGTTCAACGGCGCAGAGGAGACCTACACTGTTGAGTGCATGATGCACGACCGCAAGGCTCTCCAGTCCGGCACCAGCCACTATTTCGGCGACGGCTTTGCCCGCGCCTTTGACATCACCTACACCGGTAAGGACAACACCCTCCATTATCCCCACCAGACTTCCTGGGGCGTTTCCACCCGTATGATAGGCGGTCTCATTATGACCCACGGCGATAACAGCGGCCTTGTGCTGCCTCCCCGCATCGCCCCCATCCAGGTTGTTGTTCTCCCCATCGCCCAGCATAAACCCGGCGTCATCGAGAAGGCTCAGGAGCTTATCGACCGCCTGAAGGCCATCGGCATCCGGGTCAAGGGTGACTTCAGCGACAACAGCCCCGGCTGGAAGTTCGCTGAGTACGAGATGAAGGGCATCCCCCTCCGCATCGAAATCGGACCCAAGGACATGGAGAAGAACCAGTGCATGACCTGCCGCCGCGACAACGGCGAGAAGGCCATCGTATCTCTGGACGAGCTGGAGACCGCTGTTCCTCAGCTTCTTGAAGCAGTTCAGGCAGGCCTCTTCGAGAAGGCCAAGGCCAATCTGGACAGCCACATTTTCGAAGCTCACTCTCTGGAAGAAGCCAAGGCTCTTCAGGAGGAAAAGGGCGGCTTCATCAAGACCATGTGGTGCGGCGACCTTGAGTGCGAAATGGCTATGAAGGAAAAGGCCGGTATGACCAGCCGCTGCATGCCCTTCGAGCAGGATGAGATTGACGAAGTCTGCCCCATCTGCGGCAAGAAGGCAAAGCACATGATTTACTGGGGCGTTGCATACTAAGCCCCCCAACAAGTAATATATAAAAAGCCGACTGCAAAAGCAGTCGGCTTT
>JAZSRY010000003.1:0-16778 GCA_045538735.1 Oscillospiraceae bacterium
CTTCGGAGAGTAAGGGTCGACGTAGACTATGTCGTTGATAGGTCGGAGGTGTAAGCATGGCAACATGTTCAGCTGACCGATACTAATAACCCGAGGGCTTGACCTACAATGAAATATGCAGGCATGCCTTACTTCGATTAACATTCCATTTGTTCAGTTTTGAGGGTGCAAAACCCATTAGTTGGTGTTTTTAACGGTGAGGGTCCACCCGTTCCCATTCCGAACACGGCAGTTAAGCTCACCAGTGCCGACAATACTTGTCTGGAGACGGACCGGGAAGATAGGTCAACGCCAACACAAAGCTCTCGAGTTTACTCGGGAGCTTTTTCACGGCCTTTATTTTTCGCTTCGGAAGCGCTTGATGCTGGGGAGCGAGGATGAAGTTTATATATGACGCGCCAAAACGAAGGCGGATTGTCGCCGGATACGGAGGAAAGCGTCAACCAGAGTTGGTACCTTTAGCGGTGAGGGTCCACCCGTTCCCATTCCGAACACGGCAGTTAAGCTCACCAGCGCCAAAAATACTTGTCTGGAGACGGACCGGGAAAATAGGGCGGCGCCAACACAATAAGAAAAGGACAGGCTATTGCCTGTCCTTTTTGTTTTTATGGTTTTATTCAGAAAAAGGGCGGTCACATCGGTCCGCCCCTACTGTTTTATGCTCTTTCATGGAAGATTTCCCATTTTTCGGCTCTGCTTTTCGGGTGGCGGCTTTGGATTGCAAGCTCTTCTGCTGCCCTTGCATCAAGCCACTCTTCCAGGCAAAGACCGCTTTCATATATGTCCTTCGCAGCTTCCTTGCCCACATAGCGGTAGTGCCAGGGCTCATATATAATTCCCGTTATCTCGCTTTTGTCAATGGGGTAGCGAAGGATAAAGCCGTAACGCCAGGAGTTTTCCATAAGCCATTTCTGGGTTGGCGTATCGGCCTGAGTTTCGTCCAGATATCCGTGGTTTGCGTCTACTATATCAACGGCAAGCCCCAGCTGATGCTCGCTTGTGCCGGGATAGGCAACGCTGCGGATAGCCTCCGCGGGGGCGAGGGAAGGATCTGTTCCCGCCTCAATCAGCCTGCGCACCTTGTTTTCATAAAGCTCCAGCTGTTTATAATAGCCACGAAAAGCGGAAACTATGTAGGGGTCTCCGCCCTCTTCGCGGCAGGCTTGCATAAGGTCAACGAAGTCGTCCATGGCTCGTCTGTCAAGGCTGAATTCCTCTGTGTAGGGGGTGAGAATCGGGTAATAGTACATGTCAAGCTCGTTCCACTGATTCACAAGGATCAGCAAATCCGCTTCTCTGAGGGGGTTGCTGCTGCCTGCGGAGCTATATATGGGAAGAGAAGGACTCTCCTTTGTTTGATTGCTTGCGCCGCAGAGCCCCGGAAGCAGGGAAAGAAGAATAATTAGGGGCAGCGCGCGGTGGATAAGGGAAAGTTTTTTGTGCATATCAACATCTCCTGATGTTGATATTATACTGCTAAATTCTCCCAAAGTCACCTGTTTTTCTTTGTTTTATGTGATGGCGTGAGAGTTCACCCGTCATTTCAGCGGGATGTGGGCACCCCGTCCTACGAATGGGGAAGGCTTTGCGCGGCGGGAGCAAGCCCCCTCTGCGCCTACGGGTGGTGCGGACTTTGTAGGGGACGGCGTCCTCGACGTCCCGCGGGCGAGAGCATGAATCGACCTTACGAGAGAAATCATTGGCACTGCCTTGTAGGGAAGGGCCTTTACCGCAGCGATTTATCCAATCATTTATCCAGCCATTCCTCGAAACAAAGGCCGCTCTCGAATATGTCCTCGGCTGCATCTGTGCCTACATAGCGATAGTGCCATGGCTCATAGATAATTCCCGTTATCTCACTCTTCCCCTCGGGATAGCGGAGGATGAAGCCGTAGCGCCAGGAGTTTTCCATAAGCCACTTCTGGGTGGGGGTATCAGCCTGAGCTTCGTCAAGAACCGTGTAGTCCGAGTCGATTATATCAAAGGCCAGCCCCAGCTGGTGCTCGCTGGTGCCGGGACGGGCAACGCTGCGGGCGGCTTCAATGCGGGCAAGGGATTCGTCAAGCCCGCCTGCCATTACACGTCCCACTTTATCTTCGTATAATGCGCTTTGGGTCTCCCAGCTTCGGTAGGCGGAGCAGACATAGGGCTCGTTACCTGCAGCTCTGCAATCCTCAAGAAGGGCTATAAGCGCCTCAAGGGCTCTTGCATCAAGCTCCGTCCCGTCATTTAGTGAGGCGAGAGGGGGAACATAGTCTTCATCAAGGCTGTTCCACGGGTTGACCAGTGTCAGAATGTCCGCTGCTTGAGCGGGTTCCTCCGCACCGCTGCCTGACGGGCGGAAATTGTGGAAAATTTCTTCGGGCAAGAGATTATCTGCAGAGCAGCCAGCGAGGAAAATTGCAAGAAGGAATAGCAGCAAGAGCCCCGGCAGGGAGCAGCCGCGTATAAAAGCCCATTTTTGATGCTCATCTTTTCTGTACATTTTAACACCTCCTGATATCGACATTTTAGGAGGCAAATGTTCCCAATTCACATAAAATTTCCATCATTTTGCCATCAAATGTGTGGATAGGCTTTGGCGGGGCGTAAAATCTTACTCTTGTCCCTGTAAATAAGAACTTTTTACACATTTTATTGCTTTATTTTAATTGTATATGTATACTTAGCTTGTAGTTATTTTCCATTACGGAGGTAAGACGATGAAAAAAGGGCGCATAATTCTTTGGGTAATTATTGGTATTTGCATTTTGGGACTGCTTGCCGGCCTGGTATTTACATTAATCCAGGACGAAAACAATAAGGCCTTTACAAAGGCTATGGAAGGCTTTGATCCCGCCAAAGCCACCGGTTCTCTGATAGCTGTATATAACACGGACGAAGAAGCATATATCAGCAGCTATGTATCAAAGGATCTGCTGGCTAAAAAGCCCGAAGATGTGGGATACATACTCAACGTGCACTACAGCAATACGGGCGCAAGCTACTCCGGCGGACACTATGTTACCGGTAAAATAGTCCACGCACAGCTTGTTGACTGCGACACCGGTGAGATTTTGGGAGAAAATGAATTCCATCCGCATTTCCCACAGACAATCAGTTCGGACACCAAGTCCGTTTCCGTTGATTCAAGTGCAGTTATCAAGTGGGTAAACAGACATTATCCGGAGTTTCCTGATGACATGGAAAATCATGTATGGCAGGAGGCCACATGCACTGAGCCCAAAATCTGCACAGATTGCGGAAGAGTCGGCGGCGAGCCCCTTGGACACAGCTGGGGAGAGGCCACCTGCGAAGAAGATCAGGTTTGCAGCCGTTGCGGCGAAGTTGGAAGTGCTGCTACGGGGCATAAGCTGAGTTGGGTTATTGATTCTGATGACGCATCTCATATGAACGGAACTTGCAGCATATGCGGCGATACTTTCGTTGAGGATACGGACTGGGAAACTATGTCTGCCTCTTTCATCACCGGAAAATGGAGAGTGGACAGTTACGATCCGGAAGCTAAGGGCGAAATCGAAGAAATCTACCTTACTGTGAATGCTGACGGCACGGCATATGTTGACCGCGGCAGTAAGCAGACTGCATTCGAGTGGTCCTTTGCCGGGGAAGACTTTGATCCCCGATATTCGGACGAATATACTGTGGAATACTACTTCAGGCCCGAAGGCGCAAAGAAAAGCACCACAGCCAGATTTGACAATGACGGCTACTCCGGCATCAGCTTTTTTGAGCTGAAAGTCGACGGAGAAACTTTCAGATTTGAAAAAACACTTGATACGGAGAGCCTGCAGCACGATGTTCAGGAGTGGGCTCTTGTAAAAGAAGATGTCAAATATATGAGCGGAGTTTGCGTGGAATGCGGGGAAACGGTTGTTACAGACACCGACTGGTTCCAGTTTATCTACAATCTCCCCACCGCCACATGGAAGCTCCGGGATATTTTGAAAGACGATCGCTTCACTTCAGAAACCGGTTCCACTCCCACAGTCAAATTTACCATCAATGCCGACCACACCGCAATAATGGAAACTCCCGAGGGCGACTACAGCTTTGAATGGTACTGCAGAAACGTGTCGTTGTCTGAAAACTACCCCTATATGTTCACAATATATTATGATGTATTTGATGAAAACGGAAATAAATACCGAATGGGATATAATGATGACAATTCTCTTGCTTTCTATGCTGATGAAGAGTCTTTGTTCTTCAGATTCTATTTCAAATAATTTTAATTAACAAAAAGCTGGCAGCTTTATGAAGCTGCCAGCTTTTCTTATATACATATTAAATACATAGCTTAAACCCGCTCGTAGACCATAAAGCGGTATTTAATGCCCTCGAATTCCTTTTCCTCGCCGGGGTCAGAAATGCGCCAGGCCTCATCGGCATCGAGATTATGGAAAAAGGCGTCGGAGTCGGGCTGAGCCTCAACTTTAGTTACATACACCTTATCCACATAGGGCATAAGCTGCTTATACACGCTCTCGCCGCCGATGCAAAGGCAGCGGTGGGTTTTTTCGGCCTCGCGGAGAGCATCCTCGACGCTGTGGACAACTATCGCGCCTTCAATCTCAATATTCTGAGAGGTAAGAACGATGTTGACGCGGTTTTTGAGAGGTTTACCGCCGGGGAAATCCGCAAGGGTGCGGCGGCCGACGATAACGGCGGCATCGGCGGTTACATTGCGGAAATGCTTTCTGTCCTCGGGGACAACCACGGGCTGAGTGCCGCAGCAGCCAATGCCCCAGTCGGAGTAAACAGCTACAATTGCTTCCATCATACTGCCACCGGAATGGTTGCGGTGAAGGGATGGTACTCATAGCCCTCCAACTTGAAGGAGTCACGGGTGAACTGGTAAAAGTCCTTGATCTCGGGGTCGAGAGTCATCTTGGGCGCGGAGAGGGGAGCGTTTTTGATCATTTCCTCAATAATGGGGACATGGCGGTCATAGATATGGGCGTCGGCGATGACGTGGACAAGCTCGCCTGCCTCAAGACCTGCAACCTGAGCCATCATCATGGTCAGCATGGCATATTGAACAACGTTCCAGTTGTTGGCGGCCAGCATATCCTGGCTTCTCTGGTTGAGAATGGCGTTGAGGGTATTGCCGCTGACATTGAAGGTCATGGAATAGGCACAGGGATAGAGCGCCATTTCGCTGAGATCGGCAAAGTTATAGATATTGGTCATAATGCGGCGGCTGGCGGGGTTATTTTTCAGGTCATAGATAACTCTGTCAACCTGATCCATATCGCCCTCTTTATAGTGGTGCTTAACGCCCAGCTGATAGCCGTAGGCCTTGCCGATGCTGCCGTTTTCATCTGCCCATTCGTCCCAGATATGGCCGCGGAGATCCTTGATATTGTTGCTCTTTTTCTGCCAGATCCAAAGAAGCTCGTCCAGACTGGTTTTCCAGTAGGTGCGGCGGATGGTGAGGATGGGGAATTCTTCCTTGAGGTTATAGCGGTTGACAATGCCGAATTTCTTGACGGTGTGGGCAGGGGTGCCGTCCTCCCAACGGGGGCGGACATCCAGATCGGTGTCCCAAACGCCGTTTTCAAGAATATCTTTGCAGTTTTGGATGAATATTTCGTCTGCGCGGCTCATAGTTTAGCCTCCATTATCAGTTTTGTGCCTCGCCCAGTTTGGCGAGGATAGCCCGGAAGTAATCGGGCAGCTCCGTTTGGAGATGCACCTGTGCTTCCGTGCGGGGGTGGATGAACTTCAGCTCTCTTGCGTGGAGGCACTGTCCCTCCAGTCCCTTTTCCGCTCTTTTGCGGCCGTAGACCATATCTCCCAGGAGAGGGTGACCCAGCTTTTCCATATGAACTCTTATCTGGTGGGTGCGTCCTGTTTCAAGGCGGCAGCGGATATGGGTGAAGCCATTATAGCGGGCGATGACCTCATAGTGGGTGACGGCCTCTCTGCCGCCGCGCTCCACGATAGCCATACGCTTGCGATCCACGGGATGTCTGCCGATAGGGGCATTCACCGTGCCTGAATCCTCCCGGATTCGTCCGTAGACTATGGCCTCATACACCCGGCAAAGGCTGTGGTCGCTGAGCTGGTCGGAGAGGAAGCGGTGGGAAAAATCGTTTTTCGCCACAATGAGGAGTCCTGAGGTATCCATATCGATGCGGTGGACAATTCCGGGGCGCTTTTCTCCTCCAATGCCGCTGAGACTGTCGCCGCAGTGGTACAAAAGGGCGTTTACAAGGGTGCCGTCACTGTGACCGGGGGCGGGATGGACAACCATTCCACGGGGCTTGTTGACAACTATAACATCATCGTCCTCGAAAACCACATCGAGAGGGATGTTCTGAGCAACAAGCTCCACCTCTTCCGCCTGGGGAAGTGTAACACTTATCTCATCGCCCACAGCGCTTTTATAGTTTTTCCGCACTGTGGCGCCGTTTACAAGCACATCGCCCTGCTCAAGAAGGCGCTGGGCGGCGCTGCGGCTTAAGTTCTCCACATTACGCGCAAGGAGAGCGTCAATGCGCTCTCCTGCGGTATCAGCGATGAAACTGAAATTATTTATCATAAATCCTTGAACTCGGCAAGGATGTCATCGATATTGAAATCGAACTCATCAATATCAATGCTCTGGGATGCGGGTGCGGCAGGTGCTGCGGGGGCAGCCTTGGGAGCAGCAGGTGCAACGGGTGCTGCGGGGGCTGCGGGAGCGGCTTTGGGAGCAGCAGGTGCGGCCTTGGGAGCAACTCTTACCTGAGGCTCAGCGCTGAGAGAGGGATAGCTGACAGCGGGGCGCACGGTTCTGGGGGCTTCGTAAACGCTCTCTTCTGCCTTGACGGGAGCAGCCTTGGCCACGGGGGGCTCGGGCTTAGTATACTCCATGGGGGACTTTGCCTCGTTGGCAGCCTTTATCTGGCTGGCGCGGCGCTCCCACTCGGCAAAGGGATCGAGAGGATCAACGTCATAGCTCTCAACCGTATGCTCGCGCTTGGGGAACTCGGGGATGGGGGTCTTCTTCTTGCCGAAGGGCAGCTCGAAGCCGGATTTCTTTGCAGAAGCGGCCTTGGCGGGCTTTCTTGCGGGAGCGGCCTGCTGGGCTTCTGCCTGGGCGGGTGCCTTGGCGGCCTTGGTCTTGGCTTTGGGCTTCTCAAGCAGGGTGAAGATAACGAAGAGGACTGCACCTACGGTGATGTAGATGTCTGCAATGTTGAAAACGGGGAAGTTCATGAACTCAAACTCGATCATATCGACAACATAGCCGCAGATAAGGCGGTCGATGCAGTTGCCGATAGCACCGGCCATAACGATGACAGCCATCCAGCGTGCGCCGGGGGCGGAGATTATGTCGGTGATGAGAACATAAACGATGAGGGCAACAAACACAAGGCACAGAATGACGAAGAACCATCTTGCACCCTCAAGAATGGAGAAGGCGGCGCCGGTGTTATGGATATTGGTGAACTGGATGAAGCCGGGGATGAACTCCTTGGTTCCGGTGTTCAGAACGATGTTTGCGGTGGCCCAATACTTGACCGCCTGATCAATGATGAGAGCTATGACAGCAACAATGGCGTACAGCATAGTTCTACCTCCTTATAGGGTATATTTCTATAAACTTTATTCCTCGATAGCGGCCACAACAGCTGCACAACGGGGGCAAAGACCGTCTTCGTTGGCTTCCTCGGAGTGGACCCAGCAGCGGGGGCACTTGGTTCCGGGAGCTTCGGTGGCAGCTGCAGCAATGCCGGGGAAGTTGGCGCCTGCAAGGCTTGCGCCCTCGCCCACGGTGACCTTGCTGACTATGAACAGCTCGGCCAGATTGAAGCCTTCCAGCTCCTTCAGAAGCTGAGCGCCTTCCTCGTTGAGGGCGGTGAGGGTGACCTGTGCCTCAAGGCTCTTGCCTATGAGCTTTTCGCCGCGGGCAGCTTCCAGAACGGCGTTCACGTCGCTGCGGAGAGCGGCCAGCTTTTCCCACTTGGCCATCTCGTCCTCGCTGAGAGCGCAAGCCTGGAAGGGCTTGTTCATCTCGTTGAAGAGAACGTTGCGGCTGTCATCGGAGTCGGCGTGTGCCATTGCCTGCCAGATCTCATCGCAGGTGAAGGCAAGGATGGGAGCCATGATCTTGGTAATAGTGTCAAGGATCAGGTACATTGCAGTCTGGGCGCTGCGGCGGGAAAGTCCGTTGCGCTGGTCGCAATAGAGACGGTCCTTGATGATGTCAAGGTAGAAGTTGCTCATCTCAACAACGCAGAAGTCGTTGATAGCGTGGGTGACAGCATTGAACTCGTAGCCCATATATGCCTTTTCGCACTTTTCAATGAGGCTGTTGAGCTTGGTCATTGCCCACTTATCCAGAGGCAGCATATCCTCGGGAGAGCCAAGAGCGTTGGGATCGAAGCCGGCAAGGTTACCCAGGCAGTAGCGGGCGGTGTTGCGGAACTTCAGATAGTTCTGGCTCAGCTGCTTGAAGATGGGGTCGGAGCAGCGCATATCGGCATGGTAGTCGGCGCTTGCAGCCCAAAGACGGAGCAGGTCTGCGCCGTACTTCTTGATGATTTCGGCGGGATCCATACCGTTGCCAAGGCTCTTGTGCATTGCGCGTCCCTGACCGTCAACGGTCCAGCCGTGGGTGAGGCAATGCTTGAAGGGAGCGCCCTTGCCCAGTGCGCCGACGGCGGTGAGCATAGAGCTCTGGAACCAACCGCGGTACTGGTCAAGACCCTCGATATAAACGGTGCAGGGCCAGAAGTTCTGGTCGCGCTGCATGGAAGCAAAGTGGCTGGAGCCGGAGTCGAACCAACCGTCCAGAGTGTCCTCTTCCTTGGTGAAGCCGTGGTCGCAGCCGCAGTGGGGGCACTTGAAGCCCTCGGGCAGAATCTCAGAAGCTTCCTTCAGGAACCAGGCGTTGGAGCCCTCGGCGGCGAAGAGATCGCTGACGGCGGTGATGGTCTCATCGTTGCAGATGGGCTTGCCGCAGTCGGGGCAATAGAAAACGGGGATGGGCAGACCCCACTTGCGCTGACGGGAAATGCACCAGTCGCTGCGCTCGCGGATCATGCTCTTCATACGGTCGATACCCCAGGCAGGGAACCATTCAACCTCGTCACAGGCCTCGATGGCGGCATCCTTGAATGCGTCAACAGAGCAGAACCACTGGGGAGTTGCGCGGAAGATGATGGGACCCTTGCAGCGCCAGCAGTGGGGATAGCTGTGGATAATGTCCTCGCTTGCCAGCAGAGCGCCGCTTTCGCGCATATCGGCAAGGATGACGGGGTTGGATTCTTCGGTCTTGAGACCGGCGTACTTGCCGGCATAGTCGGTGTGGCGGCCGCGGTCATCAACGGGCACAACCATGTCCATGCCGTATCTGCGGCAGGTCTGATAGTCGTCTGCACCGAAGCCGGGTGCGGTGTGGACGCAGCCGGTACCGCTCTCGGTGGTGACATAGTCAGCATTGAGGAGGCGGCTGGTCTTGGGCAGGAAGGGGTGGTCAGCCAGCATATTCTCGAAGAATACGCCGGGATGGGTCTCAACTATCTCGTAGGAGGAGATGCCTGCAACGCCCATAACCTTCTCAACAAGAGCCTCTGCCATAACATACATCTCGCCGTTTTCGGCCTTGACGATGGCATAGTTCACCTCGGGGTGGAGGGAGATGGCCAGGTTGCCGGGGAGGGTCCAGATGGTGGTGGTCCAGATGACGAAATAGAGCTTGCTCAGATCAAGGTGAGAGAGCTTGCCAAGGTCATCGTTCATGGCGAACTTCACATAAACGGTGGTGCAGGGGTCGTCCTTATACTCGATTTCGGCTTCGGCAAGGGCGGTTTCGTCCTTGGGGCACCAGTAAACGGGCTTGAGACCCTTGTAGATATAGCCCTTCTTATACATCTCGCCGAAGATTTTGACTTCCTCGGCCTCGAAGGAGGGGCTCATGGTGGTGTAGGGATGCTCCCAGTCGGCAACAACGCCCATGCGCTTAAAGCCGTCCATCTGCTTTTCAACATACTTCTGGGCGTAAGCGGCGCAGGCGGAGCGGAAATCTGCCACATTCATTGCCTTGTGGTTGAGCTTCTGCTCCTTGATGATTGCGCTTTCGATGGGCATACCGTGATTATCCCAGCCGGGGATATAGGGGGTATAGTAGCCGCGCATGGCATAGGAGCGGGTGATGAAGTCCTTGAGGGCCTTGTTCAGGGCGTGACCCATATGGAGGGAGCCGTTGGAGAAGGGAGGGCCGTCATGGAGAGAGAAGAGGGGCTTGCCCTCGTTTTTCTTCAGCAGTTCGTTGTAGATATCGTCCTTTTCCCAGCGCTCCAGCATGGCAGGCTCACGCATAGGCAGGCCTGCGCGCATGGGGAAATCGGTCTGGGGAAGGTTCAGTGTTGCGTTAAAATCTTTAGACATTTCGTGTTTTCTCCCGGAGTATGTGAATAAAATTTATCTGCAAAGGTGAAAAAGGAGCAGAGCAAAAGCTGTCCTTTTCAGCACAGAGACCAATATGCCGTCTTTTGGCATATTGGTCGTGTGGAAATATTTTAAAAAGCTTCCTCGCTTCCCGAAGGGGAGAGGAGTTTTCTTTTAGTCAATGTCGTCGAAGCTGTCAAAGGAGAACTGGAGTCCGGCGTCGCTGACAATGCCGAAGGCTCTGGTGGGAGCAGCGTCGAAAGCGGGCTGGGGAGCTGCGATGTCGGGAACGATGGTCTGCTCGGGAACATCGGCAACCTTGTTGACGGTCTCTTCGATGCTCTTAACAGTCTCGTGCATCTCGACGGGTGCAGCTGCGCTCACAGCGGGAGCTGCCTTGGGAGCGGAAGCGAGAGCGGACTTTACGAAGTCAGCTTCGCCGACCTTGGCAAGGAAAGCGCTCTGCTTTGCGCAGATTGCGTTCATACCTTCGATGAACTTGGCGCTTGCTGCCTTTGCGGCTGCAAGGCGCTTCTCCTCGGCGGCGACCTTCTCGGCGGCTGCGGAGGTGATTTCAAATGCCTCGGCCTCTGCCTCGGCGATGATGACGGCGGCCTTCTGCTTTGCCTCGTTCTCGATCATAACACCGAGACGCTGGGCAGAGATAACTGCGCCGTTGAGAGCTTCTTCGCTCTTGCGATATTCGTCAACCTTCTCAACAAGAACCTTCATCTTGCCCTTGAGAACGGCGTTCTCCTTCTGGAGAGCGGCAACCTCATTGGCAAGTTCCTCAAGGAACTCGTCGATACCGGCCATGTCGTAGCCGCCGAACATTGCTTTTTCAAATGCTTTTTCTCTTATATCCTGCGGAGTGATCATATCTTAATATCCCCCAATTATGTAGATTTTAGTTTTTGTATTTATAGCAGCCTCCCAAGGGAGGGTAATGCTCAGAAATAGAAGCTGGTGCTTTCCAGCTCGTCCATCAGCTCGCCCATCAGATTGACGGAAGAGGGAGTGATGATATAGGTGTTTGCGCTGACCTTCTTGATCTTGCCGCCCATGGCATATGCCACGCCGGAGAGGAAGTCGATAAGGCGGCGGGCGGTGTCCTTAGGTGTGGTTTCAAGGTTCATAAGTACTGCGCGGCGGTCGCGAAGATGGTCGGCAACTTCAACTGCAGCTTCGAAACGGTCGGGCTTTGCCAGAACCATCTGCATTGCGTTGTTGTTGCCTGCAAGGTTAACAACCTTGCCGCCTTTGTTATTGCCGGGACGCACAGGGGCGGGGATCTTGGACTCGGTTTCGGTCTTCTCTCCGCCGAAGGAGAATCCTGCAAAGGGATTCATCTTGGGTTTTTCCTGCTGAGGCGCTTCCTCAAATTCATCGGCTTCGTCCAGAAAATCGTCCTCATCATCGTCATAAGGACGAGTCAGTCTTTTAAGTTCATCAAAGATTCCCATTTTCAACCTCCGGTGTGCTCAGTTGGCGTAATTTCTCGCGCCGAAAATGGCAGACCCGATACGCACCATATTGGCGCCCTCGCTGACAGCTTCCAGATAATCATCGGTCATGCCCATGGACAGAAAGTCCATAGAAACATTATCGTATTTTTTGTCCGAATTGTCAATAAAAAGCTGCTTCATTCGGGCAAAATAAGCCCGGTTTTCTCCACAATTTTCCTGCACGGGAGGAACGCACATAAGCCCCCTCACCCGCAGACCCTTGCATTGGGAGGCGAAGGCCAGCAATGCGGGGAGAGCAAGGGGGTCGATGCCGCTTTTTTGCTCCTCACCGGCTATGGAAATTTCTATGAGGATATCCTGAACAATGCCCAGAGAAAGGGCGCGGCGGTCGATAAGGCGCAGCAGCTCCTCGCTGTCCACGCTCTGGATAAGATCCACCTTGCCCACGATTTTGTTCACTTTGTTTCTCTGCAGATGGCCGATGAAATGCTTGGGTGCGCCCTCATAGGCACAAAGGGCATCCTTTTCCAGAAATTCCTGCACCTTGTTTTCGCCGCAGGCATCAACACCCGCCTCGATTGCCTCGCGGACGCGGGAGGCATCGTTCATCTTTGTGGCGGCAACGAGCTTGACGCCCTCGGGGCGGATTTCCTCTATGCGGCGGCGGATTTCGGCCACATTTTCTTTTATGCTCATATAATTATCTTCCCTTCATAGAGCTCCTCTCCCTCGGTTATAACCTTGTCCCCCTCCTGCAGCGCAGCGGCATTGGCCGCAGCCTCGGCAAGGACAAAGTCTTCCCCGAAGAAGATGATTTCAATTTTCTTTTTCTCAAGGCGGCCTGCCGTGATTGCCCAGACATAATAATCTCCGCCGCTTTGGTGAAGGGCGGAGGCGGGCAGCGCCAGACCGCTGAAGCGCTCTTTTATTATCTTTGCCTCCGCAACGCGCAGGTCTGCATGACGGCTGAGCTGCGTATCCATACGGAGGACAGCCACACCGTTTTCCACCCTTTGAACAAGGCAGGGCAACTCCCCGAGACCTAAGTCCAAAGTGAGGGCGCTGCCCGTTTCAAGCTCTATTCCCGAAGGCAGCAAAAACACGAAATACCAATCGTTTCCCGTGATGAGCCTGCCCACGCCGCGCTCCTCAGCTTCCTCGCTGCAAAGGCGGGACAGAGTTGCGGCGTCCAGCCTTGGAATGTCCTCGGGGGAGAGATAGGCAAAGGCATCGCTTTTGCTGAAATATATGCCGGAAGCGGGGGCGAAGAAGCCTTCGCCCATACTGTCTCCGCTGCCCAGGCGCTGTCCTTCCCCGGCAAAGCCTTCCACGCCGGTGACTTCCCTTCGGATTATTATTCCTTCGGCGGTGAAAAAGCTCTCAATGCTTCTTGAGCTTACACTTTCCCAGCGCAGATCCCGGCTGAGCCTTCCCCCAAGCCCCGCCGCCAGATAGGCCGCCAGGGAGAGAAGGAGCACCAGGGCGATGGCACCGGAAAAAGAGATTTTTCCCCTGTCGCTCAAGCTTCCTCATCGCCCAGCTTCAGGTTTTTCATGGGTGAAATTGTGGAAATCGCGTGCTTATAAATCATCTGCTGACGGCCGTCGCTATCCACCAGAACGGCAAAATTATCAAAACCCTTACAAACGCCTTTGAGCTGGAAACCGTTCATAAGGAAAAGGGTGAGAGGGGCTTTTTCCCTCCTTGCGGCGCTGAGGAATGCGTCCTGAAAATTCTGTGATTTCTGCATTTTTGTCTCCTTCCCGCGGCTGTCGGCTTGGGAGCTTTCCCGCCGCGTATGTAGAATATTTTTTTTGAGCTCTTTGATATTCTACACGCTGGAAGGGGGCAAAAGCTGTCGAAGAAAGGAGAGAAAATTATTTTGACCAAAGGGTGAGAATTTCGCCCAGATGCTCCTCGGGGGAGGCGGCACCGTCCCGATAAATCCAATGGATGCCGCTGTCGCGCCTGAGCCATGTAAGCTGGCGCTTTGCGTAGCGGCGGGATTCCTGCTTTATCTTGTCTATGGCCTCTTCGCGGCTGAGTCTGCCTGCGAAATAGGCGGCAACCTCCTTGTAGCCTATGGCCTGCATGGCGGTGGAGCCCTCCTCAAGTCCGCTGCGGAGAAGAGACTCAACCTCGTCGAAAAGACCCATATCCACCATTGCATCAACGCGGCGGTCAATGCGGCTGTAGAGAGTTTCGCGGTTTTCATACGTGAGGGCAAGGCGGAGGCTTTCGTAGCGCTTAGGGAGGGCGCGGGTGCGCTCATCGTGGGCGGTGATGGTCTCACCTGTCAGAATATAGACCTCCATAGCGCGGGTGAGGCGCTTTTTATCGGAGGGATGGAGCTTTTCTGCCCTCTCAGCGTCAACAAGGCGCAGTTTTTCGCGAAATGCCTCGCCGCCAATGCTGTCATATTCCTCGCTTAGTCTTTCGCGGAGTGCCTCGTCGGTTTCGGGGGCGGCGGCAAAATCTCTGCCGCTGAGGAGAGAGTCTATATAAAGTCCCGTGCCCCCTGCAATTATGGGCACCTTGCCCCGCGCGAAGATATCTTCGCAGGCCTCGGCGGCCATATCCACCCAGCGGGAGACGGAAAAGTTCTCTTTCGGGTCGGCAATATCCACCATATGATGTGCTATGCCCATAGTCTCCTCGGGGGTGACCTTGGCAGTGCCTATGTCCATGCCCTTATATATCTGCATGCTGTCTGCGGAGATAATCTCCCCGTTCAGGGCTTGGGCAAGGGCAACGCTGAGGGCGGTTTTGCCCGTGGCGGTGGGTCCTGTTATTACAATAACTCTCTTATCCATAGAAACTCCGATACTTGAATTAGTGAAAAAGCTATGATATAATGCCGCTTGCGACAAATCTATTATAAGGATGTGCAATAATTTGAAAGTAAAAATCACCGCTGACAGCGTATGCGACCTTTCCCCCGAGCAGAGAGAAAGATATGGCCTTGATATTCTGCCTCTTTATGTAATGCTGGACGGTAAGGAACACCGTGACGGTGTGGATATTGTTCCCGAGGACATTTATGCCCATGTTTCCGCCGGCGGATCCATCGGATCCACCGCTGCAATTTCCGTGGCCGACTACATCGAGTTCTTCGGCAAGGAACTTGAAGACTGCGATGCTCTTATCCACTTCCATATTTCCTCTTCCATGTCCTCCTGCTACCAGAATGCCTGCATAGCAGCAGAGGAAGTTGAAAATGTTTATCCCATCGACTCCGCAAACCTCTCCACCGGTATCGGTCATCTTATCATCGATGCCTGGGAAATGGCAGAGCAGGGTATGGCTGCAGAAGAAATCGTTGCCGAAATCAATGCCCGCAGAGGCAAGGTTGAGGCAAGCTTCGTTGTGGACAACGTAAGCTATCTCCACAAGGGCGGACGTTGCTCCGCCGTTGCCGCTCTGGGCGCAAATCTGCTGGGTCTCAAGCCCTGCATCGAAGTCACCGACGGCGCTATGGGCGTCAGCAAGAAGTATCGCGGCAAGATCGGCAAGTGCCTTATCCAATATGTCCGTGACCGTCTTGAAGGCCGCGAGGACATCAACCTCAAGCGTATTTTCATCACCAACTCCGGCGAATTCACCGAGGAAGAGCTGAAGGCCGTTGAGGACGAGGTCAGAAAGTATCAGTCTTTCGAGGAGATTCTCTTCAGCCGCGCAGGCTGCACCGTTTCCAACCACTGCGGTCCCAAGACCCTTGGTATCCTCTTCGAGAGAAAGTAAACTGAAATTGCATCAAATTCCGGACGGATTCCCGTCCGGAATTTTTTTGTTTTGCGGGGGGCGGGATAAGTCTTCGCCTTGAGGGGAAGCTGTGTTTGCAGGGCGCGCTCCTTGGCTCTCCCTTCGGGAGAGCTGGCTGCGAAGCAGACTGAGAGGGTTTTGTCTCCGACGGCCATATTCTTTTCGTATGTCCGAAAAGAATATGGAAAGAAAAGTCCACCAAAGAGGGGGCGAGGAAAGCCCCCCTCTTTGGAAACACCCCTAAGTGCAGCGCCGCGAAAACCATTGTGCCACATAATTAGCACCTAAACCTTAGTGTGCACGCCTCGACTTCCGCTCAGGACGCTGCTGCGCCAGGGCGCCTGTTCGGCGCCACGGGGATTTTCCCTCGTTATATTTTTGGGTATTCCTACGCGGCAGGCTACATTTCCGTCGATACGGAAAGTTACCCGTCGGAGACATATATTTGCGTTATGCAAAGGCGAGCCGGCCGGGTGGCCGGCATCTGCAATCTTCGTTTGGGCGCGGTGAGGAAACTCACACAATGCGCTTGAAGAATTTATCAAGCTCTGCGCGGGTGAGGGAAACGCTGACGGGTCTGCCGTGGGGGCAGTAGCGGACTTCGCCGCTGAGCACCTTTTCCACCAGCACCTCCAACTCCCGTCTGTCGGTTTTCCAGCCGGCCTTTATGGCAGCCTTGCAGGCTATGGTGTGGTAAATCTTTTCTGTGGGGTCTTCCGCCTTTCCGGAAGAGAGCGCGCTGAGGATATCCTCCAGCATGGCAATCTCGCTGCCATCTGTATCCGCAGGCACGGCGCGGATGATGACCTCTCTTGCGCCGTAAGGCTCTATCTCAAAGCCCGCCTTTTCAAGCAAGGCGGCATTATTTTCTATAAGCTCAAGGCTCTCAGGGTCGGGGCGCCAGGTGACGGGAAGCAGAAGGCTCTGGCTCATTGCCGCGGCGTCCTTTTTCAGACGGTCGAAGATGATGCGCTCGTGGGCGGCGTGCTTGTCTATAAGCAGCAGCTTAGCTTCGCATTCAACGATTATATAGGTGTTCAGCGCCTCGCCTATAAGGCGGTAATCGGGGATGAGGGACTTTTCCTCCTCCTTCGCAGGCGCGGGAGCGCTGACGGGGGCATTCTCCGCCTTGATGACGGGAATTTCCGGTCTGGGCACAAGGGGGCT
>JAZSRY010000051.1:0-11255 GCA_045538735.1 Oscillospiraceae bacterium
CAACAGATTATCTGTTGAATGATGATTATGAAAGTGACAAGGATATCCCCGCTGTCCAAGATGCAACACTGGAAAATGAGTGCTTAATTTCAAAAAAGAAAAAAGGACATCTGATAGCTGCAATTTGTTTTACAGTAGCGGGATTTTGCTGGTTGATGATTGTATCATCTAATCCGACTGGTATCGAGTTGGGGCTTTCATGCTTTTCCCTGGCACTTTGTTCAGGTAGTGCGGTTGCTCAGTTTATTTTGTTTTTTAAGAAAAGATAAAACTTTCTCCACAACAAGTTCCAATTTGTCGAACGGGTAAAGGGCGCACTTCTATACACCGTTCAGTGTAGTGCGTTGGGTGCGGTACTTGGCTCTCCCTTTGGGAGAGCTGGCGGCGAAGCCGACTGAGAGGGCAAAAAATGACCATACCAAAAGACAACAGCCAATTGGCAAATGCCCGGCGGCTTCGCAGGGAAATGACTCCTCATGAGCGTAAGCTCTGGTATCTTTTTCTTCGTAAATACCCGGTAAAGATTTACAAACAGCGGATCATCGGCAGATTCATTGTGGATTTTTACTGCGCTTGCGCAAATCTGGTTATCGAAGTAGATGGTTCTCAGCATTATGAGCCGCAAGGCATGGTGTACGATGCTGAGCGTTCTCAATTTCTGACGGCTCTTGGTTTGGAGGTTTTACGATTCTCCAACCGGGATATCGACAGGGATTTTCGTGGTGTGTGCGAACAAATTGAAATTACCATTCAAAACCGGCTACAAGGCCCTCTCAGTCACCTGCGGTGACAGCTCTCCCAAAGGGAGAGCCAAGGCTGCCTGCAATCGAATGTATGGATATAAGAAATGGAGCGTATCGGTATTGATACGCTCCATAAACTGTTTTACGAGCACCCGCCAAAAAAGGGGGGCGCCTTGTTGTATTTAAAACAGATAGACCCTTGCTCCCACATCGGAAACAAGGGTCTATCCTACTGCTTTGGGTTCGCTCACCTGGGAAACCTCCCGATTTGAATTTACATCCGTCTGCCGCAATTTCCGCCCAACAACCAGACCGCTTATCCGCACCACTTCCGGTCAGATCTCTTTCATCATAAGGTCACGGTGAACAGCTATTCAGCTTTCGGGATGCATAAAAGGGATAATGTGATAAGATTCCAAACCTCTTCCTTTGGCCTACACGAGCCGCCGAATATCTTCGCAGCTCTCCGAGTCAGGTCACCGGACTCACTCCTTTCAAGTGATGGTCCTCTTACCATTTATCTTAAGAGTCTTTTCAGACTTCCTTGCCTTTTGTTGAGTAAATTATACCTAAAAAACGCGCCGATGTCAATCGGGATTTGGCTAAAATGACCAAGTTAAAATGCAAAAAAATAAAAGCAACTTTTTGGTAAAATAGAATAAAAATGCTTAAAAACGGACAAAAACTTCGTTTTTAGGCCAATAAATGTTGAGATTATTACAAATGTATGGTACAAGCAAGGCGCTGTGGCTTCGGGAACAGGGGAAATACGGAAAATATACAGATATTGGTTTGACAAACACACTTTAAAGTGCTATAATCCAGCTATATTTATTCAGGGGAGATATGAATATGTCTGCCATTTCCAAAACCGCTTTCTATTTTAGCTACTATTACTTTTTTATTGAAGAGTAATAGCGCTTTGTGCTGCGGTAATTTGGGGAGCGGAAACCACTTTTCAAACTGTATTTTTCAAGCTGCACAGGGCGCATGCCCGGTGCAGCTTTTCTATTTGGCAAAAGGAGATATGAGCTATGATAGCAGTACTTAAACATAATGCTACAGCTGAGCAGCGTGACCATCTTATAAACTGGCTCCGGTCCCAGGGACTGGAAGTGCATATCTCGGAGGGCGAAGAGTATACCGTCCTCGGTCTTGTGGGCGATACCAGCAGGATTGACGGGGAGCTTTTGGAGAGCCTCTCCATTGTTCAGTCTGTACGCCGTGTCAGTGAACCATATAAAAAGGTGAACCGCAAGTTCCAGCCTTCCGACAGTGTGATCGAGATAGGCGGCGGAGTGAAAATAGGCGGCGGCAATTTCTGCATGATAGCCGGTCCCTGCTCCGTTGAAACCCATGACCAGATAATAGAAGTGGCTGAAGGGGTCAAGGCCGGAGGCGCGGATGTGCTTCGCGGCGGCGCCTTCAAGCCCCGCACCTCTCCCTATGACTTTCAGGGTCTTAAGGCCGAGGGACTGCGCCTTTTGAGCGAGGCAAAAAAGGTTACCGGGCTTCCCATCGTCACGGAGATAATGAATATTGAACATCTGCCTCTTTTCGAAGATGTGGATATAATTCAGGTAGGCGCCAGAAATGTTCAGAACTTCGAGCTTTTGAAGGAACTTGGCATGACCAGAAAGCCAATACTCCTTAAGCGCGGCATTGCGGGAACTATAAAGGAGCTTCTCATGAGCGCCGAGTATGTTATGGCCGGAGGCAATGAACAGGTTATACTCTGCGAGCGCGGTATCCGCACCTATGAAACCGGCACCAGAAACACTCTTGATCTTTCCGCCGTTCCTGTGCTTCAGGGGCTCACTCATCTGCCCGTCGTGGTGGATCCCAGCCATGCCACCGGTAATTCCGGACTTGTGCCTCCCATGGCTCTTGCCGCGGCGGCTGCCGGCGCCGACGGAATTATGGTGGAGGTTCATAATGACCCCATGCACGCCCTTTGCGACGGTGCCCAGTCCCTCACTCCTGCCCAGTTTGCAGCAATGGCTGAAAAGGTCAGAAAAATCAGAGAGGTTATCAAAGCATGACCGTTGGAATAGTTGGACTTGGACTTATAGGCGGCTCTTTGGCAAAAGCCTTCAAGCGCCGGGACGGTATAGAGATTCTGGCCTTTGACACAAACGCTTCCGTTCTGGGCTTCGCAATGGTGAGCGAGGTGGTGGATGAGGAGCTGAATATGGAGAATATTTCCCGCTGCGAGCTTATTCTGGTGTCAACCTATCCCGCGGCTGCGGAGGAGTGGCTGAAAAATGCCGCCCCCCGAATTTCCAGGGATACTGTGGTTATCGACTGTCTGGGTACCAAGCGCAGCGTGTGCTCCATGGCCTTTCCTCTGGCGGAGAAATACGGTTTTACCTATGTGGGAGGACACCCCATGGCAGGCACCCACAACTCGGGCTATAAGCACTCAAGGGAGGACCTTTTTGACGGCGCTCCCATGGTGATAGTGCCGCCCAAGTTCGATGATATTGAACTTCTGGACAGGATAAAGAAGCTGCTGGCTCCTGTGGGCTTCGGTCATATCACCGTTACCGATGCCGGAGAGCATGACAGGATGATAGCCTTCACCAGCCAGATGGCTCATATTGTTTCAAATGCATATATAAAAAGCCCCACGGCGGGCAGCCACAAGGGCTTTTCCGCCGGCTCATATAAGGATCTCACCCGTGTGGCATGGCTGAATCCGGAAATGTGGGCGGAGCTTTTCCTTGAAAACAGCGATAACCTTTTGTTTGAACTGGACTTCCTTATGGCAAGGCTGGAGGAATACCGCTCTGCCATTGAGGCGGGAGACAGGGAAGAACTGGTGCGCATCCTTGATGAGGGGCGCAGGAGAAAGAAAGAGATTGACGGATGAAAACTGTTGAAGTTGCAGCCTCCACTAAAAGCTACAGTGTGCATATAGCGGCAGGACTCCTTGGGGAGACCGGGGAGCGGCTTAGGGCCATTGCACCCTCCGCGTTGAAGGCAGCCCTCATTACCGATGATAATGTGGATGCTCTCTATGCCTCCACGGTTATAAACTCTCTGGAAAAAGCGGGGATTGAAACGGTTAAATATGTGCTGCCCCACGGGGAAGAGAGCAAAAACGGGCTCAGCTATCTTGCCATTTTGTCCTTCCTTGCGGAAAACGGACTCAGCCGCAGCGACGTATTGCTGGCTCTGGGCGGAGGAATGGTCGGTGATATAGCCGCATTTTCCGCCGCCACCTATCTTCGGGGCATAAAATATGTTCAGTTTCCCACAAGCCTGCTGGCAATGGTGGATTCCTCTGTGGGAGGCAAAACCGCAATAGATCTGCCTGCGGGCAAAAATCTGGCGGGAGCCTTCTGCCAGCCCGAGATGGTGCTCTGCGATACGGATACCCTGAACAGCCTGCCCGAGGATATTTTCCGGGATGGCTGCGCCGAGGTGCTGAAATACGGAATTCTGGGAGACCGGGAGCTTTTTGAGCATCTGCAGGAAAAGGGGTTGGATTTTGACAGAGCCTATGTTATCCACGCAAGCGTCGGGATGAAGCGGGATTATGTCTGCGCCGATGAGTTTGATAAGGGAGTGCGCCGCAAGCTGAATCTGGGACATACCGTGGGACATGCGGTGGAGAAACTTTCAAACTTTGGCCTTTCCCACGGGAAAAGCGTTGCCATCGGCACCGCCACCGTTGCAAGAGCCGCCGCCAAGGCGGGATACTGCAGCGTGAAGTGCGCAGAAGAGATAGTGTCCGCCCTTAAGAAACTGGCTCTTCCAACCGAAACCGGGTTTGAGACAGAGCAGCTGATGCCCGTGATGCTCTCCGATAAAAAGCGTGAGGGCAGCGTGGTCAATGTGATAGTGCCCCTCGGCGTAGGACGCTGCGAAATTGTTCCTATGACAGCTGCGGAGCTTAAAGAATTTGTAAGCAAAGGACTTTGAATATGAAAGCAATAATTACCCCGGGTTCTTTGAGCGGAAGTATTGAGGCAATACCCTCAAAATCTCAGGCTCACCGTTATCTTATATGCGCCGCCTTGAGCCGCAACCCAAGCCGCGTAGTCTGCCCCAGCCTTTCAAAGGACATCGAGGCTACGGCAAATTGCCTGCGGGCACTGGGTGCAAAAATTGAATATTCCGGGGGTAGCTTTCAGGTTGAGCCTATAAAAGAGGCCACCGAAATGGCGGAGCTGGACTGCGGCGAAAGCGGCTCCACATTGCGTTTTCTTCTGCCGGTGGTTTGCGCCCTTGGCAGGGGAGCGCGGATAAAAATGCACGGAAGATTGCCGGAGCGCCCACTCTCCCCTCTGTGGGAGGAACTGGAGCGCTGCGGAGCAAAGCTCAGCCGCCCCGAGAGAGACACGATACTTGTTGAGGGGAAGCTGGAGGAGCGGTTTTTCTCAATAGCCGCGGATATATCCTCCCAGTATATTTCCGGTCTTCTTTTCGCTCTTCCCATTCTGGGTGGTGGTGAGATCGAACTTAAAGGCGAGATCGAGAGCGTGGGCTATGTGGAGATGACTATTCAGGCTCTCATCCTCTTCAATGCTAAGATTGAGTATGAAGACGGCACCCTGAGCCTTTATACCCACGGACTTCGCTCCCCGGGAGAGATAGATGTGGAAGGTGACTGGTCAAACGGCGCTTTCTGGGTCGTTGCAGGAATGCTCAGCGGAGGCAAGGTTCAGTGTCTGGGTCTTGACATGGCTTCTCCTCAGGGTGATGCCGCCGTTATGGAACTTGCCGAAATGATAATGAACGGCAATGCGGAGGTTGACTGCCGCAATGTGCCGGACCTTGTGCCCACACTGGCGGTGCTTGCATCGGTGAGCCCCGGTATAACGCGCTTCGTGAACGCAGGCCGCCTGCGCCTTAAAGAGAGCGACAGGCTTGCCACTGTCAGCCGTATGCTCGGCGCATTGGGTGCAAACATCGAAGAAGAGGAAAACGGACTCACCGTCCGCAGAGTGAGTATGCTCAAGGGTGGAGCGGTGCACGCAGAAGGCGACCATAGAATAGCTATGGCAGCTGCCGTTGCCGCTGTTGCCTGCATAGGTGAGGTTACGATAGAAAACGCAGAGAGCGTTGAAAAGTCCTATCCCGCATTCTGGGAAGATTATGCGCGGCTGGGAGGAAGAGTCAGACTGGAGGAGTGAAAAATGGGAAACAGCTTCGGCAATATTTTTCGCTTTACAATATTTGGACAAAGCCACGCCCCCGCCATCGGAGTGACCGTGGAGGGGCTTCCCGCGGGGGAAAAAATAGATTTTGAAGCCTTGGGGAGCTTTCTGAAAAGAAGAGCCCCCGGAGGAAAATATTCCACCAGCCGCAAAGAGGCTGATGTGCCCGAATTTCTTTCGGGTATCAACAGGGAAGGCGTAAGCTGCGGAAGTCCCATAACTGCCATTATCCGCAATACCGATACCCGTTCGGGGGATTATTCCAATCTGAAATATGTTCCCCGTCCCGGACACTCGGATTTTGCTGCAATGATAAAGTACGGCGAAGGCAGAGACTATGCAGGCGGTGGACAGTTTTCCGGCCGTATGACCGCTCCACTGTGCATAGCGGGCGGCATAGCGCTGCAGATGCTTGAAAAAGAGGGGATTAAAATTTCCTCCCGCGTCATCAGCATAGGCGGCGAGACCGATGAGGAAAAGATGTTTGCCCTTATTGACGCTGTGAGAGCGGAAGGGGACAGCATCGGCGGAATTATCGAATGTGTCGCCGAGGGGGTGCCTCCCGGAATAGGCGAGCCCATGTTCGGTGGGCTGGAAAACCGCATATCTCAGGCTGTTTTCGGCATACCTGCCGTTAAGGGTATTGAGTTCGGCGCAGGAATGGCCGTGGGTGCTATGCGCGGCAGCGAAAATAACGATGAATTCTGCATTGAAAACGGCAAGGTTAAAAGCCTTGGAAATAATCACGGAGGCATTCTCGGAGGAATAAGCTCCGGCATGCCCATAGTATTCAGGGCTGCGGTGAAGCCCACACCCTCTATTGCAAAGGCTCAGCGGAGCGTGGATATGCTCAAGGGTGAAAACACCGTTTTGGAGATAAAAGGACGACACGACCCATGCATTGTGCCAAGGGCTCTGCCATGTATGGAGGCTGCAATGGCTGTGGCTATATATGATGCCTTGCTGGAGGCAAAACCGGGAGGTTTACAAAATGGGTATTAATGAACTGAGACAGCAGATTGACTCTATAGATAATGAGCTTGTTGAGCTTTTCCGCCGCCGCATGGATGTGAGCCGGGAGATAGCTCAGTGCAAAAAAGCCGAGGGGCGCAAGGTCTATGACGGTGCCCGTGAGCGGGAGAAGCTGGCGGAAATAGCGGAAAAATCCGGCGAGGATATGCGTGAGTATTCCACAATTTTGTGGTCTCTGCTGATGGATCTGAGCAAAACCTATCAGGAGCGCCTCAGCGCCGAGGAAAACGAACTGGGACGCAGCATCGTCAATGCTCTGGAAACAACTCCCAAGGAGTTCCCCCAGTTTGCCAGCGTTGCCTGCCAGGGTGTTGAGGGGGCTTACTCCCAGATAGCCTGCGAGAAGCTTTTCGGTGTGCCCTCCATTATGTATTTCAAGAGCTTCGACGCGGTGTTTTCCGCCATTGAGCAGGGCTTCTGCCGCTACGGTGTGCTGCCCATAGAAAACTCCACCGCCGGCAGCGTGAATCAGGTTTACGATCTGATGATGAAGCATAATTTCCATATTGTCCGCTCTGTGCGTATTAAAATCGACCACTCCCTTGTGGCAAAGAAAGGTACAAAGAAGAGCGACATTCGGGAAATCGTCTCCCATGAACAGGCAATCAACCAGTGCGCGGGCTTTATCAAGAGCCTGGGCAAGCTAAAGATAACCGTCTGCGAAAACACCGCGGAGGCGGCAAAAATGGTGGCTGAATCCGATAGATGCGACCTTGCGGCGCTCTCTTCCCATAACTGCGAGGGGCTCTACGGTCTTGAGTGCATTGAAGAATCCGTTCAGGATAAGGGCAGCAACTTCACCCGCTTTATCTGCATCTCCAAAAATCTGGAGATATATCCCGGCGCGGACAAGACCAGCATTATGGCGGTCACCGCTCATAAGCCCGGCGCCCTGTATAAGCTTATGAGCCGCTTCTATGCCTACGGAATAAACCTTACAAAGCTTGAAAGCCGTCCCCTTCCCGACAGAAACTTTGAGTTTATGTTCTATTTCGATCTGGATAAGACGGTCTATTCTCCCCAGCTTATCCGCCTTATGGGAGAGCTTGAGGAGAGCTGCGAGCGATTTGAATACCTTGGAAGCTATTCAGAGGTGGTATAAATGCTGAAATGCGGACTTCTGGGTGAAAAGCTGGGGCACAGCTTCTCCCCCAGAATACATAAGGCGCTGGCCGATTATAGCTATGCTCTCTGCGAGGTGGACAAAAGCGCACTGAAAAGCTTTCTGGAGTTTACAGAGCTTGACGGTATGAATGTGACCATACCCTATAAAAAGGCGGTTATGGGCTATTGCGCAAGCCTCTCTCCCAGAGCGGAGGCAATAGGCAGCGTAAATACCCTTGTGCGTATGCCCTACGGCTGGCACGGGGACAATACGGACTACGCGGGCTTTTGCTATATGTGCGACAGCATAGCGCTGGAGGCAAAGGGAAAAAAGGCGCTTATTTTCGGCTCGGGAGGCGCAAGCCTCACTGTGCGGAAGGTGCTGGAGGATAAGGGCGCCGCTGAGATCGTTGTGATTTCCCGCAGCGGTGAAAACAATTATCAGAATCTCCATCTCCACGCCGATGCTCAGATCGTGGTGAATACAACCCCTCTGGGTATGTATCCCAACACGGGAGTGGAGGCCGCCAGTCTGGAAAACTTCCCCCGCTGCGAAGCGGTGCTTGACCTTATATATAATCCCGCCCGTACAGCCCTTTTGATGGACGCGGAGGCAAGGGGAATAAAATGCTGCAACGGTCTTGGTATGCTTGTTGCCCAGGCTCATGCCGCAGCAGAATTATTCTTGAATAAAAGGATAGACGATAGTATAATCCCTCGTATCCAAAGGGATTTGGAAAAAGACACCCGAAATATTGTGCTTATAGGTATGCCCGGAAGCGGTAAAAGCAAAAAGGGCGCTCTTCTTGCAAAGAGAATGGGCAGAGAGTTTGTTGACGCGGATGAATATTTCACCGCCGCAAATGGCATAAGCCCTGCCGAAGCCATAAAAACCTTGGGCGAAGGCGCAATGCGCGCCATGGAAACTGAGGTTTTGGCTCAATTGGGCAAAAAAAGCGGACTTGTTATCTCCACCGGAGGCGGCTGCGTTACGAGGGAGGAAAATTATCCTCTTCTCCACCAAAATTCCGTCATCGTATGGGTAAAGCGCCCCTTGGCGGAGCTGCCCACCGAGGGCAGACCCCTTTCCCAAGGCTGCGGAGTCATAGAGCTATACCGGCGCAGAGCGGGGCTTTATAAGCGCTTTGCCGATGTGGAAATAGATGTCTGCGAAACTGTGGAGCAGGCTGTGAATGCCATTATGGAGGCGATAGGATGAAGATACTGGTCATTAACGGACCCAACCTGAATATGCTTGGCATCCGTGAGCCGGAGCTTTACGGAAAGCAGGGCTACGCCGCTCTTGTTTCCTTTGCGGAAAATGCCTGCCGGGATGCGGGCTTTGAATGCGAGGTGTTCCAAAGCAACCACGAAGGGGCTATTGTGGATAAAATCCAGAGTGCCTACGGCACGGCAGAGGGCATAATAATAAACCCCGCCGCCTATACCCATACCTCCGTGGCTATTCTGGACGCGCTGAAAGCGGTGGCAATTCCTGCTGTGGAGGTGCATCTCACCGATGTGAACGCCCGGGAGGACTTCAGAAAAATTTCCTATGCAGGTATGGCCTGTCTTAAAACCTATGCCGGCTACGGCTTTGAGGGCTACCGAATGGCAGCCGAATACTTGAAAAATTACCTGAAATGAGATGAAAACTATGTTTCCTGAGAAAGAAATGAAATGGGGCAAAAGCCGCAACTGCATACGCGAGCTTTTTGAATACGGTCTCCGACGCAAAGCGGAGATAGGCGCGGAGAATGTCTATGACTTCTCTCTGGGCAACCCCAGCATTCCCACCCCCGAGTGCATAAAGGAGTCTATGATCCGCATCCTCACCGAGCAAAATCCCCTTGCTGTCCACGGCTATACTTCCGCACCCGGACGTCCCACTCTCCGAAAGGCAATTGCCGATAATCTCAACGATAGATACGGCACCGCTTTGGAAGCGGGAGATATTTTCGTAACCTGCGGCGCCGCTGCGGGTCTTGCCGCCTTCCTGCGGGGCGTGCTTATGCCCGGCGACGAGGTTATTACCTTCGCTCCCTTCTTCCCCGAGTATACCGTTTTCACTGAGGCTTCCGGCGGCGTGCTTGTACCCGTGCCTCCCAAAGAACCCGATTTCCAGATTGATTTTGCCGCTTTTGAGGCAGCTATCAGCGAAAAAACCCGCTGTGTTATCGTCAATTCCCCCAATAACCCCTCCGGCGTTGTCCTCTCCCGTGAGAGCATCAAGGGGCTTGCCGATATTATGAATGCGGCTCAGGAAAAATACGGTCATCCCATTTATCTCCTCAGCGATGAGCCCTACCGCGAGCTGGTTTATGACGGCATAGAGGTTCCCTGCATGATGAATTTCTATGATAACACCGTTATCTGCTATTCCTTCTCCAAGGCTCTCTCCATCCCCGGTGAGCGCATTGGCTATCTGGCCGTCAGCGACAAGATGGCCGAGCGCAGCGAGGTGAACTTCGCAATCGCAGGCGCTTCCCGCGCACTGGGTCATATAAATGCCCCCAGCCTTATGCAGCAGGTCATCGAGGAATGCCTCGATGCAACCGCCGATATCAGCAAGTATAAAGAAAATCGCGACATTCTCTATAACGGACTTACGGAGCTTGGTTATACCTGCGTGAAGCCCGACGGCGCTTTCTATCTCTTCGTAAAGGCTCTGGAGAGCGACTCCAAGGCCTTCAGCGAGAGAGGTAAGGCTCACGAGCTGCTCCTTTGCCCCGCCGATGACTTTGGCTGCCCCGGCTATATCCGCATAAGCTACTGCGTTGATAAGGATATGATTATCCGCTCAATGCCCGCATTCAAAGCCCTCATAGAGGAATATAAGTAGAATAAAAAACGGCCCGACAAAAGTCGAGCCGTTTTTTGTGTTGTAAAACGACAACCACGGGCTATGCCCGTGGTTCAAAGAAGGCTATGCCTATGAGTAGTCCCAACCCAGCGGATGCCTCCCTCTGACGAGGGAGGTGGATTTTGCGAAGCAAAAGACGGAGGGAGAGAAAACGTTAAGGCAATTTCTCTCCCCCAGTCTCGCGCAAACGCTCGACAGCCCCCTCGCCAGAGGGGGCCAATAAAAATCCCCACCGCCAACTGAAGTTGGTAGTGGGGCAAGTGTGCGAGAGGAATACGATTCGGGAGCCTTAAGGCTCAGCTGGTATCAGGCCCTTACAGGGCCAGAGCAGGCCACCCGTTATACGGG
>JAZSRY010000070.1:0-5047 GCA_045538735.1 Oscillospiraceae bacterium
TGCCCCGAATGGACGGCTCCACCTCCCTTGTGCCTCTGGCTCAGGCTGCGGCAAGTGTGCTCCTTGGCGAAAGCCGGGAGAGCACCGAAGAGCTCACCCACTTTAACCGCACCAGCCAGTCCTACCACAACCTCATGTGGGGCTACTGTGACATTCTTATCGCCAGCTGGCCCGCTGAGAGCGTTTTTGAGGAGCTTGCCCTCAATAACTTCGCCTATGAGATGGAGCCCATTGCCACCGATGCCCTTATCTTTGTGGTGAATGAGGCCAATGCGGTGGATAACCTCACCACCGAGGAGATTATCGGCATATATTCCGGCGAGATCACAAACTGGAGTCAGGTGGGAGGAGCCGATGAGCCCATTGCCCCCTTCCAGCGCAACGCGGGCGCAGGCTCTCAGGCTCTTATGGAAAAGCTTGTGATGAAGGATGTCCCCATGATGACTCCCCCCGCCGAGTATATGGCTGGCAGCATGGGCATGCTGATGGAGTACGTGAAAAGCTATGATAACTCCGCAAACGCTATCGGCTACTCCGTATACTACTATGCAAACGATATGCGTATGGCAGATGGTCTTAAAATCATCTCCGTTGACGGAGTTGAGCCCACCGATGAGAATATCAGAAGCGGTGCTTATCCCCATCTCAGCAATTACTACACCGTGATTGCCGCAGATGAGCCTGCCGACAGCCCTGCAAGAGTCATGTTTGAGTGGCTGCAGAGCGCCGAGGGTCAGCGCCTTGTGGAGCGTGAGGGCTATGTGCCCGTCATGGATCTCACCGATGCCCCCGAAAAAACCGCAACCTCCGGCGGCTTCGTGGTGAAAACCGATTGGAGCGCACTGGGTGACATTGCCCAGCCTCAGGCAAAGTTCACCCGTCTGCAGGAGGATTGGATTGATGCCCTGGCTCCAGGTGACGATTACGGCGCAATCTACCCCTTCGTGGGCCGCGTGAACTATGACGAATGGAGCGGACAGCAGAATATCTACGGTCTCTTTGATGAAAACGGACGGATAATCTGCGATCCGGTGTATATAGAGGTTGAGCGCTGCTGCTACTATGAGGGCAGCGGCATAGAGCACAGCGTTCCCATGCTGCTGCTGGGACGAACCGAGGGGGCGGCCGTTGTCTATACCCTTGCCAGCCTTGACGGAAGCTTCGTAAGCCCCGAAAGCTATTTCCACGTGATGGTCTTTGATTTCGGTGTGCTCTGCGCCCGCAACAGTGAAAGCAGCCAGTTCGTCATCTATGACTTTGAGGGCAATGTGCTTATGACTCAGGATGACCTGAAGCTGGGCAATCTTGAGCTCAATTACGGAACGGATGTTTACGCAGGTCGGGACGGTTACCTTCTCGCATGGCTTTCCGACGGCGCGGCAGACGAGGCCTATCTCATCGACCCCGAGGGAAATATTCTTTGCGGAGGCTGGTACAGCGCCGACTTCGCAGGCGAAAACGCCATCCGCGCCTATCTGGACGGAGGCGGCTACAGCGCAGGTATTGTCAACTACGCGGGGGAATGGGTAGTCCCCCACCGTTATAATTACGTAGAGATTTTTGACGGCGGCTACTGCGCCACCAAGGATGACAAAAGCGTTGTTTATGACCTTGCAGGCGGCGAAATTCTCTCCGCCGACCAGCGCGTTTATTGCTTCGATTTCGGCCATATTGTGGATGAAACCCTGTATCTGGCTGACGGAAGAACCTTGCCCTTCGGCGAAGGCTGGGAACAGGCCTCCTATTTGGGCACAAGTCCCCTCATCTGCTTCCGCAGCGAAGAGGGCACCGAGCTTGTGAATGTGGAAAGCGGCAAAAGCCTGAAGCTGCCCGGCGCTTCAAACGGCTTCACCGACCCTCTTATGCGCAACTTCATAATGGGCCCTGTCAGCGCTCTTGAGTACATTGTGTTCTGGGACGGCGGAGAAGAAAGCCCCGCCAAGCTTATAAGCTGGGACCTGGAAAATGTCTATGAGTTCCCCGCGGCTTCCTACGGTATGTCCACCTTTGCCGCCATCCTTGACCGTTTCGCAGGTGAGGAATATGTAGCGGTATACAGACAGAATGCGGAAAGAAGCTCCGGCGCGGATCTCTATACCGCCGATATGGAGCTTTATGCGGAAGCCGGAACATGGGACAGCGTTTGGAACGGCTGCCTTATGAAGACTGATGAAAGCTTCTGCACCTATAGGGACAAAGACGGCGAAGTGCTGTTTTGCTATCCTCTCATCCCCGGCGGCGGTGATTGATAAATAATTTGCACCGTACCAAAGCCCGAATTTGACGAAGGAGTGTGATTTCGTGAAAAAGATAATAGCAGTTTTCTGCCTTTTTGTAATGGTGCTGTCTCTCTCCGCCTGCATATCGTTAGAAGATCCTGTGATAGCATCTTTGGGCAAATATGAAAATCGCGAATTCTTCACCTCGGGCGGTTTTCAGGATTACACAGACTATGCAAAATACTATTACACCTCCGCTAAAGTTACACAGAATGAGTATTTGAGGAAAATCCGGGAAACTGACTTGGAAGTAATTAACACACATCTGGATGATTTTGAGGGATGGATTGAAACCATTAAACGCTCTGAGCCAACGAGCGAAGTTGTTGTAAATTATGATTTTGACCGAGGAATAATTGATGCAGAAGATTATTTCTATGTCGATTCCGAAGAACGCACATGGAGCGATGGACATACTTCCCTTGTAAACTACAATGTTTACCTGTTTGATACTCAAACTAAGGTCCTGTATTATTTCCATAACAACATATAAGTCGTCTGAATTATTGAAAAAACTCCGATTTATCTAAAAGTTTGGCATGCGAATGTGGGGCGACATCCTTGCCGACCCTGCGAGGGATTCGCGGTTTTGCGGCGGGAGTAAACCCCCGCCCTACGGGGGGACGAAAACATAACGAGGAGAAATCCCGGTGGCGCCGAACAGGCGGCATGACGCAGCAGCGTCCCGAGCGGAAAACGAGGTGTGCACTCTAAGGTTTAGGCTCCTATTATGTGGCACAATATGTTTCCCATCTCTGCACTTAGGGAGTTTCAAAAGAGGGGCATTGTGCACCCCTCTTTGGTGGACTTTTCTTTCCATATTCTTTTCGGCCACACGAAAAGAATATGGCCGCCGGAGGCAACAATCCCTCCGCCTCACATTCGTTCGGCACCTCCCTTTACACAAGGGAGGCTTTAAATGCCCAAACAAAACAAAAAAAGGACTGACGGATCCGTCAGTCCTTTTTATTATTGCTTTTTTAACTTAGTCGATGAGACCGAGCTTTTCGCGCTCTTTGATAGCGTCCTTGCGGCTGAGGTTTACGCGGCCGCGCTCGTCAATCTCGGTGACCTTGACCCAAGTCATATCGCCGATGTTGAGAACGTCTTCAACCTTCTCGGTGCGCTTGAACTCGAGATCCTTGATGTGGACCATGCCGTCCTTGCCGGGAACCAGCTCAACGAAAGCGCCGATGGGGATGATGCGGACAACCTTGCCGTAGTAGAGCTTGCCGACCTCGGGCTCGAAAACGATGTTCTCGATGATGGTGCGGGCAGCGCGGCAGGCTTCGATATCTTCGGAAGCGATGAAGATGTTGCCGTCGTCATTGATGTCGATCTTGCAGCCGGTGTCAGCGGTGATCTTCTGGATAACCTTGCCGCCGGAGCCGATAACTTCGCGGATCTTGTCGGGATTGATCTTCATCTGGATCATCTTGGGAGCACTCTTTGCCAGCTCCTTGCGGGGCTCAGCAATAGCCTTGAGCATGATCTCGTCAAGAATCTGGAAGCGGGCTTCCTTGGTGATAGCAAAAGCTTCCTTAACGATTTCGTGCTTGAGACCGTCGTTCTTGAGGTCCATCTGGATAGCGGTGATGCCCTTCTTGGTACCTGCTACCTTGAAGTCCATCTCGCCGTGGAAGTCTTCAACGCCCTGAATGTCGATGAAGGTGGTGAAGTCGTCGCCGTCCTGAATGAGACCGCAGGAGATACCTGCAACAGGAGCCTTGAGGGGAACGCCTGCGTCCATGAGAGCAAGGGTGGTGCCGCAGATGGAGCCCTGAGAGGTGGAGCCGTTGGAGGAGAGAACTTCGCTGACTACGCGGATAGCATAGGGGAAGTCTTCAACCTCGGGAATAACAGCCTCGAGAGCCTTCTCAACGAGAGCGCCGTGGCCGTATTCGCGGCGGCCGGTGCTGCGTGCAGCGCGAGCTTCGCCGCAGGAGTAGGGAGGCATGTTGTAGTGGTGCATGAAGCGCTTCTCTTCCTCTTCCCAGATGGTGTCCAGCTTCTGGGACATGGAAAGGGTGTTGAGAGTTGCGATGGAGAGAACCTGAGTCTGGCCGCGGGTGAAGAGGCCGGAGCCGTGAACGGCGGGGATGAGGCCAACTTCGCTGGCGAGAGGACGGATCTCGTTCATCTGGCGGCCGTCAACGCGCTTGCCTGCAAGCAGCCACTTCTTGACAACCTTCTTCTGGAGCTTGTAGAGAATCTCGTCCATGTACTGCATGAGGTCGGGATGCTCTTCAAGATACTTTTCTTCGATAGCGGTGATCCACTCGTTGACGCGCTCTTCGCGAACGTTCTTGTCATCGGTGTCCATGCAGTATTCCATGCCTTCGAACTCGTTGGCAACAAGCTTCTCGAAAAGCTCATCGTCGAAGGAAGCCTTGGAGTACTCGAACTTGGGCTTGCCGATTTCCTCAACCATCTTGTCGATGAGGTCGAGAACTACCTGAACCTGCTCGTGAGCCTGGAGAATACCCTCGAACATAACGTCATCGGGAACTTCCTTGGCCTCGGATTCGATCATAACGATCTTCTTGTGGGTGGCAGCGATGGTGGTGGTCATCAGGTTGCGCTCGCGCTCTTCCTTGGTGGGGTTGAAGAGATAGTTCTCGCCGTCCCAGCCGAGGACAATGCCGGCGATGGGGCCGTTGAAGGGAACATCGGAGATGCTGACAGCTGCGGAGGCACCGATCATAGCGGTGATCTCGGGGCTGCAGTCGCGGTCAACGTTGAGAACGTCGCAGGAGATGATAACATCG
>JAZSRY010000048.1:0-2885 GCA_045538735.1 Oscillospiraceae bacterium
TTGAAGGGAAAACACCCCCCGGCAGAGAGGGAGTAGCTGGTTTTTTATTCAGTTTTCAAGAGCCATGGAGTAAAGCTCATTTTTGGAAAAGCCCGTTTCTGCAGCGGCCTTTTTGCAGGCCTCCTTAAGGCTGAGTCCCTCGCTGCGGTAGCGCTCAACAACTGCAAGAGCGTCCTCGGCGCTAAGCTGCTGAGGCTCTTCCTCGGGAGCGCCCTGAAGCACCAGCACAAACTCGCCCTTTGGGGGAGTTGCGGTGAAATGCTCAATGGCGGCGCTGAGAGAGCAGCGGATAACCTCCTCGTGAATCTTGGTCATTTCGCGACAGAGGGCAATCTGCCTGTCGCCGAAATACTGGAGGAAGTCGCTGAGGGTGCGCATAAGCTTATGGGGAGCTTCATAGAAAATCATGGTGCGCTTTTCGCCCACAAGCTGCTCAAGATGCTCCCGACGGCTTTTATTGGTGGTGGAAAGGAAGCCCTCGAAGCAAAAGCGCTGGGTGGGCAGACCGCTCATTGCAAGGGCGGTGACGCAGGCGCTGGGACCGGGGATGGCGCAGACGGTGATGCCGTGGGCAGTGCACTGGCGCACTATGTCCTCGCCGGGGTCAGAGATGGCGGGCATGCCCGCATCGGTGACGAGGGCGCAGCTTTCCCCCGCCATAAGGCGGCTGAGAAGCTTTTCGCCCATCTCGGCGCGATTATGTTCAAAATAGCAGATGAGGGGCTTTTTAATTTCGAAGCGGTTGAGAAGCTTCAAAGTGACCCGGGTATCCTCGGCGGCTATGAAGTCCACACTGCTGAGTGTTTCCAGCGCGCGGGAGGACATATCACCGAGATTTCCTATAGGTGTGCCCACAAGATACAAAATTCCTGCCATCGGTATCTCCTATCTGTGATAGATCATTTTGGCCTCTTCGCTGTCACTGCCGTCGGCGTTGCAGAGAATGAGGGGTTTTTCTATGTTGAGGCCGCTTTTGCCGCCTCGCCGCGCTTCGATAAGCACAAGGTTGGGAGCGTGTCCCGCCTTGTATTGTACCATACGCAGTCGCTTGGGCTCAAGACCGTGCTTTGTCAGGGTACAGAAAATTTCCGAAAGTCTTTCGGGTCTGTGGACAAGGGCAAAGGCTCCGCCCCAGCGGCAGAGATATTTTGCCGCCTCGCAAAGCTGGTCAAGGTTGAGGCAGCGCTCGTCCCTGGCTATGGCGCGGCTGTCTGCGGGGGCATTATAGCCGCTGTCCACGGGGAAATAGGGCGGGTTGGAAACAACAAGGCCGTAGTCTCCGGCTTTAAGAAAATTCCTGTATTCCCGAATGTCTCCACGGATTATGGATGCCGGCTCAAAGCCGTTTGCCTCCATATTCTCGCGGCTGAGGGCGGCGGATTCCTCCTGAATTTCAACCCCTTCCACCTTCGCTCCGGGTCTTGCGTGGCTGAGCAAAACGCTCAGCACACCTGCGCCGCAGCCTATATCAAGCACCTTGTTTGCGCGGATGCCGGAGACAAAGTGGGCAAGCATCACCGAATCGGTGGAAAGGCGGAAAGAGCCCTCCTGCTGCTTGAAGCGGGGGCCTCCCGGCCAAAGTTCATCAAAAGCGGCCATAAGCGTTGTCCTTTCATGGATTTGAAGGCTTCCCCTCAGGGGGAGGGCTTTGTCGGCGCGCTGAGGTCATCGCGCCCTACGGGTGCGGTGTTTGTAGGGGACGGCGTCCTCGACGTCCCGCGGGCGATTCGTGAATCGCCCCTACAAGAAGCCTTTGCTGCGGTGTTTGTAGGGAACGGTCTTGACCGTTCCTCAACAACACCTCATCCGTCTGCCGAAGGCAGACACCTTCCCCTCAAGGGGAAGGCTTTAAAAGCGGGATTATTTCTGCTCCCAGATAACTGTTTTACCCTCACGCAATGTGGCGGGCAGGTCGATAAGGCGCTGATTGCGGCTGCCGCGGAAAAGAAGGGTCAGATCCCGCTGCGCCTCGATAAATTCTCCGTCAACAAGCACATCGATATAGCTGAGAAGCTCATCGGTGACCTCGCAGCGGGCCCGGGAAGGCTGCAGAAGCTCGGTCTCCAAAGTGTAGCCCGTGTAGCACCAGATGTCCTTCTGAGGATAAAGCTCCCTGACCTTTTTCACCAAAGGCAGCAGGGCCCGCTGATTCACCTTTTCCATAGGCTCACCCCCCAGAAGAGTGAGTCCGTCCACATAGTCGGGAGCGAGGGAAGCGATTATCTCCTCCTCGGTCTCAGCTGTGTAGGGTCTGCCGAAGTCAAATTCCCATGTCTCGGGCTGGAAGCAACCGGGGCAATGGTGGCTGCAGCCGGAGACAAACAGCGTTGTGCGCACTCCGGGACCATCGGCTATATCGAAATATTTAATATTGCCGTAATTCATAGATAACCTCTTAGAAAAATCGAAGTAAAGGGCTTTTGCCCTTTACTTCGAGTGGATTTTTTTACAGGTGCAGCACGCGCTCCTTGATTTCCTGAGTTCTGCCCTGATTCCAGAACTGGGTGCCGATATAACCGCAGGTGCGGCGGGCAACATTCATTTTGCTCTGGTCGCGGTTGTGGCAGTTGGGGCACTCCCAAACCAGCTTGCCGTCATCCTCAACGATGGCGATCTCGCCGTCAAAGCCGCAGACCTGGCAGAAGTCGGACTTGGTGTTCAGCTCGGCGTACATGATGTTGTCATAGATGTAGCGGATTATCTGAAGCACGGCCTTGATGTTCTGCTGCATGTTGGGAACTTCCACGTAGCTGATGGCGCCGCCGGGGGAGAGAGCCTGGAACTTTGCCTCGAAGGAGAGCATGGAGAAAGCGTCGATCTCCTCGGTGACGTGGACGTGGTAGGAGTTGGTGATGTAGCTCTTGTCGGTGACTCCGGGGATGACG